>JAKFXR010000068.1 GCA_021731285.1 Polaromonas sp. | reverse complement strand
CGGCATGGCAATCAGGATGCCCACCGCCTCGCGATCGGTCGTGGGGACCAGTTGCACCGCGTCTGCAGGAAGCCCCGCGTCCATCAGCGCCTGGCACACCAGCGCAGCCAGCGCCTTGTTGGACTCGATGGCTTCCGAGCCGCCGCGCAATATGCAGGCATTGCCGCTTTTGATGGCCAGCGAAGCGGCCTCAATCGTCACGTTGGGCCGGCTTTCGTAAATCATGCCAAAGACGCCAATAGGCACACGCATCTGCCCGACGCGAATGCCGCTGGGCTGCTGTTTCATGCCAATGATCTCGCCAATCACATCCGGCATGGCCGCGAGTTGCTCGCAACCCAGGGCAACGGTCTCAAGAATTTTGGGGCTGAGGACGAGGCGGTCCACCAGCGGCGCGGCCAGTCCGGCTGCCCTGGCGCGCTCGATATCGATGGCATTGGCCACCTGCAAAGGCCCGCCCTGGCCGCGCAACAAGGCGGCCAGCGACAGCAATGCTTTGTTTTTTATAGCAGTCGGCGCCCGTGCCATAAGGGCAGAAGCCACTTTCGCCTTGACACCCATGGCCGCCATGAGTGCCGCGATCCCGTCGCGGGTGGTCAAGGCATCAGGAAGGTCGGGCGCGTTCATCCCCCTATTTTGCCTCGAATCACACCTCAGGACCGGCGGCAGCTCCACGCGGTCCTCACCAGGGAAGTTCACAAGGTGTGCGCGCCGCGACGCTTCATCATGTCCCGGCTCATGACCTGCAGAGCCTGCGCAGACAGCAGGGCTTGTGCCGCAGGATAGGCCAGAAGATCTTCGTCCGCCAGATGCCGGCCGTAGAGCGCGGCAAAGCGGTCCAATATCGACATTTCGGTCGGTCCCGGTAGCGCCTGCTCAAGGGTCGCTGTTTCAGCGACCGCCTGCAATACCTGGCGCGCCTGAAGCCAGGCGACTTCCATGTCGCGATGGTCCTCCACCAGCCTCTGCACCAGGGTGCGCAGGCCCGCATCAGGCCCATTCAGCAGCGGGGGAAACACATGCAACTCCTCGTCCTGGTGGTGCAGCGGCGCGGCGAGATCGAAGTAGCGCATCACATCACGGGCGGCCTGTCGCGCAGACTCGTCGGGACCCTTGTCCCGAAGATGTTGCTGCAGCCGGGTCAGCAGCGCCAGCATGCGCTCCACCCTTTCATGGCAGGCAGCCAGCATGTCAAAAGGCTCATCCATGCCGGCATCCAGCGGACGAAATCCTGACACTGCTTCCGGACGCGGCGTCAGACGCATGATGCCTCTTTCAGCCAATTTGCACCGGCTGCCCCTGCGGGTCAAAAGGAATGAAAGCCCCTATCCTTCCCTGCTTGATGGACTCCACCATGCGCTGCAGGGGTTCCTCGGCATCTTCGCTGGTAGGCGCACGGTTCACCGACCCCGACAGGGCCGCTGCAAATACCAGTCCCCAGACGTGGCCAAACTGGCTGGACTCCTGCGCCAGCGCCGCAAAGGAAGTCAATTCATCCGGGCGTTTGTCCACGCACATCAATGGCACCAGTGTTCCGCCTTGCCCGGCCTCAAAACGCGCGCGCTGGACAGGCGTGGAGTCTTCTGGCAACTCCACACCGGTAAACACAAACAGCAGGCGCTGCGCCTCCGGCTGGGCCCGGGCGGCTTGCAGGAGATCGTCAAAACTCAGAATGGTCATGGGGCTCATCCAGTCAAGGGGACATTGAAATATCGGGCAGCTCGCGACTCATGTTTGCGTCGGCACCAAGGCGCGTTACGAAATCAGCGGGCGCAGGCCGCAATCGCAAGGGTTTGCGTGTCTCCACCGTACCTATGCTGACAAAACACAGTGCGTGCTCGCCAGCGGTCAGAGCAAACAGGGCACGCAGTCCGGCGGACTTCAGGGCCTTGCCGCTGGTCAGCGCCGAGCCATACCCCAGCGCCGTGGCCATGAGCAACATGTTCTGCACCGCACAACCGGCGGAAACGATGCGTTCCGACAAATCGATGCCGGGGTCTCCGCGCTGGCCATCAACCACCGCGAGCAGCAGCAGGGGCGAACGGTAGGCTTTCTCGCGCGCCTGCCCCAGTTGCTCAGGCGTGGCCTGTGCGTCCCGCTCCAGCAGCGCAGCACCAAATACATCGGCCAGTTGCTCGCGCGCGGCCTGAGGCACAAGGACAAAACGCCAGGGCAACAACTGTCCGTGGTCAGGGGCCGTGGCTGCGGCGTCAAAAATCATGCGCAGTTGCACGGCATCAGGCCCAGGAGCGAGGAGCCGCCTGGGCAAAATGGTCTGCCGGGATTGCATCAGTGCGGTCGCCAGGCTCGCAAGCTCATTGTCCGCCACGGCGGGCAGCGGGGAAGAAGGATGGAAAGCGTGCTGACCCATGAAATGGCTCCTCAGCCGGGGCGTCCGTCGGTGCGCAGGCGGCCATACCAGACGCCCAGCCGGACACCCCACACGCCCATCACACCCGCCCACAACAAGGCAGCGGCCAACAGCAGCCAGCCCGCCAGCCTGCCCTGGGCAGCACCACCTATGCGCAGCAAGGTCGCCACTTGCAACAGCCAGAACAGGGACCAGGCGATCCTGTCAGCGACCAACGCCCGTCCGCTGTGTCCACAGGACACCCGGGTGACCATGGCCAGCATCAGGGAGGCCAGGCAACCCATGGTCAGGGCATGCAGCGAGCCCAAAGCCAGCACCGGACCACCCTGCCAGAAACTCAGGACTTGCGAGACACCACCCAATACAAGCGATACGCCCAGCCACAGGAAACCCATGTGCAGCATGGCCAGCAGCCGGTTTTTAAAGCTTTGCACCAGGCCCCAGATCACAGCAAGCCAGAGCAGCACACTGCCCGCCAGAAGTTCAAAAACTCCACGTACAGCCACCCAGACCGTGCCCGCCGCGCCGGGAAGCAGGCCATCGAATTCGACCCACACAGCCGCCACTTCAAAGCACGCGACCGCCAGCATCAACCACAACACCCAAAATGGCCGCCAGGCATGAATGAAGGGCAGCGCACCCGAGGTGAAAAATGGAATCATGCGGTGCGCCACCGCCAGGTACACCACGACGATGAACCCCCACAGACCGGTGAGCAGAAAGGCGCGCGACACCGCAGGCGCGCCCAACAACAGGCTCAGCGTGAGGCCGCCCAGACTCAGGCAGCCCACCACACAGGCGGCTCCCACCGTGCGCGCATGGACCTGATCTTCGGCCTGACTGCGCCGGATCATGGACCAGAACAGGGCGGTGACCCAGGCCAGACCGGCACAAGCCACGGCCAGCGCGGCCAGCGCCAGCAGACCGTTCAGATGGGAGCTGATCAGCCACAGCACCGAGCCGGTGGCCTGCATCAGAAGAGGCACCAGCAGGCGGCGAGGCGCCAGCGGCGCAACACCCAGCCATTTCGGTCCAGCCGTGAACAGGAAACCCGAAAAGAACAGGGGAATAAATCCGAAAGTCATCACGGTGCCGTGCACCAGTGAAGGCGAGATCGCATAAGGCAGGTTCAGGACAGCGCTGCCACGGTCCAGTTGCACCAGCGCCCACCAGCCCGCAGCAAACACCAGCACCACCATGGCCAGAAAAAAGCCCAACCGATGTGGTGCCAGCAACAGGTGGCCGGCCCGCCAGTGCGCGTCCACCAACGCCCGTTCCCTGACAGAAGGCCTGACAGCGCTTGCGTGCAAAGCAATGGCGGGGCGGTCGCTCATCCGCAAACTCCCAGATGTCCACACTGGGTGCAGTAGTCGCAGCCGTCCTTGCGGATCACCGCATGTGCCCCACACTCGCCGCACTTTTTCCCGGCCATCAGTGGTGGTGCAAGCGTGGCGTCCATGGCGGGTTCAGCAGCAGGTACCCCGGAGGCCGGTGGATGGCTGCGCCGGGCAATGATGTTCTGCACCGCATACGCAATGGCCGCGACTTCGGAGTCGTGCCACATGGGCACGCGCGTAGCATCCGCCTTCTCATAGGTTCCCAGCCGCACCGGCCCGCGATCCCAGGCCACCTTGCGCATGTCGCTGAGCGCACGTTCCAGAAATCCACCGCGCGCAGCCAGAGACAGCATGCGCATGCTGGAGGTGATCCACTGCTGCGATTCGCCGCTTTGCCCCACCGGCATGAAAAATTCGATGGCGCGCTCGACAGTACCTTCACCGCCAGACGCCGGCACGGGCAAAAATGACACCACGATGTACAGCGTCTTGTGACCCTCCTGCGTCCAGTAGTCCACCTTCTCGGCCACCGCTGACAACGCACCTTTGGGCCGGCTTTCAATCACGGTGCGCATGGGATCCGTGGGGGTCGCCGCATCAGACGACGTTGCTGCGGCGCCGGGATGCACTTCCAGCACCGAGCCCAGAATGGCATTGGGCCGGTAGGTGGCCAGGCCCTTGAGTTTTGCGCGCCAGGCCTGCTGGTAAAGACCCTTGAAGTCCTCGTACGGGTAATCGGCCGGCACATTGACAGTCTTGGAGATGGCTGTATCCACAAAGGGCTGCACCGCTTCCATCATGCAAATGTGGCTGTCCGCCGACATCTCAAGCGCCGAAACAAAGTAGCCGGGCAGCTTGTCCACATCGCCGCCGAGCTCGCGGTACAGGCGCCAGGCGTGGTCTTCCACCGCGTACTCGGTGGTGCTGCCGTCCGGCTCACGCTTCTTGCGCCGGTACATCCATGAGAACGCAGGCTCGATCCCGTTGGACGCATTGTCCGCAAACGCCAGGCTGACGGTGCCGGTGGGTGCAATCGACAGCAGGTGACTGTTGCGGATGCCATTTGCGCGGATGGACTGCTGCAGGGCAGGCGGCAAGCGGCTGGCAAAGGTGCCCGCAGCGAGGTAGCCCCCGGCATCGAACTTTGGAAACGCGCCTTTTTCCTGCGCAAGCGCCACCGAAGCGGCATAGGCCGCATTGCGCATGCTCACAGCGATGCGCGCCGCCATCTCCCGGCCCTCGGGTGCGTCGTAACGCAGGCACAACATGGCCAGCGCATTGCCGAGGCCGGTGAAGCCGACACCAATGCGTCGCTTGGCTGAGGCCTCGGCCTGCTGCTGCGGCAAGGGCCAGAAGGTCACGTCAAGAACGTTGTCAAGTGCGCGCACCTGGATGGACACTGATTTCTCGAAGGCTTCAAAATCAAAGCCCGCAACTCCATTGAAGCCGAAGGGATGACGCACAAACCTTGTGAGGATGATGGGCCCGAGATCGCAGCAGCCATAAGGCGGCAACGGCTGCTCGCCGCAGGGATTGGTCGCCGCGATGTCTTCGCAATAACGCAGGTTGTTGTCCTGGTTGATGTGATCCAGAAACAGGATGCCCGGTTCGGCGAAGTCGTAGGCCGAACGCATCACGGTGTCCCACAAGTCGCGCGCCGCTACCGTCTGGTAAACCCACAGGCCGTCGGTGCGCTGGAACGCGCCCTGCTCCATCAGGGGGGCGCCGGGTTTGGCCTTGTGGACCAGTTCCCAGGGCTGGTCTTCGGCCAGCGCGTGCATAAAACTGTCCGGCATGCCGACCGATACATTGAAGTTGTTCCAGCGTCCGGGCGTGCGTTTGGCGGTGATGAATTCATGCACATCCGGATGGTCGATGCGCAGCACCCCCATCTGCGCGCCGCGCCGCGAACCCGCGCTCTCGACGGTGGAGCAGGACTGGTCAAAGACGTTGATGTAGCTGCAGGGACCGGAGGCCATGGAGGCAGTGCCCTTGACCTCTGCGCCGCGCGGACGGATGCGCGAAAAATCGTAACCCACGCCGCCACCGCGCCGCATGGTTTCAGCCGCTTCGCGCAGGGCTTCGTAGATGCCGGGGTAGCCGCCGTCATCGACACCCTGGATGCAATCTCCCACGGGTTGAACAAAACAGTTGATCAGGGTGGCCTGGATGGCAGTGCCGGCTGCGCTCATGATGCGCCCTGCGCCAATCGCCCCCGCGTGCAGGTTCTGGAGAAAGAGCGCTTCGTAGTGGGCCCGCTGCGCCTCGGGCTCAACCGAGGCCAGTGCGCGCGCCACGCGCCGGTACAGGTCTTCCGGCCCCGATTCGCCGGGCTTGAGGTATTTTTCCTTCAGCACGTCCTGGCTGATGGGCTGGGTGGCCGTCAGATCCTGAGGTCGGCCGGGTTGTTCGCGCTTCATGTCACGCTCCTGCAATGGACGCCGCAGGCCGAATACCGCCCAGCAGCCACTGCATCAATTCTTGCACCGAGCGGATCTGGTTGCCAAAGGGCAGGCGAGCAGCACCACGAAAGAAAAGGCCTTGCCGGGTATCGCCGTCAAAGGCGTGTCCCAGTTGCTGGTCAATGCAAAACTGACCCATGCTGGACACTCCGTCGCGCAGACCACAATGTGAAAGACAGTCAAACGACATATTGCACTTTTTCTTCAGGTGGGCAGCGGCCTGCAGTTTGGGCTCCAGGCGCATGTATTTGTCCAGCCAGGGCGTACGCACCGCACGCGCAGGCAGCCCCGCCACGCTGATGAATTCCACCAGGTCTTCCGGTTTGGCGTCGGCCAACACCTGTTTGAAAGCGGGGTCGGCATCACACTCCTGCGTGACGGCAAAGGCTGTGCCCAGTTGCACCGCAGACGCACCGAGCGCCTGCAGACGCAGGATGTCCTCGCGGCAGTTGATGCCTCCGGCCGCAATCAGCGGGATCTCGCGTTCAATGCCGGCTGTCCTGAAAAATTCCAGCACCTGCGGAATGACCACCTCAAAATCAAATCGCGAGTCATGCAGGTCTGCGACTTTCGCAGCGCCCAGATGACCACCTGCAAGGCCGGGATGTTCAATCACGATGGCATCCGGCAGCCGCCCTTTTTTCTGCCACTTGCGCACCAGCAGCTGGACCCCACGCGCATCCGAGAGGATGGGAATCAACGCAGCGCCCGGAAAGTCCCGTGCCAGTTCCGGCAAGTCAAGCGGCAGGCCCGCGCCGACCACCAGCGCATCGGCTCCGCTGACCAGGGCCTGGTGCACATAGGCTTCGTAGGCCGTGAGGGCTTTCATCACGTTCACGGCAAGCAGACCTCGCCCCTGCGAGAGCTCACGCGCGCGGCGGATTTCCCGGTCCAGAGCCGCCAGATTTGCAGCATCGATTTGCGCACCCGCGTCAGGCTCCTTGTCCAGGTGCCGGGTCCTGGCCATCAGGTCAGGATGCAGGCGCCGCAAGTCCACCGAAGACAGCGTGCCAATCCCACCCATGCTGGCCACCGCACCCGCCAGGCCTCCTGCTGACACACACACACCCATGCCGCCCTGCACCACCGGGATCAGGCTTTTGCCCCCCAGCCGCCAGGGCTTGAGACCCGAATCACGGGCCAGGGTCTGCAGAACTTGCGCCATCGCGGCCGAATCGGCACCGGCGCTTGCGGCCACCTCAGATACTGATAATTTGTCCATCGTGCTCCACATAGGGTTGGTACGGTCCCGTGCCGCTGTTGGAGGCTATCGCGGCCGGCACGAAGCTGCCTTGTCGTACATCAAAGATATGGATTTCACCGTCTTCGATCACGTAGTGCCAGCCGTGCAGGGTCAACAATCCCTTCTCGACCTCGCGCCGCACCATGGGATAGGCCATCAGGCGTTCGAGCTGCAGCACCACCACGCGCTGCTCGGTGCGGCGCAGTGCCTCGGGACTGGCCCGTACGGGCAGCAGGGCTTCACTGGCCAATTTGAGCCATGCCTGAAGCGCCACCGCCTCTTCGGGAACACCTTCGTAGGCGGCGCGGATCGCCCCACAGTGACTGTGTCCGCAAACGACGATGCGTTCCACATGCAGGCTGAGCACCGCAAACTCGATCGCGGCCATCGTCCCGTGCAACCCATGGGATCCGTCATAGGGAGGGATAAACGCTCCGACGTTTCGCACGATGAACAACTCGCCCGGACCGGCGCCGGTCAGGAGGTAGGGCACCACCCGGGAATCTGAGCAACCAATGAACAGGGTCTTGGGATGCTGCCCCTCGGCCACCAGGTCCTGAAAACGCTGCTGGTGCAGAGGAAAGTAGTCGGAATGGAAACGCCGCAAGCGGAGCAGCAACTCGTCCGCGCTTGCGACGCCATCGGTCATTGCACCAAAGGCGAATCCGCCCCTTCCAGCGCCAGGCCCTCGATGTCCGCCTCTCCCACCAGCAGGCTCATGTATTGGTGCAGGGCCCTGGCGCGTGACTGCATGGTCAGCAGGGCGGCAATCCGCTCGCGCACTTCTTCGTAGGCAGGCTGCGTGCCACTGCGGCGCTCCAGCACATCGATGATGTGAAAACCGAAGCGCGTGTGAAACAGGCGTGGATGCACACCGGTGCCGCTCTGCGCATGCTGGAGGTGAAACAATTCGGTCGCCAGCTCGGGCGCGCAATCATCTGGCGTTATCCATCCAAGGTCGCCACCCTGCGCACCACTCGGGCAGTTTGACAACTCGGCAGCCAGTTGTGCGAAACGCCCTGGTGCAACGCCCTGGTGCGACAGCTCCAGCAACGCGCGCTCGGCATGCACAGCGAGCGCCTGGACGTTGACACCTGGCGTGACCGCAAACAGGATGTGCCGCACATGCAAGGCTTGTCCGACGACAAACTGCGGCTTGTGCGCCTCGTGATAGCGCCGCCCTTCGTCTTCAACAGGCCGGGGCGTGACCACCTCCTGATCCACCATGGTCTCGATCACTGTGCGCTCGGCCTCACCCAGTTCGGGGGTCGTCAGTCCCGGGTGGCGTGGCAGCAGGCCCTGGCGTACCGCCTGCTGGCGCAGCAGCTCGGTGTAGGCCAGTTCGCGCAGCGTTGCGGTGTCAGGCTGCTGACCGGGCGCATGCAGGGCAATGCCGTTGACATAAGCCGTCGGCGAAGGGGGCTGGGCGGCTGCAGCGGCGCACTGGCAGCTACCGCTGCCGCAACCTTGAGCCACGGCAGGGGATGGAGAAGTCAGGGTGTCCATGGGGTGTTGCTCTGGTTGGTTTAACGTTCGCCGGAGGACTTGGCTGTTGGCACCCCCATGCGGCGGCTGCGCACCACCTGGTAGGGACGCAGCAGATAAGCGACCGATGCGAAACCGCTCCAGACATGAACCAGACGGCTGAACGGGAACAGCAGGAAAATGGTCATGCCGAACACGATATGAAAGCGGTAAGGCCAGGGCAAGACCGCGAGTGCCGCCGAGTCCACCTCTCGCAGGGTGAGAATGCGCTGGGCCCAATCGGCCAGAATCAGCATCACATTGCCGTCGGCGTGCCCCCACGAGTACGGCAAGGTGATCAGTCCCACGACGAGTTGCACCCACAAGATCAGCAGGATAGCGAGGTCGGTCTTGTGACTGGTGTAGCGGATGCGCGGGTCAAACATGCGGCGGTAGATCAACATCGACAGCCCGACGAAGCAAACAGCGCCCGCAATGCCGCCCGCATAGATCGCCAGACGCTGCTTCATCGCGGCATCCATCAACATGCCGTAAACCGCATGAGGTGTCAGGAGACCAACGAGATGGCCAAAGAACAGGAACAGGATGCCCACATGAAACAGGTTGCTGCCCCATCGCAACAAACCGGTGCGCAGCAACTGCGAGGAATCACTTTTCCAGGTGTACTGGTCGCGGTCAAAACGGATCAGACTGCCGAGCAGAAAGACCGTCAGGCAGATGTAGGGGTAGACCCCAAAAAGAAAACCGTGAAGACCGGGGCTCATGTTTGTGCTCCTTGGGCGGGACGTGCTCTCAGTGCCTTGGGCACGATATGAATCGGCTGCGGCTGACCGGGCCTGGCCTGGCCCTTGGTGGAGCACCCATCAAAAACGACGGGCTCCTGCCAGACCGCATCGATGGGCTCTTCGGCAACAATCTGGACCGGTTGGGCTTTTTCACCTGCCAGCTCCAGCAGGGCGCCCAGAACGCAGGCGTAGGCACTGCCGCGCTGTTGCAGGGCCGAGAAGATGGCATTGAAGATATGGGCCATCTCGGCCAAAAACTCGCGTGCCTCGCGCGCTGGCTGGGTTGAGGTGAACTCGAGCACAACCGGCAAGTAGTCCGGCATTTCGCCCTCAGCGAGGTACATGCCGGCTTTTTCGTAAGTCTGCGCCAGATCAATCATGGCGGGCCCGCGGTCACGCGAATCGCCGTGGACATGTTCAAACAGGTGCAGCGAGGTGGCACGACCGCGGTCGAAGAGTTCCACGTACGCAGCCTCGGCATCCAGCGGCGAAGCACTCGCCAGCGCGCTCATCATGGCGTCCAGCTCGGACAGCCGCTGCGGACCCAGCGCCCGCTCTTCATGCAGAGCCGCACGGAGCGCCGGCAGGTTGCCAAGCAGTTCGGTGTCGGGATAGCCGAGCAGCCGGGCAAGTACCCGCAGGCTCTTCGTCGCCACTGGGGTATTGTTGAAAAGTGCCATGGTTCAGACCTCCACCTTGATGGGAATGGTGCGTTTGCGGTTGCCACCGAACAAACTGACGTCGCTCTGCCCGTCAGAGCACCCGTTGCCGAACGTGAAGCCGCAACCACCCCGCATGTCGAAGGTGTTTTCGGCGTACTCGCGGTGACTGCTGGGAATGACAAAGCGGTCTTCGTAGTTGGCAATGGCCATGATGTGGTACATGTCCTCTACCTCGGCCACAGTGAGCCCGGCCTGCTCGAGCACGGCGAGGTTCTGCATCTGGTCCACATGTTTGCTGCGCTGGTAAGAGCGCATGGCCAGCATGCGCTGCAAGGCGCGGATCACTGGAGCCGTGTCGCCCGCAGTCAGCAGATTGGCCAGGTACTGCACGGGAATCCGCATCTGCGCGATGTCGGGCAGCTCGCCGTTCACGCCAATATGCCCGGCATTGGCAGCCGAGGTGATCGGCGACAACGGCGGCACATACCAAACCATGGGCAAGGTGCGGTACTCGGGGTGCAGCGGCAAGGCCACCTTCCACTCCACGGCCATCTTGTAGACCGGACTGCGGCGGGCCCCTTCGAGCCACGCTTCGGGGATGCCGTCCTTGCGCGCCTGCTCAATCACTTTGGGGTCGTGCGGGTTCAGGAAGATGTCAAGCTGGGCCTGGTACAAATCCTTGTCGTCTTCCACACTAGCCGCTTCCTGGATGCGGTCCGCGTCGTACAGCACCACGCCGAGATAACGGATGCGGCCCACACAGGTTTCGCTGCAAACCGTCGGCTGGCCGGCCTCAATGCGTGGATAACAGAAAGTGCATTTTTCGGCCTTGCCGCTTTTCCAGTTGTAATAAATCTTTTTGTACGGGCAACCCGAGACACACATGCGCCAGCCACGGCATTTGTCCTTGTCGATCAGAACGATGCCGTCTTCCTCGCGCTTGTAGATTGAGCCTGACGGGCAGGAGGCCACACAGGCCGGATTCAGGCAGTGCTCGCACAGGCGCGGCAAATACATCATGAAGGTGTTTTCGAACTGGCCCACCATGTCTTTCTGAACCTGGTCGAAACTGGCCAGATTGGCGTCCTTGCTGCGCTTGGAAAATTCACCGCCGAGGATCTCTTCCCAGTTCGGACCCCACTCGATTTTTTCCATGCGTGTGCCTGTGATCAGACTGCGCGGCCTGGCAGTGGGTGTTGCCTTCATCTCTGGCGCCGACTGCAAGTGATCGTAGTCAAAGGTGAAGGGTTCGTAGTAGTCGTCAATCTGCGGCATGTTCGGATTGGAAAACAGCCGCATGAGCATCTTCCACTTACCGCCCTGACGCGGTTCGATCGAACCGTCAGCCTTGCGTACCCATCCGCCGTTCCACTTGTCCTGGTTTTCCCACTCCTTGGGGTAACCAATGCCGGGCTTGGTCTCGACGTTGTTGAACCAGGCGTACTCCAGGCCGGGTCGGCTGGTCCAGACGTTTTTGCAGGTGACCGAACAGGTGTGGCAGCCGATGCATTTGTCCAGATTCAGCACCATGCCGATTTGCGCGCGTATCTTCATGCTGCCTCTCCCATTTGCTGCACGGCTTCGGCGCGCTCGTCGCCACGCGGCGTGTCTAGCCAGTCCACTTTGTCCATCTTGCGTACCACCACAAACTCGTCGCGGTTGGTACCTATGGTCCCGTAGTAGTTGAATCCGTAAGACAGCTGGGCATACCCGCCAATCATGTGCGTGGGTTTGAGAACAATACGGGTCACCGAGTTGTGAATGCCGCCACGCTGGCCGGTGATCTCGGAGCCAGGTGTGTTGACAATTTTTTCCTGCGCGTGGTACATCATCACCATGCCGGGCTTGACCCGCTGGCTGACCACTGCCCGCGCGGCGATCGCACCATTGACGTTGTAGGCTTCGATCCAGTCGTTGTCTTCAACACCGATCACTTTGGCGTCGTCCTCACTGAGCCAGATGATGGGTCCGCCCCGGCTCAAGGTGAGCATCAGGAGGTTGTCGGTGTACGTTGAATGAATGCCCCACTTCTGATGCGGCGTGATGAAGTTCAGCAGGATTTCGGCATTGCCATTGGAGCGTATGCCGTGAACACCGGCGGTGGCTTTCAGATTCACCGGCGGCCGGTAGCTGGCCAGACCTTCACCGAAGGCGTGCATCCAGGGATGGTCCTGGTAGAACTGCTGGCGGCCGGTCAGTGTGCGCCATGGGATCAACTCATGCACATTGGTGTAGCCGGCGTTGTACGACACCGTTTCGGACTCAATGCCGCTCCAGGTCGGCGAGCTGATGATCTTGCGCGGCTGGGCCTGGATGTCGCGAAAGCGGATTTTTTCGTCTTCACGGTGAATCGCCAGATGAATGTGCTCCCGGCCTGTCTGTTTCCCAAGCGCGGCCCATGCCTTGACCGCGACGTGCCCATTGGTTTCAGGCGCAAGCTGCAACACCATTTCACAGGCATCAATATCGCTGTCGATGCGCGGCATGCCCTGGGTCACGCCGGGCTCAGTCACCAGGCCGTTCAACTGGCCAAGCTGGCGCACTTCGGTTTCCGTGTTCCATGAAATGCCCTTGCCGCCGTTGCCGACCTTGTTCAGCAGAGGGCCCACCGCGGTGAAGCGTTTGTAGACGTTGGGGTAGTCCCGCTCGACCACCTGCATCTGCGGCGCGGTCTTGCCGGGAATCAGCTCACATTCGCCGCGCTTCCAGTCCTTCACCTCGAAAGGCTGGGCCAGTTCGCCCGGAGAATCGTGCATCAGCGGGGTCAGCACCATTTCCTGTTCTACCCCCAGATGGCCGTCGCAGAGTTCGCTGAATTTTTTTGCGAAACCCTTGTAAATTTCCCAGTCGCTTTTTGACTCCCACACCGGATCTACCGCGGTAGACAGCGGGTGAATGAAGGGGTGCATGTCGCTGGTGTTGAGGTCGTTTTTTTCGTACCAGGTGGCCGTAGGCAGCACAATGTCCGAGTACAGGCAGGTCGTGCTCATGCGAAAGTCCAGCGTGACCAGCAAGTCCAGCTTGCCTTCGGGTGCCTTGTCGTGCCAGACCACTTCTGCAGGCTTGCCTTCCTCGGCTCCAAGATCTTTGCCCTGCACGCCGTTGTCAGTGCCCAGCAGGTGCTTGAGGAAGTATTCATGCCCCTTGCCGGAGGAACCGATGATGTTGGAGCGCCAGACAAACATGTTGCGAGGCCAGTTGTCGGGGTGGTCGGGGTCCTCGCAACTGAGTTTGAGCGAGCCGTTCTTGAGCGACTTGACGACATAGTCTTTGGGGTCCAGTCCGGCCGTCTGCGCGTCCCTGACGATCTGCATCGGATTGGTCTGCAGCTGCGGCGCACTGGGCAGCCAGCCCATGCGTTCGGCACGCACGTTGTAATCGATCATGCTGCCGCCATAGCGCTTCTTGTCTGCGAGCGGCGACAGCACTTCCTCCAACCCCAACTTTTCGTAGCGCCATTGGTCGGTGTGGGCATAAAAGAAGCTGGTCGAGTTCATCTGCCGTGGTGGACGAATCCAGTCGAGCGCAAAGGCCAGCGGCGTCCAGCCGGTCTGTGGTCTCAGTTTTTCCTGGCCCACATAGTGGGCCCAGCCGCCACCGCTTTTTCCAATGCAGCCGCACATCATCAACATGTTGATGACGCTGCGGTAGTTCATGTCGCTGTGATACCAGTGGTTCATGCCGGCGCCGATGATGACCATCGAGCGGCCCTCGGTCTTGTCGGCGTTGTCGGCAAACTGCCGCGCCACAGAAATCACCTGGGCACGCGGCACGCCGGTGATCTGTTCTTGCCAGGCCGGTGTGTAGGGCGTGTTCTCGTCAAAATCGGCTGCCGCAAGCTCGCCAGGCAATCCACGCGAAATGCCGTACTGCGCCACTTGCAAATCAAACACGGTGGCCACCAGCGCGGAGCGCTCTTCACCCGCCTTGCCAAGTGAAATGCGCTGTACTGGCACCGTGCGGACCAGCACATCGCCCTGTTCATTGTTGGGAAAGTGCTCGTGAGGGATGCCGCCGAAATAAGGAAAGCCGACCTTGGCGCTGTCCTGGCTGGGCGCGTCACCCTCCATCACCGACAGCTTGAGTCTGACCTCGTCACCCTGGCGTGCCTCTTTGGCCTCCAGGTTCCACTGCCCGGCATCAGCACGGCCGTCCGGTCCCCAGCGAAAGCCAATGGCGCCGTTCGGCAACACGACCTTGCCCTGCGCGTCGAAGGCCACGGTCTTCCATTCCGGGTTATTGGCCTGACCCAGCTTGCCGTTGAAGTCCGATGCGCGCACGTAACGGTCAGGGACCATGACGGTCTCGCCGTTGGCCAACTGATGTTCCTTGAGCATCACCAGCATGGGCATGTCGGTGTAGCGGCGGGCGTATTCGTCGAAATAGGTCGAACGCGGCTTGCCGTTGCCGCCAAAATAGAAGTCCTTCAGGATCACGTGACCCATTGCCATGGCAACAGCTGCGTCCGTGCCCTGCTTGGGGTGCAACCACAGATCGGAAAGCTTGGCGACCTCGGAATAGTCCGGCGTGATCGCAACTGTCTTGGTGCCCTTGTAGCGGACCTCGGTGAAGAAATGCGCGTCCGGGGTGCGCGTCTGCGGTACGTTGGAACCCCAGGCGATGATGAAGCCCGAGTTGTACCAGTCGGCGGACTCTGGCACATCGGTCTGCTCACCCCACACCTGCGGACTGGAGGGGGGCAGGTCGCAATACCAGTCGTAAAAGCTCATGCACACGCCGCCAATCAACGACAGGTAGCGCGACCCTGCGGCGTAGCTGACCATCGACATCGCGGGAATCGGCGAGAAACCGATGATGCGGTCAGCGCCGTGCTTTTTGATCGTGTAGATGTTGGAGGCGGCAATGATCTCGTTGACTTCATCCCAACTCGAACGCACAAAGCCGCCCAGACCCCGCACACGCTGGTAGTCGCGCCGCTTGACGTCGTCCTGCACCACCTCGGCCCAGGCCTCCACTGGCGGCAACGTCAAGCGCGCTTCGCGCCAGTGCTTGAGCAACCGCGCGCGGATCAGGGGGTATTTGACGCGATTGGCGCTGTACAGATACCAGCTGTAACTGGCGCCACGCGAGCAGCCACGCGGCTCGTGGTTGGGCATGTCCCAGCGGGTACGCGGGTAATCGGTCTGCTGGGTTTCCCAGGTGACGATGCCGCCCTTGACGTAGATCTTCCAGGAGCACGAGCCTGTGCAATTCACGCCGTGGGTGCTGCGCACCACCTTGTCATGGGCCCAGCGGTTGCGGTAGGCCTCTTCCCAGGTGCGGTCTTCGGCAGTGGTGACGCCGTGGCCGCCCGAAAACGATTCGCGCGGATTTGAGAAGTGATTCAGGCGGTCAAGAAAATGGCTCATTGGATTCTCCGGAGGGAACGTGGCAACTGCTGTTCGGTGAAAGTCAGGGGTTCTTGATCTCGGCACCACGGCGCAGGTAGAACCACCAGTTCAACACCAGGCACAGGGCATAGAAGATGGCGAAGCCGTACATCGCGTTTTCGGGCGTGCCGGCCTTGATCTGGGCGCCAATCACCACGGGCGCAATGAAGGCGCCGTAAGCAGCGATGGCCGACGTCCAGCCCAGGACCGGCCCGGCCTGCTGGCGATCAAAAATGACACCAATGGTGCGGAAAGTCGAACCATTGCCGATACCGCTGGCAGCAAACAGCACGATGAACAGCACCATGAAGAGCAGGAAGTATTCCTCGGGTGTGGCTGACTTGTAGGCCAGAAGCATGACGTAACCCACGCCTGCGGAGGCCACGACCATGACAGCAGAGATGATCTGGGTCACGATGGATCCGCCTACCTTGTCGGACACCCAGCCACCGACAGGGCGGATCAGCGCGCCCACGAAGGGGCCTATCCAGGCGAAGGTCAGTGCCGAAGGTGCGTTGGGGTTTTTCAGCACATGCTGCATGGCCCCTGCCGCATCGGGCACATGGCTGATGCCAAAAATAACCGTGATGGCCAGCGGCAAGGCCATCGAAAATCCGATGAAGGAGCCGAAGGTCACGATGTACAGCATGGTCAGGGACCAGGTGTGCTTGTTGCTGAAGATCGCAAACTGCTTGGTAATGCCTTCTTTCATCGTGCCAAAGGCCGTGAGCTTGAGCACCAGCAAGGTGCTGGCCACAATCAACGGCATCGCAATCCACATGTTGAGCAGACCCAGACCGGTGGGTTTGGGCAGGTAGAGGTACAGGCCGATGCCTGCTGGCACAAATGACAGTGTGTAAAGCCAGATGATTTTGAGAAAGGCCTGAATGGTCCCGCCGGTGTCGGGCGTCACCGTCTTCAGGTTATTCATGCCGAAAAAGCAGATCGCGGACAAGGGCACCAGAGACAACAACCAGGCGAAGCCGGCGTTCTGGATCCAGGTGGGCGTGCCCGCCAGAATCTTGCCGAAGATCCAGCCGCTGTCCTTGACCAGATGGGTCGATTCGCCTGCCAGGCCACCAAACAGACTCATCGTCATCACCAGCGGGATGACGATCTGCATGGTGGTCACGCCGAAATTGCCCAGCCCTGCATTCAGGCCAAGTGCCGTGCCCTGCAGCCGCTTGGGAAAGAAGGTGCTGATGTTGGACATGGAGCTGGCGAAGTTTCCGCCACCCACTCCACACCACAAGGCCATCAGCTGAAAGGACCACAGCGGCCACTCGGGATGCTGCAGAACAATGCCCGTGCCGATGGCGGGGGCCAGCAGCATGGAGGTGGTGAGGAATATGGTGTTGCGCCCGCCAGCCAGCCGGATCAGGAAGGATGCCGGAATGCGCATGGTGGCGCCGGCCAGGCCGGCAATGGCCGTCAGGGTGAACAGTTCAGCCTGGGTAAATGGAAAGCCCAGGTTGAGCATCTGCACCGTGATGATGCCCCACATGCCCCAAACAGCGAAGCCGCACAAAAGACTGGGCACCGAGATCCAGAGGTTGCGGTAGGCAATGCGTTTGCCGGTGCTCTCCCAGAACTGTTCGTCCTCGGGGCGCCAGTCGGCAATGTCAGTGGTGGAATTGATTTTTGTAGTCATGGTGTTCGATGGAGGTAAATGGTTCAGGTCATCGCGCCGGCAGCGTTCCTGCCCATGACTTCAGTGCGGCGCACTTCGGTCCAGTACATCCAGATCAGCGAGACCCAGACCACGCCATACATGAACATGAAGGCGCTGGAGCGGATGCCGGTCAGGTCCATCAGGCCGCCAAAAATGATCGGCAGGACAAAACCGCCCAGGCCGCCCGCCAGCCCGACAATGCCGCTGACTGCGCCGATGTTGGCGCCGTAGTCGTCACTGATGTATTTGAAAACGCTGGCCTTGCCGAACGCCCAGGCGATGCCCAGCAGAAACATCAGTGCCGTGAAGGTGTAAACGTTCAGGCCGATGTGGAAGGTTGCCGGGCCGTTGACCGTGAGGATGGTGAAATCAGTCTGCGGATAGGACAGCAGAAAGAGGCACACCCAGCTCACCCACATCACCCACCAGGTGACACTGTGCGCGCCATACCTGTCGGACAACACCCCCCCGAAGGCGCGCAGCACACCGCCGGGCAGGGAGAAGCAGGCCGCCAGCAGCGCGGCCACGCGGATGTCCAGACCAAACTCGCCAACGTAGTACTGCACCATCCACAGTGACAGGGCCACATAACCACCGAACACAATGCTGTAGTACTGGCAGTACTTGATGACCTTGGGGTCCTTGAGCAGCTTGAGCTGGTCGCTGAACTTGACGTGGCTCGGCACCAGATGCGCTGGATCGCTGTGGCTGAACAGCCAGAACAGCACCAGCGCCGCCAGCATGATGGCCGCGTACACCTGCGGCACCATGGCCCAGCCAAAAGCCACCAGCAGCACTGGCGCCACAAACTTGTTGACGGCGGCGCCGGAGTTGCCGGCACCGTACACACCCATGGCCATGCCCTGGCGGCTCTTCGGGAACCAGCGGGCCACATAGGGTGTACCAACCGAGAACGATCCACCAGCCAGGCCGACAAACAGGCCAATGACCAGAAAGTGCCAGTAGACGGTGGCGTAGGCCATGAGCCAGATCGCCGGGATGGTGGCGGCCATGAGAATGGCCATGACGATACGCCCGCCATAGCGGTCGGTCCAGATACCCAACGGCACCCGGATCAGCGAGCCGGTGAGTACCGGTGTGGCCGCGAGCAGGCCAAACTCGGTCGCATTGAGGTTGAGCATCTTCTTGATCGGGATGCCGATGACGCCAAACATCATCCAGACCATGAAGCAGACGGTGAAGGCCAGCGTGCTGACGATCAGCACCGACCATGCTTTTTTCGAATTCCCCAGTTCAGAGGCCATGCAGTTTCTCCTGACACATGGCATGACTGTCGGCCTTTGGGGGCCTCTTGAACATCCTCCTTTGGAACGTCTGGACGCCCGGAAAAACGGCAGCGGCCGACGCCGCCATCGTTCTGAAGAACTACACCGGACTCAGACTGGGCGTTTGTTGATCTGGATCAACCCAGGTCGTGGCTGGCCGCGTATACGGCGGCTTGCACCCGTGAACTCAACTGCAGTTTGCGCAGAATGTGCTGGACGTGGATCTTCACCGTGGTCTGTGCAATATCGAGCTGTCGTGCAATCACCTTGTTGCTGGCACCCTCCGCAATCAGCGCCAGAACTTCGCGCTCGCGGGTGGATAGCAAGGCCAGGGCCGGCTCCTGCTGCAGGCGCGACGATGATGCTTCGACGTTACCCACCGCAAGCTCTGCGGAAACCGCACCCGGCGCAGGCAGCACCGGCCTGGATCTGAAGGCAGTCACCAGCTTGGTCATCATTTCCGAACTGACCACAGACTCCCCGTCGAGGACCTTGATGATGGATTCGGACAGACGGTCCAACTCCACTGTTTTGAGAAGGTAACCTTCGGCACCGGCCTGCAATGCCGCCGCCAGATCAGCCTCGTTTTCACTCACCGTCAGCATCAGTATCCGGGTATCCGGCGCGGCTTCCTTGAGCGTCGCGATGCCATCCACACCAAGCACCCCGGGCAGATGATTGTCCAGCAGGATCAGATCGGGCTGGCGGCGCTCCAGGCAACGCAAGGCCTCGCCCACATCGCCGGCCTGGCCCACCACTTCGAAGCGGCCATCCTGCGAAAGCAGTGCAACCAGCCCGCGTCGAAACAGGGTATGGTCATCCACCACCACCAACAAAATAGGTTCTGCGGACGTGTTCTGCATCACGCGCCTGACGCCTGTTCCTGGCGCAGAACCGGCATGGGCACGTTCGCTGGCAGGCTGCCGCCCACTTCGGGATGAGATGGCAGCGTCAGCGTCACCGCGGTTCCCTGTCCGGCGGCCGAGACCAGATCCAGCTCTGCGCCAATCCGGCCAGCCCGCTCCCGCATGATGTTGAGCCCCACATGCGAATCTCCGGGATACTTTCGGGTGTCGAAACCGGCGCCATTGTCCCGCACCACAAATCGCCAGCGCGCGCCCTTGGCGACCTCCAGATCGACCTGCGTGGCACGGGCATGCTTGCGCACGTTGGACAACGCCTCCTGAAGCACATGCAGCACCTGCACCTGGACGTCGGCAGGCAGCGGCAATCCCTGGCCGTGTACTTTCAGTCGCGCGGGCACGCCCGCCTGACTTTGAAACTTCTGCAGGGTTTCCTGCAGCGCCTGCTCGATGTCATCGGTATTGGTACGGGTTCGAAAATGCACCAGCAACTCGCGGACATCGCCAATGCTTTCGCGAAGCCCGACGTCCAGCTCATCGAGCGCACCGTCAATTTGCGGAGTTTGCCCCTTCTGCACGGCAGTGCGGAGCAACTGCACCTGGATCTTCAGGAAAGCCAGGGACTGGGCAATCGAGTCATGCAGATTGCGCGCCAGCAGGGCACGCTCCTCGGCAACTGCTGCTTCACGGTCCAGGGCATCGGCGCGCAAGCCCTCCAGCGAGCTGGCCAGGTGACTGGCCAGTGAGTCCAGAAGCTCTGTCTCGTCTGGGCTCAGCAAAATGGGACTCCGGAAAAACAGGTTGAACTCCCCGAGCAGACGCTGCTGCAGGCGAATCGGTACGCTAACGACACTTTCAAAACCCACCTTGGCGCAGTGGCGTACTGGCGCTTCGTCGTGGCTGAGGATGGGAATGACGCGGGTGCGTGCATCCGGCCGCAAGCTGCCGCAGGCACAAGCGTCCGCGAGCAGGCTGCGCTCTTCTTCCACCAGGTCCTGGGGAAAACAATCGGAGGCCAGCATCAGGTAGCGCTGGTTGGCATCATCAGACCACCGCACTGCGGCTGCATCGGCCTTCATGATTGCGCGTACGCGTTGCGCAAAGCCTTTGGCCAATTCATCGATGCTCCCCGCCTGGGCCAGAAAAGCACTGACTTTATAAAGCGCCTCCAGCCGCGCGCGCTGCGCCTCGATGCGCCGCGTCTTGGCCTCCACCTTGCCCTCCAGCCCTTCATAGAGGGACTGCAGATTGGCGGCCATGTGGTTGAACCCGGCAGCCACCTGGCCAAATTCGTCCGCGGTGTCCACCTCGATGCGCGTCTTGAAGTCGCCCGACTCCAGATCGCGCAGGCCCTGGCGAAGCTGTCCCAGAGGGGTGATGACATACATGTACCCGGTGTAGAGCATGACCACGGCGCCGCCTACCGCAAGCGCCATCATCAAAAGCTGAAACAGATTCAGGATGGCGGTCAGCCGGGACAAATGCCGCTCGATCACCAGCACCAGCCGGTCGCTGGCATCTACAAATTCGCCCCCGGCCTTGAGCAGAGTCTGCGCCTGCGGCGGCGACTCTGCCAGCCACAGCGGCCGCTGTTCGCGCCAGAGCGCCTCGACCTCGGAAAAACGCTCACGCACCTGTGCATCCCAGGGCATGAAAAGAGGCCTCGAAGGGTCGCCATCCCTCAGCAGAGCAAGGCTTTCGTCGAAGCGGACGACCAGGCCTTGCAACTGCGCGGGCTCCACCCCCACCTGTACCGCGCTGACCAGGCGCCAGGTTTGCATGCGCATGCGTCCAGCCTCGTTGACCGCTGCAGCTCCCCCTTCGAGCTGCCACGTTACCCAGAGTGTCAACCCAATGGAGATCAGCGCGACCACCAGCAGGCTGGCACCAATGCGGATGAGTTTCCTGGCAAGCGAAGCCGTGTGCTGCATGACCCTAGTGTGCGCTCTGCGCCGGCTGGCGATAAGCACCCGGCGTGGGCCTTGCTGAACACGCGTGGCACATCATGCCCGCCAGACGGTGCAGGGCTTGCCAGCCGTCGGCTGGCCAGTCGGGCTGCTTCAGTCCCTTGACGATGCCGTCCACCTTGTGCGCGGCGTGCAGCAGGTTGGACAGGGTGGTGTCACCCATCTGGGGCAACACGCGTTCGAACAGTTTTTCCTTCAGGCCCCAGACACGGTTCTCGCGCAGCGCCATGGGCATGGGCCGGCCGGCGCTCAGGGCATCCTTGACGCGCTTCATGCTGCGGATGTCTTCGGCCAGCGCCCAGTGCACCAGCACCTCGGATTCGCCCTCCGACTGCAGGCCATCGAGCATGCGCTGCACGCGCACGGTCTGACCGCCCAGCACAGCCTCGGAAAGCTTGAACACGTCGTACCGGGCGACATTGAGAACAGCCTGCTCCACCTGCTCGAAACTGAGAACCCCGTCATCCTGCGGTGGATAGAGCAGGCCCAGTTTTTGCACTTCCTGGTGCGCGGCCAGCAGGTTGCCCTCGACCCTGTCAGCAAAAAACTGCAGGGTGCGTTGCCCTTCCTCACCGGGCGCCACGCGCTGGCCCTGCAGTTGCAGCCGCTGCGCAATCCATTGCGGCAGGTTGCGCCTGTCGATCGGCTCGAACTTGACAGTGACCCCAAAGCTTTCAAGCGCGGCGAACCAGGCACCCTTGGCGGTCATGCTGTCGAGCCGGGGCAGCAAGACCAGCGTCAGCGTGCTGTCGTCGCCCTGCGAGCGTTCGGCCATCTGCTGCAACGCGGCAGAGCCATCCTTGCCGGGCTTGCCGCTGGGGATGCGGACTTCAATGATCTGCTTGTCGGCAAACAGGCTGAGCGAGCCGCTGCTGGCAAGCACCGCGCTCCAGTCAAAATGGGCGCCGGCCACCGTATGCACCGTGCGTTCGGTATAGCCCTGCTCACGCGCCACCGCGCGCAGGCTGTCGGCAAACTCCTGCACCAGCAGCGGTTCGTCGCCGTGCAGGGTGTACAGGGACTTCAGTCCCCGCTGGAGATGTTGCTGAAGCTGGGACGGCGCGAGCTGCATGGCCGGAGTTTACGCGTTGCCCGTCTGCAGCGGGCTTTTCACAGCTCCTTGACTGCAGCCAGCCTGCGCATGATCTGCTGCACGATATCGCTTTGCATGTCGCGGTAGAGCAGTTGCTCCTCGGTCTCCTTGGCCAGCACCGCCGACTCGTTGAAACTGATGTCGCGCTGCAGCAGGATTTCTGACGGCGGAATCAATATCTTGCCCCGCAGCGTCCTGAGCCTGAAACTGAAACGGGTGCGCAACTGGAATTCGCGCACCTGGCCTGAAGCGTTCATGCCCACCACGGTTTTCTCGCGCTGGTCCACCAGCACGTCCAGAATCACATCGGCCGCGTCTATCTGGCGCACATCGCGGATCAGGCGCACACCGCTGGCTTCCAGATTGCGCTGGAGCTCGGTACCGAGAACCGAGCCCTCCCCAATACCCGTAAAAATGCTTTTGAACGCAAAGGTGGGGGCTTTGCGCAAGGCAAAGCCGCAGGCGCTGAGCCCGGCGGTGGTCATGGCGGTCAGTACAAACAGGCGACGTTGCATGATGATTTTCCTCAGACGACGATGTTGACCAGCCGGCCCGGCACAACGATGACCTTCTTGGCCGGTGCGCCGGCAGCCTGTTTGACAAAAACCTCCGAAGCCAGGGCCGCCGCCTCGATGGCGGCCTTGTCGGCGCCGGCAGGCACGGTGACGGTGCCGCGCAGCTTGCCGTTGATTTGCAGCACCAGTTCGATTTCGTCCTGCACCAGAGCATCGGCATCGACCTCGGGCCAGGGCGCGTCGAGCAGATCACCGTGGTCCTTGGCAAATCCAAGCTCTGCCCACAAGCCATGCGCCACATGGGGCGTCGCCGGGTAAAGGCAACGCAGCAAAATGCCCATTCCTTCGCGGAGTGCAAAGGCCGAACCACTGGAGGGCTGCCCTTTGAAGTCCTCGAGCGCGTTCAGCAACTTCATGCCGCCGGACACCACGGTGTTGTACTGCATGCGCTGGTAGTCGTAGTCGATCTGCTTGAGCACGGTGTGGATCTCGCGGCGCAGCGCCTGTGTTTCCTTGTCAAAAACGGTACCGGCCCTTTGTTGACGGGGAGAATCAGCTCCTGAATTCATAGCATCCAGCTTCACGCCGAAATTCCAGATCCGGCGCAAAAAGCGGTAAGAGCCTTCGACACCGGCGTCGTTCCACTCAAGCGTCGCTTCGGGCGGCGAAGTGAACATGGTGTACAGGCGCGCCGTGTCGGCGCCATACTTTTCGATCAGGTCCTGCGGGTCGACGCCGTTGTTCTTGCTCTTGCTCATGGTGCCCACGCCTTCGTAGGTCACCGCCGAGCCGTCCTTGCGCAACCTTGCGCCCGTGACCTTGCCATGCTCGTCGTGCAGGTCCTCCACATCGGCGGGCCAGAAATACTCAACGCCGCCCTTGGCGCCCTTGCGGGAGTAGATGTGGTTGAGCACCATGCCTTGCGTGAGTAACTTGGTGAAAGGCTCATCCACCTTGACCAGGTCCATGTCACGCATCACCTTGGTCCAGAAGCGCGCATACAGCAGGTGCAGGATGGCATGTTCGATGCCGCCTATGTACTGGTCCATGGGCATCCAGTAGTCGGCGCCTTCAGCGACCATGGCCTGCGCATTGGTGGGGTCACAGTAGCGCATGAAATACCAGGACGAATCGACAAAGGTGTCCATGGTGTCCGTCTCGCGCCGCGCGGTCTTGCCGCAAACCGGGCAGACCACGCCTGCGTGAAACCCTTCATGCTTGTGCAACGGGTTGCCCGAGCCATCAGGCACGCAGTCTTGCGGAAGCACCACCGGCAAATCCTTCTCAGGCACCGGCACCGCGCCATGCTCATCGCAGTGGATGATGGGAATCGGTGTGCCCCAATAGCGCTGCCGGCTCACGCCCCAATCGCGCAGCCGCCAGGTGGTCTTTTTCTCGCCCAGGCCCAGGGCCACCAGATCGGCCGCTACTGCATCGACAGCGGCCCTGAAACCCAGACCATCGTATTTGCCCGAGTTGACGGCGATGCCGTGTTGCTTGTCGGTGTACCAGTCCTGCCACTGCGTCGTACTGAACTGACAGTCTGCAGCAGGCGCCAGCGCAGGGTTGGGCGCCACCACCTGCTTGATGGGCAAAGCGTATTTGTTGGCAAATTCGAAATCACGCTCGTCATGGGCCGGCACACCCATGACCGCGCCGTCGCCATAACTCATGAGCACATAGTTGCCAACCCAGACCTCGACCTGCTCGCCGGTCAGCGGGTGAACCACGAACAGGCCGGTGCGTTCGCCCCTTTTCTCCTGCGTGGCCAGTTCGGCTTCAGTGGTACCGCCGGACTTGCAATCTTCAATGAAGGCGGCAAGCCTGGGATTGCTGGCTGCAGCGTGCACGGCGATGGCATGCTCTGGCGCCACGGCACAAAAGGTCACGCCCATGATGGTGTCGGCGCGCGTGGTGAAGACATGCATCTTGCCGTCCCCGATCAGCTGGCCGTCCCCACCCTTGATCTCGTGCGTGAAGGCAAAACGCACGCCCTCGCTTTTGCCTATCCAGTTTTGCTGCATCAACTTGACGCGCTCTGGCCAGCCCGGCAGCTTGCTGTCCACATGCTCCAGCAACTCTTCGGCGTAGTCGGTGATCTTCAGGTAGTAGCCGGGAATCTCGCGCTTTTCCACCACCGCGCCGGTGCGCCAGCCTTTACCGTCGATGACCTGTTCGTTGGCCAGCACCGTCTGGTCCACCGGATCCCAGTTCACCACCTGGGTCTTGCGGTAGGCAATGCCCTTGTCCAGCATTTTCAAAAACAGCCACTGGTTCCACTTGTAGTAACTCGGGTCGCAGGTGGCGACTTCACGGCTCCAGTCGATGGCCAGCCCCATCGCCTGCATCTGCTTTTTCATGTAGGCGATGTTGTCGTAAGTCCACCTGGCCGGAGGCACGCCATTTTTCATCGCGGCGTTTTCGGCAGGCAAGCCAAACGCGTCCCAGCCCATGGGCATGAGCACGTTGTAGCCCTTCATGCGCAGGTAGCGCGCGAGCATGTCATTGATGGTGTAGTTGCGCACGTGGCCCATGTGCAGCTTGCCGCTGGGGTAGGGCAGCATGGAGCAGGCGTAGTACTTCTTTTTGGACTTGTCCTCACTCACGCGGTAGGCGTCAGCGGCAATCCATTGGGTCTGCGCATTGCGCTCAACGTCGAGGTGCTTGTATTTGTCTTGCATGGCGCGCGAAAAAGGAGAAAAGGAAGCCAGGCAGCGAATGCTGCCGAATTCGGGGATTTTAGGCGCTGGACCGTTTCCAGCCCGGCTCGGTCAGCCTAAGGGCGCGTCGCGCTTGCCGGTGCCGGCGAGGGCAAAGCCGCGGGATCTGCCGGCGTGGACGCGTTCGCGACAAAACCGATGCGGTTCAAACCGGCTTTTTGCGCCACGCCCATCACCTCGACAATTCGGCCATAAGGCACAGCCTCGTCGGCGCGCAGTTGCACTTCCGTGTCGGGGTTCTGGCGCGCGCTCTGGCCCAGGCTCTCGGTCAGCCGGGTCACCGAGACCGCCTGCTCATCGAGAAAAATCTGCCCCGCCCTGTCGACCGTCAGGGTGACAAAGCCTGGTGTCTCATTCGGTTTGGCCGCATCAGTCCGCGGCAGATCGAGCTTGATGGAGCTGGCGAGCAAAGGCGCGGTAATGATGAAAATAACCACCAGAACCAGCATCACGTCGACCAGCGGCGTGACGTTGATCTCGCTCATGGGTTGCGCGCCCTGGGTACGCTCCAGACGACCGAAAGTCATGGAGCCCCCACCCTCGGCACTTCGTGTCTTTCGCTGCCCCCCGAGGGGGCTGATTTTCCCTGGGGCGGCCCGGCGGAAAATTGCGCGTTCATGTGTTGTCCCGCTTCGTTGTGTCGTTGCGTGTAAGCAGCAGTTCGCGCAGGTCGCGGGCGAATCCCTCAAGGTCTGCTTCGATGCGGTTGATGCTGCGGCCAAAAATGTTGTAGCCGAGCACTGCTGGAATCGCCACCGCCAGGCCGGCAGCGGTCATGATCAGAGCCTCGCCCACGGGGCCAGACACCTTGTCGATGGTGATGAGGCCTGCCGCGGCCATGCCTGCCAGTGCGTGATAAATGCCCCAGACCGTGCCCAGCAGACCGACAAAAGGCGCAGTCGAGCCAACGGTGGCCAGCAAGACCTGGCCGAACTGGAGCTTGTGCAACACCGCGTGCAGTGCGTCACGCAACACGCGCGTCAGTTGCTGGGATCGGTCGCCAGCGGAAGCAAGAGTGCCGGAATCACGGATATCGGTGGCCAGTATCAGCGGCAATACCAGCGCTTCACGATCAAAGGCAGCCACTTTTTGCTGCGCCTCTGGCAGACTGGCTGATTGCCAGAACACCGCCGTACTGCGTGCAACATCCCCGGTGGCGCGTTGGAGCACCCAGGTTTTCCAGACAATGACCACCCAGCTGGCAACAGACATGGCCAGCAGCAAAACGGCTACAAAGGCAGTCACGGCATCGCCCTGGGTGATCAGCGCGAGCACATTCATTCAGGCGGTCACTTCAGATTGAGCACGTCGAACATGTCGAACAAGCCAGCGGACCGGCCGGACAGGAAGCGGACAGCACGCAAGCTGCCCTGGGCGTAGGTCGCGCGGCTGGACGACTTGTGGCTGATCTCGATGCGCTCGCCGGTACCGGCAAACAGCACGGTGTGGTCGCCCACAATATCGCCTCCGCGAATCGTGGCAAACCCGATCGACGAAGGGTCACGCTCGCCAGTCACGCCTTCCCGCGCATAGACAGCGCAGTCCTTGAGGTCGCGACCAAGGGCGCCCGCAATCACTTCGCCCATCTTCAGGGCAGTGCCAGACGGCGCGTCAACCTTGTGCCGGTGGTGCGCCTCGATGATCTCGATGTCGTAGCCTGTGCTCAGGGCTTTTGCGGCCATCTCCAGCAGCTTGAGGGTGACATTGACGCCCACACTCATGTTGGGCGCCATCATGATGGCAATGTCTTTGGCAGCCGCCGTGATCTCAGCCTTCTGGGCGTCGGAAAAACCTGTGGTGCCTATGACCATCTTGACGCCCAGCTCGCGGCATTTGGCCAAATGAGCCATGGTCCCCTCGGGCCGGGTGAAATCGATCAACACCTGCGATGCGGACAGCCCCGTGACCAGGTCAGAGGTGATGGCAACGCCGCTGGACTGGCCCAAAAAAGCCGTAGCATCATCACCAATTGCCGGACTGGCGGGCTGATCCAGCGCACCGGCCAATTTGCAGTCGGGGCTCAGGCCAATAGCCTCCACCAGCATGCGGCCCATGCGGCCGCCGGCGCCTGCTACCGCAATGCGGTGCGGTGCCTCGCTCACCGGCCCGGGCTTTCCAGGGGGGGGTAGCTGGCCGTTGGCGCAGCTACAGGCAAAGGCGCCGGAGCGGCGACAGCGGGGGCGGCGACGGATGAGGCTTTCTTTTCCGAGGCCTTGAGTTGCTCTTCGGTCATTTCGAGCACAGGCACCTTGCCCAGCTTGCGTTTGGAATCAAGTCGGGCGATGAAATCCGTCTCGCTGGGCATGTCGTCACCTTCAAAACGATCGAGCGCGTCACCCTTGAAAAATACGGTCAGCCGGAGCGCCTGTGGCTCCGAGCCCTGGCGTTTGAGGGTAAAGACATAGTCCCAGCGGTCAGCATGAAAGACGCTGGTCATCAAGGGCGTACCCAGCACGTCGCGCACCTGCGCCCTGGGCATGCCGGGCTTGAGCGCTTCGACCTGCTCTTTGGACACGAAGTTGCCCTGAACAACATCGATCCGATAAGGCGTGATCCAGTTGACGGGGTTGAGCTTGCTGTCGCTCATCCCGCTGGACATGCTTCTGATGCTGCTGCAGGCACTCAGGGCAACACACGCCAACGCGATGGAAGCAGTTCGGATGCCGTGGCGGTATTTTGCTGACAGGGCTGACATAGTAGGGAGGTGTAGCGATATGATGGCCCATTGTAGCGGCAGGGTGTCATTTGCACGAGCACGCCGGCGCCGGGACCGGCGGCCCTGACGGCCTCAATTGCGGGTCCATTTTCCTCGGAACACTTCCATGAGCAACATCGACGAACTTAAAAACACCGGGTTGAAGGCGACATTGCCGCGCCTGAAAATCCTCGAGATTTTTCAGGCCGGCAAACAGCGCCACATGACGGCCGAAGACGTCTTCAGGGTGCTGCTGGAAGACCGCTCCGACATCGGATTGGCCACGGTTTACCGCGTGCTGACCCAGTTCGAGCAGGCCGGACTGCTGAACCGCAGCAATTTCGAGTCAGGCAAAGCCGTTTACGAAATCAATGAAGGCCAGCACCACGACCACCTGGTGTGCCTCGATTGCGGCAAGGTCGAAGAGTTTTACGACGCCGAAATTGAAAAACGCCAGCACGCCGTCGCCAAGGCCAAGGGCTTTGCCATTGCCGACCACTCCCTGTCGATGTACGCCAATTGCACCAAGGACAAATGCCCCTCGCGGCCAACGTCACCGCGGCACCACGGGCACGGCTGAGCCTCCGCGGGAGAGTTTGTGCATGAAAACGGCATTTTGCCCTCTGACGACGGGCAATGTTTGCTACCAATAAAGTAGCAGCGAAGGGCTAGCCTCCACGCTCCATGGCCTGGCGGTGGCGCTCGACAAACTCCTGGTAGGTATCGATGCCGCGCAGTTGCAGGATGACGTTGCGCACCGCCGCCTCCACCAGCACGGCAATGTTGCGGCCGGCCACCACCTGAATCACCACCTTGCGCACCGGGATGCCCAGCACGTCCTGCATCAGGGGCTCATAGGGAATGCGCTCGTATTCGCGCTCCAGCGTCTCGCGCCGCACCAGGTGCACGATGAGCTTGAGTCGCATCTTGCGCCGCACCGCGGTCTCGCCAAAAATCGCCTTGATGTCGAGCAGGCCAATGCCGCGCACTTCCAGCAGGTTTTGCAGCAGCTCGGGGCAGCGCCCCTCAATGGTGGTCTGGTTGATGCGGTACAGGTCCACCGCGTCGTCGGCCACCAGGCCGTGGCCACGGGAAATCAGCTCCAGGCCCAACTCGCTTTTGCCCAGGCCGGACTCGCCGGTGATCATCAAACCGACACCCAGAATGTCCATGAACACGCCGTGCATGGAGGTGCGGTCTGCAAAATGCTTGGACAGGTAAGCACGCAGCACGTCAATGACAAATGCGGCCGACTCCTGCGTCGCAAACATCGGAATCTGGGCGCGCTCGCACATCGAAAGCAGCGTGTCCGGAGCGACCTGGCCGTCGGCCAGAATGAGAACCGGCGGCTCCAGCGTGACAATGCGCGAAATGCGCCGCGCGCAGTCATCGGGGCTGCCCCGGGTCAGGTAGGCCACTTCCCGCTCACCAAGCAACTGCACCCGGTAAGGGTGGATGTAGTTCAGGTAGCCCACCAGGTCGGCGCCGGAGCGGGCAGCGCGTACGGCCACCTCGTCGAAGCGCCGCTCGGAAGCGCCCAGTCCGGCCACCCATTCCCACTTCAAGGCAGCGCGGTGGTCCTCAAACAGGACATCGGCGCTGACGACGGTGGGCTTCATGCCTGGAGGCGGGGGAAAACAGGGGTCACGCGCTCAGGAACTCAGGGCATGGCTGGATTGCCACGAGGCGATCAGCTGGTGCAAGGCGGCGGCGTCTGTGCTGGCCTTGAGCTGCTCGCGCAGGGTACTGTCGCTGAGCAGCTCGGCGATTTCAGACAGGATTTCCAGGTGTTTCTGGGTAGCCGCCTCGGGCACCAGCAGAAAGATCAACAGGCCAACGGCCTGTTCGTCAGGGGCGTCAAAGCCGATAGGCGAGCGCAATTGGAAAACCGAGGCCATAGGCGCCTTCAGGCCCTTGATACGCCCATGCGGAATGGCCACCCCGTGGCCCAGGCCGGTCGATCCCAGGCGCTCCCGGGCGAACAGGCTGTCGGTGATGAGCGCGCGGTTCAGGCCGTGCTGGTTTTCAAACAACAGCCCGGCCTCTTCAAACGCACGCTTCTTGCTGGTGGCGTCTACGCTGACCAGCACTTGGGTGGGGGGCAAAATTTGCGAAAGACGGTTCATAACGCTCTTTGGAGCACAAATTATGCACCTTCACCTGATTTGAGACGCCATATGTCACAAAAAAGCCGCCTGGCTGAGCCGGCGGCTTGTTGTAGGGAGACGTGAATTACAGGGCGTTCCGGGGGAACCAGGCCCTGTTCAGCAAGACTTACATCTGTCGCTTGGCTGCCACATGGTGGTGGTCCTGCGTTTTTGTCTTGTAGCGACCAACCTGCCGGTCCAGCTTGTCAGCCAGTTCGTCGACAGCGGCATACAGATCAGCGTGGGAACATTCTGCAAACAGGTCGCGGCCCTTGACGTGCACATTGCACTCGGCCCGCTGTCGTCTTTCCTTTTCTTTCATGTTGTCAATCGTCAGCAGGACCTTGACATCTACCACCTGATCAAAATGCCGCGTAATTCGATCCAGCTTGCTGGTTACATAGCCGCGCAACGCGGGGGTAACTTCAAGATGGTGGCCGCTGATCGTCAAATTCATAAAGAGACTCCTTTTCCATGGCTGGAACGGGTTTAAAAACACCACCGGTCACAAGCAAACCCAGGCGGCGGACGGACAACTCTCTTGGAATCACTATGCGCCCGAAGCGGGCCAAACGCAATCGTGCAACGCAACAAAAAATGAAACTGCCGGAAACGCTTTGTGCGGGGGCCAGGCACAAGCCCGGTGTGAGCGACACGCACCCATGCCGGTCCACCGGTTTTTCGGGATTGCCGGTTCTGGATGTGAGGCCCCACTTGCCTCCCGTTGCTTTGCTCAATGGGCGCCGCTGGGGCCTGCCAGGGGCGGAGCCAGCCAACCGATCCGGGCCGCGCCTTTTGCCGACCACGTCCGGCACATCCTGCGCCCAGATTTGGCCAGCTGCGCAGATGCAAGCCCATAATGCGTCCGGCGCAAGAAAACCAAACCTCGCCACTAGAATCGACGCTCCGCCACAGCCTCAGGACGCACGCCCATGGCGATCAGGCCGCATGTCACTTGAGACGATCATTTCATCCGGCCTCACCCGGCCCGACGAAGAGCTCGGCGCGCTCGTCCTCATGGGCGGAGGCGCGCGCACCGCATACCAGGCTGGCGTCCTGCAGGCGCTGGCCCGCATGCTGGGCCGACAGGACGGCGCAGAAGGCCGGCGCTTCCCCTTCAAGATCATGGTCGGCACCTCCGCCGGTGCGCTCAACGCGTGTTACCTGGCCAGCCGCGCCAACGAAGGCCTGGCCGCATTCGAGCAGTTGGCCGGCTTCTGGAGCACCTTGCGCTCAACACAGGTTTACCAGCTCAAGGTACCGGCCTGGATACGTTCCAGCCGGATTGCCGCCGCCCTGTTTTTGTCGCAGCATGTGCGCAAGCAGCAGGCTTTTCTGAACAACACCCCGCTGGTGGACACATTGCACCGCGTCATTTCCCTGGGCAATATTGAAGAAGCGCTGCAAAACAAAACCCTGCGGGCGCTGGCAGTGACAAGCTCCAGCTACACCAGCGGCGTGCACTGGACTTTTTGCCAGACCGCCAGCGGCACGGGAAGCGGCATGTGGAACCGGCCCGGCCGTCGTGCCGAGTTCCAGCCCATCACCATCGAACACCTGATGGCGTCCAGTGCGATTCCTTTTCTGTTTCCTTCCACGCCGTTGTGGGTGGACGGTCACCGGGAGTTTTTTGGCGATGGCTCGATGCGTCAAAGCTCGCCGCTGTCGCCTGCACTGCATCTGGGCGCCCACAAGGTCCTGGTGATCGGGGTCGGCCAGCCAGAGCGCTCCGGACTGAGCGCCGCGCCAGCATCCGCCATCGCGGCACGCCCCACCCTGGGCGCGATCGCCGGACATGCGCTGGCCAGTGTCTTCCATGACACCTTGCGCGCCGACGTCGAGCAGGCCCAGCGCGTGAGCAAGACCCTGCGCCAGATGCCAAGGGAAATCGCAGCGGTGATGCCGTACCGGCCCATCGAGGTTCTGGCCATTACGCCCTCGCAGTCGCTGGACGCACTGGCGCAGACGCATGCAGCCGAACTCCCGGCGGCCACCTACAACGCGCTGGCAGGGCTGGGAGCCCTGGGGGAGCACGGCAGCCCGGGTGGCGCGGCACTGGCCAGCTACCTGTTGTTTGAGCCCGGCTTCATCAAGGCCCTGATGGACCTGGGCGAGCGGGACGCGCAGACGCACAGGCAAGCGCTGATTGACTTCTTTATGTGAGCAAAACAACGCCAGCCGCAGCCTGCAGTGCCATAATCACGGCACCTTGATTACGGAGAAATCCTTGGAAAGCAGCCCCAGTCGCTAGCTTTCAACACCGCAGACCGGCACCCGTTGTCGCTGAAGGGGTTGAAAGCGATGCCACCATCCACAACCCCGCCGGCGCAAGCGACGCAGCTTCGTGCCGGCGCCCCCAAACCCTTGGGAGCCAGTCATGCTCAATATTTTCACGCTCGCCAACGGCCGGCTTTTCCAGGAAGAGATCGAATCCCTGGAAGAACTCTCCAAATTCCAGCCGATCTGGGTCGACCTGGAGTCTCCCACCCTCGAAGAAAAACGCTGGATCAAGCAGTACTACGGCCTGTCCATTCCCGAAGACGCCATGGACGAGGACATTGAAGAGTCGGCGCGTTTTTACGAAGAAGACAATGGCGAACTGCACATCCGCTCCGACTTCCTCGTAGCCGACGATGAAGAGCCGCGCACAGTGCGGGTGGCCTTTATCCTCAACCTGGTCAACGACGACCTCAAAAGCAAGGGCGTGCTGTTTTCCATCCACGACGAAGACGTGCCGGTGTTCCGTTTGCTGCGCATGCGCGCGCGCCGCGCGCCGGGGCTGATCGAAGACGCCAAGGAAGTGCTGCTCAAGTTGTTTGACGCCGACGCCGAATACTCGGCCGACACCCTTGAAGGGATTTACATCGCCCTGGAGAAAGTCAGCGCCCAGGTGCTGTCCGGCGACGTGACCGATGCGCTGGCCGGCGAAGTGCTGGGCGCGATTGCCCGCCACGAAGACTTGAGCGGGCGCATACGCCGCAACATGATGGACACGCGCCGTGCCGTCAGCTTCATGATGCGCAGCAAAATGCTCAACGCCGAGCAGTTTGAGGAGGCGCGCCAGATTCTGCGGGACATCGACTCGCTCGACTCCCACACCGCCTTCCTGTTCGACAAGATCAACTTCCTGATGGACGCCACGGTTGGTTTCATCAACATCAACCAGAACAAGATCATCAAGCTGTTCTCGGTGGCCAGCGTCGCCTTGCTGCCGCCCACGCTGGTGGCCAGCAGTTACGGCATGAACTTTGAATTCATGCCCGAACTCAAGTGGGCGTTGGGCTACCCGCTGGCCTTGCTGCTGATGGCCGTCAGCGCATTGGTGCCGATGTGGTACTTCCGCAGGCGCGGCTGGTTGAAGTAAGGCCCCCACGGTCGCTCACTGCGTGTAGCTCCCTGCCCCCCCAGGGGGGCCGCTGCGCCTGCGGGCCGGCAAAGCCGGACCCGCGGCCCCTGCTTGATTAAGAGAGCCCGCGCGCGCTCACTTGCTGGTCAAGTCGGCACCCCGCCCCTGGCGGACGGGCAAAGTTCGCTATTGTTTTTATAGCGATTTCAGCAGGTGCTGGGTAATCACCTGAGCGTAGCGGCTGGCCACTTCTTTGACGAACAGGGGAAAATCCACATGCGCCTGGTCATCGGCACGGTCTGAAATGGTTCGCACTGCGGCAAACGGCAGGCCGTAGTCAAAACACACCTGCGCGACGGCTGCGCCTTCCATCTCCACCGCCAGCACCTCGTGGCCGCCGACCTGAAGCGCAGAACGCAGTGCCTGCGACTCCTGAGCGCCCGACACAAAACGATCGCCGCTGGCGATCAGGCCGTGGTGGAGCAAAGACGCGGCGGGAAGCGCCAGGCTTTTCAGTCCCACCCGGCTCGCCTCCAGCAGCAGCGCCGTAAGCGCTGCGTCGCAGGCAAAGCGGCTCTGCCCGTACAGCGGAACTTCATACTGTGGAAACAGCGGCGAGGCATCAAGGTCATGCTGAACGAACTCCGTCGCCACCACCACATCCCCGACCTGAACACCCTCGCCCATGCCCCCCGCCACGCCGGTAAACACGATACGGCTGACTTCAAAGCGCTCGATCAGCGCGGTAGCGGTGGTGGCGGCCGCCACCTTGCCGATACGTGAAAGCGCCAGCACCACAGCCTGACCATGCAGCCGGCCCTGCCAGAAGTCGCGCCCCGCATGGCTGATTTTTTCCGGCTGCTGCAGCAGCTCCAGCAAACCCTGCTGCTCTTCGGCCAGCGCACTGAGAATGGCGGTTCTGATCATTTCCGAAGTTTGCCTCAATAGAGCAGGCAGGCATGCCGCGCAAAAAGAAAAAGGCGGCCGGAGCCGCCTTTGACGATACGCGCGGAGACCTACTTCTTGTCGCGCAGTTCGCGGCGCAAAATTTTGCCCACCGGTGTTTTTGGCAACTCGGTACGGAACTCCACCACTTTGGGTTGCTTGTAGCCCGTGAGATTGGTCTTGCAAAACTCGCGCACCTGGGCTTCAGTCAGGTCGGGATTTTTCTTGACGATGACCAGCTTGACGGCTTCGCCGGACTTTTCATCGGCCACGCCGACACAGGCACATTCCATCACGCCTTCCATGCCGCCCACCACGTCTTCCACCTCGTTGGGGTAGACGTTGAAGCCGCTGACCAGGATCATGTCCTTCTTGCGGTCCACGATCTTGAAGAAACCGCGCTCGTCCACGATTCCGATGTCACCGGACTTGAAGTAGCCATCCGGCGTCATGACCTTGGCGGTCTCATCCGGCCGCTGCCAGTAGCCAGCCATGACCTGCGGGCCTTTGATGGCGATCTCGCCGGGCTGCCCCTGCGGCACCTCATTGCCGTCGTCATCGAGCAGCTTGAACCAGGTACCGGGAATCGGCACACCGATGGTGCCGGTGAAGGACTTGCTGTTGGTCGGGTTGCAGCTGGCAGATGGCGAGGTTTCGGACAGACCATAACCTTCGCAAATCGGGCAACCGGTTTTCTCGAGCCAGAGCTTGGCAACCGCACTCGTGACCGCCATGCCGCCACCCAGAGAAATTTTCAGATGCGACCAGTCCACCGTGTTGAAGTCCGGGTGATTGGCCAGGCCGTTAAACAATGTGTTGACCGCAGGAAAACTGTTGATCTTGTGCTTGGCCAGCTCCTTGAGCACCGCCGGCAGATCGCGCGGGTTGGGGATCAGGATGTTTTTGCCGCCGGTACGCATGCCCAGCATCATGTTCACGGTGAACGCGAAGATGTGATACAGCGGCAAGGCGCAAACGTAAACCGGCTGCACACCCGGCTCCATGCTGGCCATGGCCGGGCCGTTCCAGGCTTCGGACTGAAGCACGTTGGCAATCACATTGCGATGCAGCAACACCGCGCCTTTGGAGACACCTGTAGTGCCGCCCGTGTACTGCAGCACGGCGACGTCATCAGGCTTGATTTCGGGACGGCTCAGGGTGCCGCGTGTACCCTGGGCGACGGCATCATTGAAGCGCACCGCCGTTGGCAGGTTGAAGGTGGGCACCATCTTCTTGACGTTACGCACCACATAGTTGACCAGCGCGCCCTTGAGCATGCCGAGCTGGTCACCCATGGCGGCGAGCACCACATGCTTGACCGGCGTATTGGCAATGCACTGCTCCAGCGTGTTGGCAAAGTTTTCAATGATGACAATCGCCTTGGCGCCGGAGTCCTTGAGCTGGTGCTCCAGCTCGCGTGGCGTGTACAGGGGGTTGACGTTGACCACGACATAACCTGCACGCAGGATGGCCGCGACGGTGATCGGGTACTGCGGCACATTGGGCATCATGATGGCGACGCGGTCGCCCTTGCTCAGGCCCAGGCTCTGCAGGTAGCAGGCGAAGGCCTGCGACAGGCTGTCGGTCTGGCCGAAAGTGACTTCCTTGCCCATGAAGCTGTAGGCTACCTTGGAGCCGTTCTTGCGAAAGCTCTCTTCCATCAGCGCGACCAGCGAAGGGTATTGCGACGTGTCAACGTCGGCAGGCACGCCCGCAGGGTAGGCGCTCAGCCAGGGGCGATCGGCGGTCGATGCATTCATGCTTGTCTTCTCCAGATGACGATTGAACAACAGTCCCGGATTTTCAGGGCGCAACCCTCGGCGGGCTATTGCGTTTTCCCTAGGAAACCGAAAAATCAGAAGGGGAAGCCCTCTAATTCATGCAGCCTGACGCATGAAAGCCAGCACGGAATCTATTCGATGGCCTTGCCCATGTCTTCGATCACTTTTTTGGCGTCGCCAAACACCATCATGGTCTTGTCCATGTAGAACAGCTCATTGTCCAGCCCGGCATACCCGGCGGCCATGGAGCGTTTGTTGACGATGACGGTCTTGGCCTTGTAGGCCTCAAGAATGGGCATGCCGTAAATGGCACTGCCCTTGACGTGCGCCGCAGGGTTGACCACGTCGTTGGCGCCCAGGATGATGGCCACATCGGCCTGGCCAAACTCGGCGTTGATGTCTTCCATTTCATGCACCTGGTCGTAAGGCACTTCGGCCTCGGCCAGCAAGACGTTCATGTGGCCAGGCATGCGGCCCGCCACCGGGTGGATCGCGTACTTGACTGTCACACCGCGGTCGATCAGCTTTTGTGCGAGTTCCTTGACCGAGTGCTGCGCCCGCGCAACCGCCAGGCCATAACCCGGCACGATGATGACGGTTTCCGCATTGCCCAGAATGAAAGCGGCATCGTCAGCCGAGCCCGACTTGACGGGGCGCTGCTCCTTCGCGCCAGCCGCTGCAGTGCCCGCTTCGCCGCCAAAGCCACCCAGAATCACGTTGAAGAAAGAGCGGTTCATCGCCTTGCACATGATGTAGGACAGGATGGCGCCGGAGGAGCCCACCAGGGAACCGGCAACAATCAACATCGCGTTGTTCAGCGAAAAGCCGATGCCGGCCGCGGCCCAGCCCGAGTAACTGTTGAGCATGGACACCACCACCGGCATGTCAGCCCCGCCGATGGGGATGATGATCAGCACGCCCAGCACAAAAGACAGGGCGAGCATCGCAAAAAAGGCCGTCCAGTTGCCGGTGAACATGAACACCAGGCCGAAAGCCAGCGTCGCAATACCCAGCGCCAGATTGAGCATGTGCTGGCCGGAAAAAGTGACCGGTGCGCCCTGAAACAGGCGGAACTTGTACTTGCCGCTGAGCTTGCCGAAAGCAATGACCGATCCGCTGAAGGTCACCGCACCGATGGCTGCGCCGAGGAAAAGCTCCAGCCGGTTACCAGCAGGAATCGCCGCGGTACCCAGGCCCTGAGCCACGATGCCAAAAGCGTCGGGCTCGGCCATGGCCGCCACAGCGATAAACACGGCCGCCAGACCGATCATGCTGTGCATGAAGGCAACCAGCTCCGGCATTTTGGTCATCTCCACGCGTTTGGCCATCAGCGTGCCCGCGGCGCCACCGACGACCAGGGCGGCCAGCACGTACACCATGCCGGCAGCCTTGCCGCCAGAGATCTGGACAATCAGCGCGCCAGTGGTCAGCACCGCAATCGCCATGCCGACCATGCCGAACAGGTTGCCGCGAATCGAAGTCGTGGGGTGGGACAGGCCTTTGAGCGCCTGGATAAAACAAACCGAGGCCACCAGGTACAGCAGCGTGACAAGATTCATGCTCATTTGGCCACTCCCGATCCAGCCGCATCAGTTGCAGGCGCGGCTGTTTTCTTTTCTTTCTTCCTGAACATCTCCAGCATGCGCCGTGTGACGAGGAAGCCGCCAAACACGTTGACCGCAGCCAGCGCCACTGCCAGCACGCCCATGGTTTTGCCCAGCGGCGTGATGGTCAGCGCAGCTGCCAGCATGGCGCCGACGATCACGATGGCCGAGATCGCATTGGTCACCGCCATCAGCGGTGTGTGCAGGGCCGGCGTGACGGTCCACACCACGTGGTAACCCACGTAGATGGCCAGCACAAAAATGATGAGGTTGATGATGGTGGGGGACACTGCATCCATGGTCTTCTTCTCCTGATGGGCCGGCATGGCCTGCCGCCCCTGAACAATTAATCTCGATGAATCTGCGAGAACCTATTTGCGCTTGACCTCGCCACCCTGCGTCATCAGGCAGGCCGCAACGATGTCGTCGGCCATGTCGATGTTGAGCGTGCCCTCTTTGCTGATGATCAGCTTGAGGAAGTCCAGCAGGTTGCGCGCATACAGGGCGCTGGCGTCTGCCGCGACGAGCGAGGCCACATTGGTCTCGCCAATCAGGGTGACGCCGTGTTTGACCACGGTTTTGCCGGGCTCGGTCAGCGGGCAGTTGCCGCCTTGCGGTGCGGCCAGATCGACGATCACGCTGCCGGGCTTCATGGCCTTGACCATGTCTTCGGTCACCAGCACAGGGGCTGCGCGGCCGGGAATCAAGGCGGTGGTGATGACGATGTCGGCCAGAGCCACGCGTTTGGCGACTTCGGCCTTTTGGCGCTCCAGCCAGCTTGGCGGCATGGGTTTGGCATAACCGCCGACACCGACAGCGGCTTCGCGCTCTTCATCGGTTTCGTAGGCCACGTCAATGAACTTGCCGCCCAGTGACTCGACCTGCTCCTTCACGCTGGGGCGCACGTCGCTGGCCTCAATCACCGCGCCCAGGCGCTTGGCCGTGGCGATGGCCTGCAGCCCGGCCACGCCAACGCCCAAAATCACCACACGGGCGGCCTTGACGGTGCCGGCTGCGGTCATCAGCATGGGGAAGAAGCGCTGGTATTTTTCTGCGGCCATCATCACGGCCTTGTAGCCGGCGATGTTGGCCTGGGAAGACAGCACGTCCATGCTCTGGGCGCGGCTGGTGCGCGGCGCGGCTTCCAGCGCAAACGAGGTCAGCTGCGCCCCGGCCAGGCGCTGCAGCCCGGCCGCGTCGAAGGGATTGAGCATGCCGACCAGCACGCCGCCGGCCTTGGCGAGTTTGATCTCGCTGTCCACCGGGCAACGCACCTTGAGCACGATGTCGGCGGCGTAAGCGCCTGCCGCGTCGGTGATCTCGGCACCTACGGCCGTGTAGGCGTCATCGGGGACACTGGCCGCCGTGCCGGCTCCCGACTGCACACGAATGGTGTGGCCCTGGGCTTTGAGCTTTTTGGCGGTTTCGGGCGTGATGGCGACGCGTGTTTCGCCGTCCATGATTTCTGCGGGCACCCCAATCAGCATGGGTTTCTCCTCAATCCGTTTGTCTTATGGTGGGTCTACGTGATCTGCGCCGGCGCACGGTGGGCGGGCAGATTTATAGCTGTCGTGAAGCTTACATGAGAAATTTGGGAAATTTTGACGCAAGCCTCTATCTCAAGTTGACGCGAGTCAATAAAGGACAAAGCGCTGCATCGGATGCGCCCTGCGCGACCGAAGGTGGCTACGGGATAACCCGATGCAGGCAGTGGCTCACCTGGCCGTCGGCATCACAAACTCTGCGCCCTTGCCAATGCTCTCGGGCCAGCGCTGCATGATGGATTTTTGCTTGGTATAAAACCGCACGCCTTCTTCGCCATAGGCGTGCATGTCACCGAAAAGACTTTTCTTCCAGCCGCCAAAACCATGCCAGGCCATGGGCACAGGAATCGGCACATTGATGCCGACCATGCCGACCTGGATGCGGCGTGAGAACTCGCGCGCCACGTTGCCGTCGCGGGTGAAGCAACTCACGCCGTTGCCAAACTCGTGGGCGTTGATCAGTTCCACCGCTTCGGCCAGGTCCTTGACCCGTACACAGCCCAGCACCGGGCCAAAAATTTCTTCCTTGTAGATGCGCATGTCGGGCGTCACATGGTCAAACAGCGAACCGCCCATCCAGAAACCCTTCTCGCAACCGCTGCCGGCCTGTGCACCCGTGAAGCTGCGGCCGTCGACCAGCAGCGTAGCGCCTTCTTTCACACCGGTGTCGATATAGCCGGTGATGCGGCTGTGCGCGGCGGCAGTGACGATGGGACCCATTTCCGCATCCAGGTTGACGCCGTTTTTCACCACCAGCGTTTTGGCGCGCGCTTGCAGCATGGGCACCAGTTTCTCGGCCACGTTGCCGACCAGCACCGCCACCGAAATCGCCATGCAGCGCTCGCCGGCGGAACCGTAGCCGGCGCCGATCAGCGCATCGACCGCCTGCTCCAGGTCGGCGTCGGGCATGACCACCATGTGGTTTTTCGCGCCGCCCAGCGCCTGTACACGCTTGCCGTGGTGCGCGCCGGTCTCGTAGATGTAGTTGGCAATCGGGGTGGAGCCGACAAAGGACACGGCTTTGACGTCGGGGTGAACCAGCAGGGCATCGACCGCCTCCTTGTCCCCCTGCACCACATTGAAAACCCCGTCGGGCAGGCCTGCCTGCTGGAGCAGCTCGGCCA
>JAKFXR010000081.1 GCA_021731285.1 Polaromonas sp. | reverse complement strand
GCACAGCCCGTCGCCGCCACCCCCATGGCTTTTGCAAGGGTAATTGCGGCAGCCTACGAAAGGCACGGCCAAAACCCGGCCAAAGCCCTGAAGCAGGCACAGATCACGCCATCCAGACTGCAACAGGCAGATGCCCGCATCACCGCCCGCCAGATGGAAGTGCTGTCGGGCACGGCCATGCAGGAGCTGGACGACGAAGCCCTTGCCGCCTTCTCACGAAAGCTGCCCTGGGGCAGCTACGGCATGCTGGCCAGGGCGTCCCTCAGCGCACCCAACCTCGGCGTGGCCCTGAAACGCTGGTGTCGCCACCACGGCCTGCTGGCAGATGACATCAGCCTCAAGCTGGTGACCAGCGGAGACAGCGCGGCGATACAGATCACCGAACGCGCCGATCTGCGCCGCCTGGGCGACGCCGCACGCGAGTTTTGCCTGGTGCACGTGCTGCGCAACATCCACGGCCTGGCCTGCTGGTACATCGACTCACGCATTCCGCTGCAGGGCGCACGCTTTCCGTTTGCTGCGCCGGCACATGAAGATGCTTATGGCCTGATGTTTCCCGGCCCGCTGCGCTTTGACGCTGCGCAGGCGGAGATCAGGTTTGATGCGCGGTATTTGGCGTTGCCGCTGCGGCGCGATGAAAAAGCGTTGCAGCAGATGCTGCAGCGGGCTTTACCGCTGACGGTGCTGCAGTACCGGCGGGACAGGTTGCTGGTGCAGCAGGTGAGGCAGGTGTTGGCGAGTCCTGCTGTGGTTTCGCATAATGCGGAGACCTTGGCGAGGGAACTGAATATGTCCCCACGCTCGCTACATCGCCAACTTCAGGAGGAAGGGGCTTCGCTGCAGCAGATCAAGGACGAGGTGCGGTTTGAAAGGGCGAAGGAGTTGTTGCTGAGAACCTCAAAGCCAATCAAGCAAGTGGCAGAAGCTTCAGGGTTTCGAAATGATAAGAGTTTTATTCGAGCGTTTCGAGAGTGGAGTGGCGCATCTCCTTCTAAATTTCGCTTAGGTTAAATCGATTAGGGGTACGCACGCGCGCGGTCGGTCATCCCATGGTAAAGCTCCAGTCTGACGCTACAAAACCCAGTCTTCGCGCACCATAAGTTCAACTAACTTTATATGTTGCAAGTTCATGGTATCGGCAATGTTTGGAATCTTGGGAGCTTTACCTTTCCCTCGATCTTCTTGCGTCACCAGGATAAGCCCTCTACTTCTAGCCAATCCAATCACAAAAGGATCGGCTGTGGAGCGATCTTTTTCGACATTAACTAGCTTCGACATGTGCACGTCGGCCATAATTTCTGCCACTATCGCCTGGATTCCGGCGTCATGCTCGATGACCATCTCGTTTGGACATTTTTTTATCCATGCGTGAAGTTCGTCATCTTTTTGCTCGATTTCCTTTATCACTGCCCTAGGGCAAACAACCCGGCCTTCGTCTATTAGTTCTCGAAGCTTGACCCAAAATGATGGGACGTTTTTGAAGGGATAAGCCCTTACCGCGGCATGAATAAACGAGCTTGTATCAAGGCAATAGGTCATGCGCCGTTCCCTTGGCGAACGAGATCACGAAGCGCAAATACGCCCTTCACCTTCAACCCCAAGATGCCACTAACACCGTTGAGGGAGAGATGATCTTGTTCGTAAGCGTCGAAAGCCAAACGTACAAACGTTCGGCTGAGATTTCTGGCTTGAATTACCTCAAAAGGCGGTCCAGATTTGGAGTCTTTGCTTTTGGCTTTGCGATCTTTTAAAAATTTCTCGTATTCATCTCTAAGTAACTGGTGCCACTGTTGAAATTGCCCGGTACTTATTTTCCCGTTGACCAACAAACGCCTAGCTACAACTTCGCGCGAAACCGAAAAGTGCTTTGCTGCCGCGGCCAATCCAGCCATACTCAACCCGCCATCTCCCCGTCCTTCCAAAAAAGAGAAAAGGGTATCTCTTGGCACTAGAAATTCGCCGGCTACTTCGTTACAAAACTTCTCCGTTTGAGCGTCCTGCGGCGAAAGTCCGGGCTGCTCGGCAGCGCCCCCATCTATAGCCGAGACGTTGAGAGCCAGGTGTGCCAGCTCATGCAGCAAAGAGAATGTGCGCGCACTCGCTTCATCCGCGCCATTCAAAATTGCGATCGGAAGGGGTTGAAGCGACAGCGCCACCCCACGCATTTCTCCCACGGGAATCCTACTAACTTCGAAAACCAGCACACCAACCGCTTCGGCCGCACGTTTCCATTCTTTGAGAGCTTTCTCTGGCTTGCCCCACGAGATTTGCTCTTGAAGCGATATCCCCAAATAATCTCGCAGCAATAGGCTCGCTTCTGTAGCAGATTTCTCTTGGTTAAATGCAAGATTGAATTCCGGAAGTTCTTCCTCTAACTCCTCCGCCAATTCAAGCGCTTCGATACGCCGCTGCTGTGCCCGTCGGATTTCCAGGCGCAATTCAGCAGATAGCCCTTTTGCTTCTCCGCCAGGTAGACGGCGAAAGTCGGGGACAGATTTGGGCACGTCGGGAGGCTTGGGAAGATAAAAGGCTGCAACGGGACGACGGCAGGCTGCTGCATATTTTTCAAGCTGAATGGTCGTCAGTGAAGCCTCACCCGATTCGGCCTTTAAAAGACGAGCGAGGGAAATGGCTGCTTTTTTAGCAACGTCCTCGATTGAAAGTCCCGCCGTTTGCCGCGCCCAAAGCAGCAATTCCGGGTTGATATGCGCGTCCATGCACAACTTTAACCGCTTCCGACGAACCCCCGCCACTAAATACCACTGCTGGAATGAAGTCAGGCTGGCAGATTGACGGAATGTTCAACTCAATGAATGAAGGCCACGCCTCGTAGGACGACACCAGATCGGTTTTCGCCAACAAAGTCCGTCGGGACATGCGACAGCGATGCCACCCGCACCGCCTCTTCCTTGTCTGCCGCTTCAATGATGAAAAAGCCGCTCACCATCTTTTGGGGTTTGGCATAAGGCCCGTTAGTCACTTGCGGCTTGCCGCTGGGACACAGCGAAGGCGAGTAGCTGCTGTCCGTGGGCTCGCCCACCATGTTCGCATGAAGGCGAACCACGGCCACGGGGATGCGGGCATGGATCCCGGATCAAGTCCGGGATGACACGCGGGGGCCGGGTTGACATGCTGGGTCCAGCACCACATGCGGCAACCGGGGTGACATGCTGCGGGCTGGCGGGTGTCGCAACTCACCAACCGAAGCTCTATCCGCTATTTTTATTTCTTGACTGAACACGTGCCAATCGGGTGCAGCTCAATCCCCCAACCAATGTGTTCACCCAGCGTGGCGGCCGGATGCAGCGAGGCGATGCGCACCGCCTCTTCCCTGCTGGCGGCCTCAATGACGAAAAAGCCGCCCACCATCTCTTTGGCTTCGGCGTAAGGCCCGTCGGTGACGACGGGTTTGCCGCCGCGCGGGCGCATGCCAAAGGTGGCTTTGGGGCCCTGGAGCGAGCCGCTCCAGACCAGGGCGCCGGTTTGCTGAAGCGCAGCATCTTTGGCCGGCAACTGGTCAACCAGCGCCTGCATGTCAGCGGGCGCCATGGCGTCCATTTTTTCGGGGTCGTAGTAGGCAAGGCAGAGGTATTGCATGGCGAAAGTCCTTTCATTCGGGTTGTGGCATGACACCTGTACGACGAATAGGCGTGCTGACAATCGACACCCGGTGGGTAGTGCCGCCAGATAAAGTCAAAAAAACGGCGGTTGGCGTACCCGCTAGGCAGCTAAAGGCTCTGCAACCACAGGTCTCTTTGCCTTCTTGACCTTGGGCTCGCCTTTTTTACGGGCCTGGGAAAGATCGTACTGACCCTGCATGCGAAGCCATATCTCGGGGCCGTTGCCGACCCACTTGCCTATGCGAAGTGCCATGTCCGCCGTGATGGCAGAGCGCCCATTGATCACACGCGACAGGGTCACGCGCGACACACCCAACTGCTCTGCCGCGTCGTTGACGCTGAGCTGCAACTCGGGCAAAACATCATCACGAATGATGAGTCCGGGGTGGGAAGGATTGTGCATGCTTACCTCTCTTTACTTTCAATTTGCGGTCTTCTCGGGATGGCTCCAGCTCTAGTGATAGTCCTGATAGTCAACAAGCACCGCGTCCTGACCCTCAAAGGTGAAGGTGACTCGCCAATTCCCGCTCACCCATATCGACCAATGTCCACTCAAGTCCCCACCCAATGAATGGAGCTTCCAGCCCGGCACGTCCATCTGCGCGGGCAAGGCGGCCTGGTTCAAGGCCGTGAGCTGGCGGTTCAGTTTGTCTGCCTGGTGCGGCTGAATGCCCGCTTTGCTGCCGCTCTCAAAAAAAGCCTTGAGGCCCTTGTGCCTGAATGAAAAGCTCCACGAGGAGCCTTTTTGATTCAGAGCGACATGCCTTTATCCGGCAACCGTCTCCACCACCCGCTCAGTCAGACCAATGCGGTCCAGCGCATCGGCCAACTGGGCCACGGTGCGGTCGGTGTGGTGCCACTTTTCCAGGCCGAACAGGCCGACGCGGAAGGTCTTGAAGTCTGCGCCTTCGTCGCACTGCAGCGGCACGCCGGCGGCGGTTTGCAGGCCTTCGGCCAGAAACTTCTTGCCGGACTGGATGTCCGGGTCGGTGGTGTAGCTGACCACCACGCCCGGGGCCTTGAAGCCTTCAGCCGCCACGCTGGGCAGGCCGCGGGATTCAAACAGCTTGCGCACCTTGCTGCCCAGGTCGATCTGCTCGCTGCGCACTTTGGCAAAGCCGTAGGCCTGGGTTTCTTTCATGGCGGCGCGCAGGCGCGTCAGTGCGTCGGTAGGCAGGGTGGCGTGGTAGGCATGGCCACCTTTTTCGTAGGTCTCCATGATCTGCATCCACTTCTTGAGGTCGCAGGCAAAGCTGGTGCTGGTGGTGCCTTCAATGGCGGCACGGGCGCGCTCGCTGAGCATGACCATCGCGCAGCAGGGTGAGCTGCTCCAGCCTTTTTGCGGGGCCGAGATCAGCACGTCGACACCGGTGGCTTTCATGTCGACCCACATGGCGCCGGAGGCGATGCAGTCCAGCACAAACAAACCACCGACAGCGTGCACCGCTTCGGCCACGGCCTGGAGGTAGCTGTCGGGCAGGATCATGCCGGAGGCGGTTTCCACATGCGGGGCAAACACCACGGCGGGTTTTTCTTTGGCGATGGCGGCCTGCACTTCGGCAATGGGTGCCGGGGCCCACGGCGCCTGCGCGCCCTTGGCCGTCTGGCGGGCCTTGAGAACGGTGCTTGAAGCGGGGATGCCGCCCATGTCAAAAATCTGCGACCAGCGGTAGCTGAACCAGCCGTTGCGAATGACGAGCACATGTTTGCCGGTCGCAAACTGGCGGGCCACGGCCTCCATGCCGTAGGTGCCGCTGCCGGGCACCAGCACGGCAGAAGGGGCCTTGTACACGTCCTTCAGGATGCTGGAGATGTCGGTCATCACGCCCTGAAAGCTTTTGGACATGTGGTTGAGCGCGCGGTCGGTGTAAACGACAGAAAACTCAAGCAGGCCATCTGGGTCAACGTTGGGAAGCAGTCCGGGCATGGGTCTCTCTCTCTGGTCGGGGCAAAATCGGACAGACAGCTTAGCACTGTGCGCCCTGTCACGTTAAAGGCCTGGGTTTTGACCCCAGGCGGGCTTGGGGCGCGGGCTCAGGCGTCGGTGTTGGCCAGCAGGGCCGGCAAGTCCAGCATGTCGGCAAATACATGGACCGCCCCCGCAGCGCGCAGCGCCGCAGGCGTGTCATGGCCGGCGTCCGACGGGCTGAATCCATACACGGTGGCGCCCGCCGCCACGCCCGCCGTCACGCCGGTGACGGTGTCTTCAATCACGGCGCAGCGTTTAGCGTCCACACCCAGCGCTGCCGCAGCGGCCAGGTAGACGTCGGGCGCGGGTTTGGAGCGGGGCAGCTCGTGGCCGCTGAAGATGTGGCCTTTGAACCAGGGCATGAGGCCGCACTTGTGCAATTGCAGCTCGACCTTGAAGCGGTCTGCGCCCGAGGCGCAGGCAATGCGGCCAGCATGCAGGGTGTGGATTTTTTCAACAGCCTGCACCGCGCCGGGGATGGCCATGACATCGCGCAGCAGGCGCTCGTTGCGCCGCTCCCGAAACTGCAGCATCCAGGCTTCTGTGAGGGGCTGGCCGGTGTTGGCTTCTATCAATGCGGCCTGGTCCTTCACAGCCTTGCCAATGAAATGCCGCATGCATTCGGCCGGCGTCAGCGTCCAGCCACGCTCCTGCAGCATGTCGCGCAACACGCCGTTGGTGATGGGCTCGCTGTCGACCAGCACGCCGTCACAGTCAAACAGGACCGCTTCAAACTTCTGCATACATCCTTTTTACTACTGAATAAATAGCAAACTATGCCCGCCACCAAAGGGCAAAGCCCGCATTTTCTTCTTCATCACAGGTGATCGCCGTCCACATAGTACCAACGGCCCTCCTCCCTGACAAAGCGGCTGCGCTCATGCAGGCGCAGGGCCGGGCTGCCGGACGCTTTCTGGCGGGCCACAAACTCGACTTCGGCATGGCTGTCATCCACCACCAGGTGCTGGCGTACCTCCAGTCCCAGCCATTTCACGCCGGGATCAAAGCTGACGCGCGTTGGCCGCCGGCTGCTGTGCCAGGTGGCCAGCAGGTAGTCAGCGCGCTGCAGCACAAAGGCGCAGTAGCGCGAGCGCATCAGCGCTTCGGCGTCTGCTGCGGGCGTGTTTGCAAAGCCATCAATGAATTTTCCGCAACAGGCGGTCAGCTCCAGTGCCTGGCCAGACGGGCCGAGTCGGCCGCAGGGGCAGGACTGCAAGCTCAAGCCTTGCTGCCCTGCGAAGCTTTGGCGGCCTTGCGCTCTTCCAGTGTCTCGGTGGGTGCGCCCTGCTTTTGCCACTCGGCATAACCACCGTCGATGTGGGCCACGTTGCGCATGCCCATGTCCTGCAGCGTCTTGGCCGCCAGCGCGCTGCGCCAGCCCGCGCCGCAAAACAAAATGAACTCTTTGCCTTCGTCGGCAAACAGCGGCTTGTGGTACGGCGAAGCCGGGTCCACCCAAAACTCCAGCATGCCGCGCGGCGCATGGAAAGCGCCCACCACGGTGCCGGCAGTCAGCTCACGCACATCGCGGATGTCAACGATCTGCGCTTTCGGGTCGTTCAGCCTGGCCTTGACCTCGTCGACAGAGTAAGTGGTGACTTCGGCCATGGCCTCGTCAACGAGGGCGCGGAATCCTTTGGTGATGGGCATGGGGTGGCTCCTGGGTGAATGCGGCATGAACTGCTGCCGCCGGTGCGCAAACATGGATCCCGGGTCAAGCCCGGGATGACAAGACAGTTTAAGCGCCCTCCGCTTCAAGCAGGGGCCGCGGGACTGGCTTTGCCGGCCCGCAGGCACCGCCGCCTGCCAGGGGGGGAAGGCTGCACGCAGTGAACCTCAACAGGGTGTGCCTGTATTTGTCATCCCGGGCTTGACCCGGGATCCATGCGGCATGAACCACCGCCGCTGGCGCGCAGACATGGATCCCGGATCGAGTCCGGGATGACAGCCCATCAAGCCAAAGCGCGTTGAATAATGATCTTCTGCACGTCCGACGTGCCTTCATAAATCTGGCACACCCGCACGTCGCGGTAGATGCGCTCTACCGGGAAGTCGCTCACATAGCCGTAGCCGCCCAGCGTCTGGATGGCGGCGCTGCAGACTTCTTCGGCCATCTCGCTGGCAAACAGCTTGGCCATGGCGGCTTCTTTCAGGCAGGGCAGGCCGGCGTCGCGCAGGCTGGCGGCGTGCCAGATCAGCTGGCGTGCGGCTTCAATTTTTGTGGCGCAGTCGGCCAGCCGGAACCCCACCGCCTGGTGGTTGAAGATGGCGGTGCCAAAGCTTTGCCGCTCTTTGGCGTACTGCAGCGCAAATTCAAACGCACTGCGCGCCATGCCCACGCTTTGCGCGGCAATGCCTATGCGCCCGCCTTCCAGTGCGCCCAGCGCGATGCGGTAGCCCTCGCCTTCTGCGCCAATCAGGTTCTCTGCGGGAATGCGGCAGTTGTCAAAGTTGATCTGCGCGGTGTCGCTGCTGTGCTGGCCCAGCTTGTCTTCGAGCCGCGCCACCACATAGCCCGGCGCGTCGGTCGGCACCATGAAAGCACTCATGCCTTTTTTGCCGGCGCCCTTGTCGGTCATGGCAATCACTACCGCGGCATGGCCGTTTTTGCCGCTGGTGATGAACTGCTTGACGCCGTTGATCACATAGCTGTCACCCTCTTTGACTGCAGTCGTGCGCAGGCCAGACGCATCGCTGCCCACATGCGGCTCGGTCAGGCAGAACACGCCCAGCATCTCGCCGCGCGCCAGCGGTGTGAGCCACTGCTTCTTTTGTACTGCGTTGCCATAACGCATGAGGATGGCATTGACCGGGCAGTTGGTCACGCTGATGGCGGTGCTGGTGCCGCCGTCGCCTGCGGCAATTTCTTCCAGTACCAAAGCCAGGGTGAGGTAGTCCAGATGGGCGCCGCCAAACTCTTCCGGCACACAAATGCCATAAGCGCCCAGCGCCGCCAGGCCTTTGTGCGCCTCTTTGGGAAAGTGATGCTCTTTGTCCCAACGCCCGGCGTTGGGCCACAGCTCGGCCTGCGCGAAGTCGCGCACGGCATCGCGAATCATTTCCTGGTCTTGGGTAAGTATCAAATCGGCCTCTTGCCCTTTAATGGCGGGAATTATTCGCTATGTTATTTATAGCGATCAGATGATCTCGACAGCCAGCGCCGTGCCTTCACCGCCGCCTATGCACAGCGTGGCAATGCCCTTTTTCTTGCCGCGCGCCTTGAGCGCATGAATCAGCGTGACGATGATGCGCGCGCCGCTGGCGCCAATCGGGTGGCCCAGAGCGCAGGCGCCGCCGTTGACGTTGACGATGTCGTGGCTGATGCCAAGCTCTTTCATGGCGGCCATGGGCACCACGGCAAAGGCCTCGTTGACTTCCCACAGGTCCACGTCTTTCACGCTCCAGCCGATTTTCTTGAGCAGCTTGTTGACCGCGCCTACCGGTGCGGTGGTAAACCACTCGGGCTCCTGCGCAAACGTGGCGTGGCCGACGATGCGGGCAATCGGCTTGGCGCCCAGCGCTTTGGCGGTGGACTCGCGCGACAGCACCAGAGCCGCAGCGCCGTCGTTGATGGATGAGCTGGAGGCGGCAGTGATGGTGCCATCTTTCTTGAAGGCGGGTTTGAGCGTGGGGATTTTGTCGAGCTTGACCTTGCCCGGGCCTTCGTCGATGGAAATGACGGTGTCTCCGGCACGCCCCTTGACGGTGACGGGTGTGATTTCAGCCTTGAAGGCACCGGACTCGGTGGCGGCCTTGGCGCGGTTGACGCTGGTGGTGGCAAAGGCGTCCTGCGCCTCGCGGGTGAATTTGTACTTGTCGGCGCACTGCTCGCCAAAGGTGCCCATGGCGCGGCCCGGCTCGTAAGCGTCTTCCAGACCGTCGAGCATCATGTGGTCAAAAATGCGGTCGTGGCCAATGCGGATGCCGCCGCGTCCCTTGAGCAGCAGGTGCGGCGCGTTGGTCATGCTCTCCATGCCGCCGGTCACCATCACGTCGCGGCTGCCTGCCACCAGCTGGTCGTGCGCGAGCAGGGTGGCCTCCATGCCGGAGCCGCACATTTTGGACAGCGTGACCGCGCCGGTGCTGGCGGGCAGGCCACCCTTGAAGCCGGCCTGCCGCGCGGGCGCCTGGCCCTGCCCGGCCATCAGGCAGTTGCCAAACAGAACTTCATCGACCTTTTCAGGCGCAATGCCTGAACGCTCTATGGCGGCCTTGATGGCGGCGCCACCCAGGTCATGTGCGGCAAGGCTGGAAAAGTCGCCCTGAAAGCCGCCCATGGGAGTGCGCGCGGCGCCGAGGATGACGATGGGGTCGTTGGATGTGGACATGGTTTTCTCCTAAGGTTAATCAAACAGGCTGGATGGTCGTGCCGCGCTCTTCCCTGGCGACACGCAGGATGTAGTTCTGGAAAGCCGGGTCTTCACCGCGCAGCAGCAGCGGCAGGGCATTGAAAAAATTCTCGCGGCGGCACCAGTCGCGGATGTAATCGTCCCAGCTGTTCCAGCGGCGCGCCTCCACCTCGGACATGTTGTCGCGCCAGGCCACGATGTAGGCGCGCTCGAACAGCGAGATCAGCATGTCGTAGATGATCATGGTGCGCTCGTTCTGCTCGGTCGTGGGCTGCGACAGCGCCTCGTTGGTGCGCAGATGCAGGTCGGGGTTGGCGAGCACGACTTTCAGAAAGTCGTTGTAGGCGTCGGACAGAAGTTGATAAGCCTCTTCGTCTTCGTTGTCGCGCTCCTTGCGCTGCTCGAGTGCAAAGAAAATGATGGCCAGCGGCAGCGCCAGCGCGGTCACCACAAAGCTGGCGTATTCCCAGGCGTCTCTCATGCTGCGCCCTCAGGCCTTGTGTTCTGCGTGCTTGCGCACAAAACGGCGCTCGCGCTCGTAGGGAAACACGTCATGCACATGGCCGGCGGCAATGCGCTCCTTGTGGCCTTGCCAGAAGGCGGCATCCAGCAGGTCGGCGTGGTGCTTCATGAAGACCTCGCGCACCGCGTCGTTGCCCAGCAGGAAAGGGCCAAAGGTCTCGGGGAAAACGTCCTTGGGCCCGACCTTGTACCAGACATCGCCGCTCATCTCTTCTTCTTCATTGCGCGGCGTGGGCACCTTGCGGAAGTTGCAGTCGGTGATGTATTCGATCTCGTCGTAGTCGTAGAACACCACCTTGCCGTGGCGCGTGATGCCGAAGTTTTTCCAGAGCATGTCGCCCGGGAAAATATTGGCGGCCACCAGGTCCTTGATGGCGTTGCCGTACTCGACGACGGCGCGGCTGATCTGGTCTTTGGCAAAAGCGTCCTCGACGCCGGTGTCAAAAGCTTCCTGCAGGTAGATGTTGAGCGGGATCATGCGCCGCTCGATGTACACGTGCTTGATGATGACCTCGACATTGCCGTCGGCGTCGCGGTCGCTGATCTCCAGCTGGCTGGGCGCAAACTTTTCGATCTCGGCAATCAGCTCGTCGTCAAAGCGCACGCGCGGGAACGCCACCTCGCTGTACTCCTGGGTGTCGGCCATGCGGCCCACGCGGTCGTGCTGCTTGACCAGCAGGTACTTGCCCTTGATCTGCTCGCGTGTGGTGTCTTTTTGCGGCGGATAATAGTCCTTGATGACCTTGAAGACATAGGGAAAAGACGGCAGGTCAAACACCAGCATGACCATGCCCTTGATGCCGGGTGCGATGCGGAATTTGTCGGTGGAATGGCGAAGGTGGTAGAGAAAGTCGCGGTAGAAAAGCGTTTTTCCCTGCTTGGCCAGACCCAGCGCGTTGTAGATTTCGGCGCGCGGCATGCGCGGCATCATGCTGCGCAAAAACTGCACATAAGCCGATGGGATGCCCATCTCGACCATGAAGTAGGCGCGCGCAAAGCTGAACAGGATGAGCAGGTCGTCTTCGCCGATCAGCATGGCGTCAATCACCAGCTTGCCTGACTTGTTGTGCAGCAGCGGCAGGGCAAAAGGCATTTCGTTGAAGCCGTTGATCAGCTTGCCAACGATGTAGGCGCCCTTGTTGCGAAAGAACAGGCTGGACAGCGCCTGGATCTGGAAGTTGGCGCGCAGTTTGACCTCGCCCAGACGCTCGTTGACTTCCTCGACCACATAGGCGGCGTCGCGCCCCAGGTCTTCGAACTCGAGGCGCAGTTCAAAGTCCTGCACCATGCGGACCAGGGTTTCCTGCAGGGTTTCCCGCTGGGGGTAATAGGCGCGGTAGGTGGGCGCGGCGGCGGGTTCGTCGTTTTCGATGTACTCGGTGCTGACGGCCGGGCGCACAAAAATGAAGTCGTTCTGGAAATAGCTGCGGTGCAGGATCTTGGTGGTGACCGAATTGAAAAAGGTCTCGGCCAGCTCGGGCTGGTGGTGGTTGACCAGCAGCCCGATGTAATGCAGCTTGATCTGCTGCCACACATCCATGGGCTGCTCGCCAGCCTTGAACTCACGCTCCAGCCGCATGGAGGCCTCGCGCACACGCAGGTCGTAAAACTCGATGCGCTCGCGCTGCGCCCTTTGCTGGCCATGCCAGTCGGCTGTTTCAAACCGGTGCTTGGCGCGGGCTGATTCGGTGCGGAACAACTGGTAGTGGCGGTTGAAACCGTCCATCATCGCTTTGGCGATGTCGTAGGCAAGGACGGAGTCAAGACGCTGGGGGAACATGCTTACGCCCCGGCAGGCCGGGCGGCGTTCCAGGTGTCCCAGACACGGTCGATGGCTTTGCTGTACAGGGCGTCGAGCTGCTCGGGCTTGGAAACACTCATCTGCAGATCTTGCAGCAGGCCGTCATGCACGCCGAAAACCCAGCCGTGCACCATGACCTCCTGGCCGCGCGCCCATGCGTCCACCATGACGGTGCTGACCGACACATTGACCACCTGCTCAATCACATTGATGTCGCACAGCGCCTTGGCGCGCACCGCCTCGGGCAGGCTGTCGAGCATCTGGCGGTGGCGATGCCGCACATCCTGAATGTGGCGCAACCAGTTGTCGGCCAGGCCAATGCGTGCGCCTTCCAGCGCCGCCTGCACGCCCGAGCAGCCGTAGTGGCCGACGACCATGATGTCCTTGACCTTGAGGCGCTCGACCGCAAACTGGATGGCCGACAGCGCGTTGAGGTCGGAGTGCACGACGATGTTGGCCACGTTGCGGTGGACAAACACCTCGCCGGGCTCCAGGCCGGTGATCTGGTTGGCGGGCACGCGGCTGTCGGAGCAGCCAATCCACATATAACGCGGCGTCTGCTGCTTGACCAGGCCGGTGAAGAAGCCGGGGCGCTCGCGCTCCATCTGCGCGGCCCAGGCGCGGTTGTGGGCGAAGAGGTTTTTGATTTCTAGAGGCATGGCTGATTTTTACATGGTCTCGGCAAACAACTCGCGTCCGATCAGCATGCGGCGTATCTCGCTGGTACCGGCGCCAATTTCGTAGAGCTTGGCGTCGCGCCAGAGGCGACCCAGCGGGTAGTCGTTGATGTAGCCATTGCCGCCGTAGATCTGCACGCCCTCGCCGGCCATCCAGGTGGCTTTTTCTGCGCACCAGAGGATGACCGAGGCGCAGTCCTTGCGCACCTGGCGCACATGCTCGGTGCCCAGCATGTCGAGGTTTTTGGCCACGGTGTAGGCAAACGAGCGGCCGGCCTGCAACACGGTGTACATGTCGGCCACCTTGCCCTGGATCAGCTGGAACTCGCCAATGCTCTGGCCAAACTGCTTGCGGTCGTGGATGTAGGGGATGACGTTGTCCATGACCGACTGCATGATGCCCAGCGGCCCGCCGGTGAGCACGGCGCGCTCGTAGTCCAGGCCGCTCATCAGCACTTTGGCGCCGCCGTTGAGGCTGCCGAGTACGTTTTGCGCGGGCACTTCCACGTTGTTGAACACCAGCTCGCCGGTGTGCGAGCCGCGCATGCCCAGTTTGTCGAGTTTTTGCGCGACCGAAAAGCCCTTCATGCCTTTTTCGATCAGGAAGGCCGTGACGCCGCGGGCGCCCAGTTCGGGCTCGGTCTTGGCGTAGACCACCAGGGTGTCGGCGTCGGGGCCGTTGGTGATCCACATCTTGCTGCCGTTGAGCAGGTAATAACCGCCTTTGTCTTCGGCCTTGAGCTTCATGCTGATGACGTCGCTGCCAGCGCCCGGCTCGCTCATGGCCAGCGCGCCTACATGCTCGCCGCTGATCAGTTTGGGCAGGTATTTCTTGCGCTGCTCTTCGGAGCCGTTGCGCTTGATCTGGTTGACGCACAGGTTGCTGTGTGCGCCGTAAGACAGGCCCACCGAGGCGCTGGCGCGGCTGATTTCTTCCATGGCGATCATGTGGGCGAGGTAGCCCATGCTGGCGCCGCCGTACTCTTCGCTGACGGTGATGCCCAGCACGCCGAGGTTGCCCATCTTCTCCCACAGGTCCATTGGAAACTGGTCGTTGCGGTCTATCTCGGCCGCACGCGGCGCGATCTCGGCCTGCGCAAAATCGCGCACCGCATCGCGCAGGGCGTCAATGTCTTCACCAAGCTGGAAGTTGAGTCCGGGCAGGTTGTTCATGGGTATTTCCTTGAGTCGTTCAGTTTTTCACATCGTCGCGGCCGACGATGGTCATCAATGTGGCGCCCATGGTGGCAATGAGTTTTTCCGTGCCGCCGTCGATGGCGTAGGCCCGGCCCTCGGTCACCGTCACGGTGCGCCCGGGTTTGACCACCTGCCCCACCATGCGAAAGCGCTGGCCTTTGGCCGGGGCCAGCAGGTTGATCTTGAATTCGATGGTCAGCACGCCGGCATCCTGGGGCATCAAGGTGAAGCCGGCGTAACCGCAGGCCGTGTCCAGCGCGGTGGCCACCATGCCTGCATGCAAAAACCCGTGCTGCTGGGACAAAGCGGCCGACCAGGGCAGCTCAACAACCACACGTCCCGGCGTGACGTCTGCGAGCGAAGCGCCAAGGGTGGTCATGGCGCCCTGCATCGCAAAGCTGTCCCTCACGCGGACGGCGTAGTCGGGATCTCGGGGTTCGAAATGCGCTGGGTCCATCGCCTGCCTTGTTGCTTTTTTTGATTGACGTTTACGTAAACGTCAATTATGGCCTATTTCGCGGTTTTTGCGGTTTTGGCAACCGGTTTGCTGTGCCTGGCCAGCAGGGCGCGGGTTTCCTTCTCGTGTGTCCTGACTTCATCCAGCGTGGTTTTGAGGTCTGTCATCTGCGCGTCAAGCTCGGCGCGGTGCTCGGCCAGAATGACAAGAAATTTTTTGAGCTGCGGCACGGTGTCGCGCGGCGAGTCGTACATGTCGATCAGCTCTTTGGCTTCGATCAGGCTCAGGCCCAGGCGTTTGGCGCGCAGTGTCAGCTTCAGCCGCGTCCTGTCCCGCGCCGTGTACACGCGGTTGCGGCCCCCGGGGCCCTCGCGCTTTGGCTGCAACAAGCCCATGTCTTCATAAAAGCGGATGGCACGTGTGGTCAGGTCAAACTCTTTGGCCAGGTCGCTGATGGAGTGTGTCGTGCTTGCCATGATGTGCAACCCTGGTGACAGGGCCCTTGGATAAATCGTGTGTAATGGGTCGATGACGTTGACGTAAACGTCAACCAACCGGTGATCTTACAAGATGAATGCCCAGGAAGCCCAATTGCATTACCCCTTCGGCGAGGCCTTGCCTGCAAGCGGCGGCGCCATGGAGGTCGCGCCCGGCGTCAAATGGCTGCGCATGAGCCTGCCCTTTGCGCTGGACCACATCAACCTGTGGCTGTTGCGGGACGAGATGGACGCGCCCGGCGGCGGGCGGGTGGCGGGCTGGACGGTGGTGGACTGCTGCATCAGCCGCGACGAATCCCGCGCGCAATGGGAGCAGGTTTTTGCCAGCGAACTCGAAGGCCTGCCCATCCTGCGCGTGGTGGTCACCCACATGCACCCGGACCACATCGGACTGGCGCACTGGCTGTGCGAGCGCTGGAACGCTCCGCTGTGGATCAGCGCCACCGACTACAACACCGCGCGTGTGGCCATCGTGGCCAGCACGGGCTTTGGCGGTGAGAACTCGGCGCGCTTTTTTGCCGCGCACGGGCTGGTGGATCCGGGGTCGCTGGAGCAGATCAGGGGACGCGCCAACTATTTCACCGGCATGGTGCCCGCCCTGCCCGACCGTTTTCACCGCCTGATGGATCAGCAGGCCATCGTCATCGGCGGGCGCAGCTGGAGGTGCATCAGCGGCTATGGCCACGCGCCCGAGCACATGGCCCTGTCCTGCGAAGAGCTGAAGGTGCTGATCTCGGGCGACATGGTGTTGCCACGCATCTCGACCAATGTGAGTGTGTATGACGTGGAGCCGGAGTCCAACCCGCTGACGCTGTTTCTTGACTCCATTGACAAGTTTGCAGCGCTGCATGCCGACACCCTGACGCTGCCCTCACACGGCAAACCTTTCAGGGGATTGCACACACGTATTGCGCAACTGCATGAGCATCACCGCGACCGGCTGGCAGAAGTCATGCAAGCCTGCCAGGCCAGCCCCTGCAGCGGTGCGGACATCCTGCCGGTGATGTTCAAGCGCGCGCTGGACCTGCACCAGACCACCTTTGCCATGGGCGAGGCGGTGGCCCATTTGCACGCCCTGTGGTTTGAGGGCAGCTTGCGGCGCGTGCTGTGTGAGGATGGGATTTACCGCTTTCACCCGATCTAACATGGGTTGTCATCCCGGACTTGATCCGGGATCCATGCCTTCTTGACTTCCTGCTTTGGTGGTGTGCCTGCTAGCCGGGGGTTGCCCGGCGGCAAGTAACTTTCTTTTGCTTCGCCAAAAGAAAGTAAGCAAAGAAAAGGCGACCCTGCTGTCTGCGGAGTTATTGGGGTCAGGAGTTATTGGGGTCAGAGTCCAAATTCGCCGAGCCTGTGGCTCGCCCCTTGGGTGCGGTGCAAAGCACCGCAGCGAAATTGGCGTCTGACCCCAATAACTCAAGCTGCGGTGCTCGGTCCAGCCGGGGTCTGGCTCGAACTCGCTACGCTCAAACAATCGCCCGCCCTGATCCGTCTGAACCTGCGCTCCTCGGCGCATACAGAAGGGGTGGGAGATCGGGTACCAAAATCAAACCCGACAAGGACACGCCATGGCGTGTCCTTGTCTCCCCGAATTGGTTTTGGCCTTCTTTCCCTAAGCCCGTCGGGCCGGGCCGAGGAGCGCAGGCAAAAGCGGATCAGGGCTCGCGATTGTCTGAGGCGAAGCCGAGTTCGAGCGAGACCCCGCTTTTGGCGAGCACCGCAGGTTGCCCGAAGCGAAGCGAAGGGACCCGGACCATCGGGTCGCCTTTCTTTTCCTTAGGTTTCTTTGGCGAAGCAAAGAAAAGTAAGTCGCCCGCCGGGGCGAGACCCGGCTAGCTGGCATACCCCGGCAGCACGAGTCATCCAACATGGATCCCGGATCAAGCCCGGGATGACGGTCCCTGCGGTGTTGCCTCACCCTGCGGCAAGGACAGAAAAAAGCTCGCACCGGCGTTGTGAACCGTGGTCGCCCACACTTCACCGCCGTGCCGCTCTGCCACGCGCCTGACGATGGCCAGACCCAGCCCGCCGCCGGGAAAGTCTGCAGAAGAGTGCAGGCGCTGAAATGCCGTGAAGAGTTTTTCAACATAGGCGGGATCGAACCCGGCACCGTTGTCGGTGACAAAAAACACGGTGTGCCCCGGAAGCTTTCCCGGCGCCAGGCCGACCTTGATCCAGCCCTGCTCTTTTCTGGAGGTGAACTTCCAGGCGTTGTCGATCAGGCTCTCCAGCGCTGCGATCAGCATGGTCCTGTCGCCGACCAGCGGCAGGGTTTCGGGAATTTCCAGCACCACCTGGCGCAGGGGGTCACGCTTGCGCAGGTTGTCGATCAGGCGCTTGCACAGGGGCGCCATATCCACGGTTTCGGGGATCAGGGGCAATCGCGGCAGGTGCGTCAGGGTGCGCAGGTCATCAATCAGTTTGGCCAGTTGCTGGGTGCTGGCCTGGATGCGCCCGAGGAAGTGGCGTCCCTGCTCGTCAAGCGAGGAGGCATGCCGCTCGGCCAGTGTGCGGGCAAAGCCGTTGACCACATGCAAAGGCGCTTTCAGATCATTGGACATGGCGTAGGTGAAGGCTTCCAGCTCGTGATGGCTGCGTTGCAGCTCCGCTGTACTCGACTCAAGCCGGCGCTCCAGCTCTGTATTGAGCCGGCGCAAATGTGCATCCGCCAGGTGCCTGGCGCCAACGTCGGCCACGCTCACCAAAACTGCAGGGCGCTCAAACCACTGCACGCTGCCGCATGACAACTCCACCAGCACCCGCTCGCCGTCCAGTTTTTTCTGCGTACACAGCCGCATTTCCTGCACAAAACTGGAGGCCGGTAGCGATGCCAGCAGGGCTGCACCTTCGCCTTCAGGGAAAAGGGTTTCCACGGCCAGGCCCGCCAGTTGGCCCTGCTCGATGCCATAAAAGCCCGCTGCGGCCTTGTTGGCCGCGATGATGCGACGCGATTCGGCGTCCAGCAGCCACATGACCTGCGAGCTGGCATCGAACAGGGTTTCGTTGCAGTACTCGCTGTCTGCCAGCAGCAGCGCGGCACGGCGCTCGGCGCTGAGGTCGCGCAGATTGACGACCAGGCCCTGGGCGTGACGGCGCAGGCTGTATTCAACCCACTGGCTCTCGAAAGCGTGGTGCCCGACAAAGGTGTGTGCGCCGCCGCTCTGCAAGGCAAGTTCTGCCGCGCTGCGATGTTCGTCGGCAATTTCTTCGGGGACCACCTCCCAGAAATCCACACCCGACAGCTTGTCCCTCGCACAGTGAAGCAGTTCGCGGGCACAGGTGTTGATGCTGGTGATGCGCCACCCCTCGTCGAGCAGGACAATGCCCTGGGTGGCCAGCTCCAGCCCCACCTGCAGAACCTCCCCATGGGCCAGCGGCTTGCCTGCAAAATAACTTGAAGCCAGCGCCAAAGAAGGCCTGGTCGCGCTGCTTCGGCTGTTAAACCATGCCTTGAGGGCTTTCAATGGAGCCAGTCCTCCAGTGTCTTGAAGTGCCGCCCCTGCCCCCGCGTTGAAGGCAGAGGACTTAACGCCACTTGCGGTTGGCGACCAGCAGTGCGGTCACATAGCCGTGCAACCAGTCGAAGTTGATCGGCTTTTCAAGGTAGTGCGAGTTGGGCGGCAGCCCGCCTCTTTCCTTGATGGCTTCTTTGGGCAGGCCGCTGATCACCAGAATCTGCATGGACGCCAGTTGCTGGTTGCGTTTGAGTGCGCGCAGCATTTCCATGCCGTCCACGCCGGGCATGTTGAGGTCGGTGATCAGAAGATCGGGCCGCATGCTGGCAATGTCCATCAGCGCTTCAAGCGCCGAGGGCATGAAGCTGCAGTCCACCGCCATGTCCCATTCTTCAAACTGGGCCTTGTAAAGCTCGCGGGCGGCTTCGTCGTCCTCGACGACCAGCACGCTGAGGCGGTGCCGGGGGTCGGCGTCCACCTGGGCGAGCTGGGGACTGTTTTTCTGCAGATAGTTGTTGATGGCGCGAATCGACAGCCGGCGATGGCCACCCAGCGTTTTCCACGCTTCGATTTCGCCTTTTTCCACGAGGGACTGGACGGTGGCGACCGACAGGCCAAGCAGTTTTGCTGCGTAAGTGGTGCCGCAGTAGTCGTCGCTGGAAAAATCGCTGGAAGTGATGGCGCTCTCGAACGTCTGAGGCTCACGTGACATGGCAGGAATCCGGAATATATACAACTGACAATTTAAACAAATTTGGGGATTTAATCAATTAAATAAAAATTTCCTCAATTTGCAGGGTTTATTACAACTGGGACGGCGGTGTTTCAAAAAAGCCCGCGGCGGGCGGCAGCGTGAAGAAAAAGGTGGCGCCTCTGCCCGGCTCTGACTCGGCCCAGACGTGGCCACGATGTCGGCCTATCACCCTGCTGACGATGGCCAGCCCCACGCCGGTCCCCGGAAACTCGGTCACCGCATGCAGGCGCTGAAAGGTGTTGAACAACTTGTCGGCAAACGCCATGTCAAAACCGGCCCCGTTGTCCTGGACGTAAAAAGCAGACACTCCGCTGCTGTCTTTCCGATAGCCGACACGAATCTCGGCGCGGGGTTTTTGCGAAGTGAACTTCCAGGCGTTGCCCACCAGGTTTTCCATCACCACGCGTATCAGGCGGCCATCCCCCTGCACCAGCAAGCCGTCTTCGATGTGGATGTCTGCGGACCGCTCGGGATTGCGGGCACGGCACTCAACAGCAATTTCGTTGGCGATGGCGCTCAGGTCGACCGTCTCCTGGCGCATCTGCGTGCGGGACACCTGCGCCAGCGACAGCAGGTCCTCGATCAGGCGGCCCATCTGCGCCACGCCTGCCTGAATGCGTGAAAGGTAATGGCGGACTTTTTCGTTGGATTCGGTGCTTTCGAGTTGCTTGCTGAGCAGGCGGCTGAAGCCGTCGACCGTGTTCAGGGGTGAGCGCAGGTCGTGGGACACGGAGTAGGAAAACGCTTCCAGCTCCTGGTTGGACAGCCGCAGTGCCGACTCGATCGCCTTGATCTCGCTGACATCGGCGTCGATGCCGACCCAGAACATGACCTTGCCGTCCTCACCCAGCACCGGCGCTGCGCGGTAGGACATGGTGTGGTAGGTGCCGTCCTTGGCGAGCAAGCGCCGCAAGCCGACGTAGGGCTTGAGGTCACGGCTGGACATCCGCCAGTTTTCGTGCAGCTCCGCCAGATCGTCCGGGTGAACCGCACGGGTCCAGTTGTCTCCCAGCCATTCGTCACGGGTGCCGCCCATCAGGTCATACCAGTGCTGGTTGACATAGGTCACCTTGCCGTCGGCGTCGGCATTCCAGATGATTTGCGGTGCCTGTTCGGCCAGGGCGCGGGACATGGCCTCCTGACGCGTCAGGGCGGCAGTGCGCTCGGCCACTTTTTGCTCCAGCCCGGCATTGAGCTGGCGCACCTGCTCAAACAGGCTGGCGTTTTCGATGGCAATGGAGGCCAGTTCTGCCAGCTCGGCGCAGACATACTGGTCCTCGATGGTGAATTCACCTTCGTATTTGTCGGTCAGCTGCAACAGGCCGATGTTCTCTCCGTTGTGGCCTGTCAGCGGCACCGCAAGCCAGCCGCGCATCGGACGGGATGTGTTGTCGCCGGGCTTCGTTACATCTTTCCAGCGTGGATGCGCTTCAAGTTCAGCCTGCGTCAATCGCATCGGACGGTTGGCTTCACACACGGCAGCATAAATGCCGCTGCCGTCCCACAGACTCATCGCATCCTGGTGACCCGCGTATTTTTCGGAGAACGACTGGGTGTGCAGGGCCTGCTCCCAGTTGCCTCCATGGCACACGCTGACCACGGCATGATGGGCCCCTATCACGCTGCGCGACTGCTCTGCGACCTCTTCCATCGCGCCCTCCAGGGTCTGGTGCGCTGTGATGGCCTGGGCTGCATCCGCGGCCCGCTGCAGGGTAAACAGGTGGTTCTGTGCAGCCTTTTCGGCCTGGACCTGGGCCGTGATATCAATGGACACCACAAATCGGGCCGGCGTGCCCATGAAGGTGATGAGACGGGCAACAACCTCCACCGGGACTTCAACACCGTCTTTACGAACATGGGTCCATCGGTTGGCCCCGCCGTTGACGGCGTTTGTCACTGCGAGCTTCAAACGTTGGCGCTCTGCCGGGTTGCGGATGTCATAACTGGTCATCTGCAAAAACTCTTCCCGCGAGTAACCGTAGTTGTGCACGGCCGCTTCGTTGACGGCAAGGAACCGGAGCGTCTGGTCGTCGACGATCCACATCGGCACCGGTGCGAACAGGAAAAGAGCGGCGTATCGCTGCTCGCTCTCCACCAATGCCTGCTCGGCCAGCTTGCGGTGGGTGACGTCCCGCTCCACGGACACAAAGTGTGAGTGCCGCCCGTCGCTGTCTGCTATCGGCACAATGTCCAGCTCCAGCCACAAAGGCTGACCGTCCTTGGTGTAGTTGATCAGCTCTGCGCGTACAGGTGAGTTGCTCTGGAGCGCGGTACGTATGCGGTCCAGTTCGGCGCGCTGCGTCTGCGGGCCCTGCAGGAAGCGCGGAGATTTCCCCAGCACTTCCTCGCGACTGTAGCCGGTGCGGCGCTCAAAGGCATCGTTGACAAAAACAATGCGCGGCCCGGGGTCCTCGATGGGGGAGGCCTCGGTGATGAGAACGATATCGTTCAGGCGGGAGACGGCGGCTTCCAGCAGCTTGAGCTGGGCTTGCGCCTCCTGCTGCTCGGTTACATCCTGAAAGGCCCCGACGAGGCGCACGGTTTTGCCGTCCTGCATCAAGGGCCGGCCCTGAAGCCGAACCAGGATACGGCGCCCCCGCGCGGTGATGAAAGGAAGCACCAGGTCCCATGGCTGCCCGTGCTCGATTGCGTCCTTGATCGCGGTCCGGACCAGGGGCTGGGCTTCCGGCGCATAAAAACTGATGGCCAGGTCCAGCGGAGTCGACCCTCCGGGCTCCATGTCATGGATGCGGAAAATCTGGTCCGAGCAGTAGAAAACCATGCGGTCCAGCATCAACTCCCATCCGCCTATCTTTGCCATCTCCCCGGTGCGATTGAGCAGCTCGGTGTTGCGGGTGACCGCCACCTCGGCCCGCTTGCGTTCGGTGATGTCCTGAATGACGCCGGTGCGATGGGTAGGCGCCACCCCGTCGCCGCCGCCGTGCGCGCGACCCGACTGGTGAATCCACCGGATATCGCCAGCGCCGGTGATGATCCGGAACTCCAGCTCCAGCGTGAGGTTGTCTTGCACCGCGGCGTCACGGGCCGTCTTGAAAGCCGCGAGGTCGTCGGGGTGCACCAGCCGCAGAAATGACTCATAAGTCACCTCAAAATTCCCCGGCTTCACCCCCATCAGCTCATACACTTCGTCAGACCACCATATCCGGGAGGTGGCGAGCTCAAGCTGCCAGTAGCCTATGCGGCCCAGGCGCTGTGCATCGTGAAGTTTTTGCTGCACCGCGTCGCTGCGCGCAAGCTCGGCTTGCAAGTCATTGCGCTGCTTTTCCAGGGCTTCGGCCATCTGGTTGAAGCCCGCCCCCAGCCGCGCAAATTCGCCTCTGTCCCCTGCCACCGATTCGGGAACACGCGCGTCAAGCATGCCGGACTCAACTTTCCGGTTGGCTTCGAGAATCTCGTTGGTGGGCCGCACAATGGCGCGGCTTCCCATCATCCAGGCCATCCAGGTTCCCAGAAACGCAGTCAGGGCCAGCACGATCAGTTCCATCATCATCTGGTTGGTGGCAAAACCCGTGACACGGTCCCACCCGGCGCTGACCGAAACAAAAAACCGTGCATCGGCCGATGTGCCCGCGGGCATGAAGGCATAAATGCGCTTGGCACCGGTTGCATCGATGCCTTCTCCACTGCCGCTGCGCATGGTCTTGACGGCTTCCTGCAGCAAAGCCACAGGCACGGGCTGCCCGACCACAACATCCTTGTCGGGACTGGCCGCCAGCACAATGCCCTGGCGGTCGGTGACGGCGAAACGGGTGCCGTTGGGCATGGGCGCATTGCCGACAACCCTGGACAGTTCGGCCAGGTCCACGCTGGCAAAGGCAACAGCGACGACTTTTCCGTCGGCCTCCACCGGCAACGAAAATGTGATCACCGGCTTGTTGGTCCCGCGCCCCACCATGTAGCCGCTGGCGGAGACGCCGCGACCGGTCAGGGCCGCCTTGAAGTAGGCGCGGTCGCCTGCATAAACCTTTGCCGTGTTGCCCACGCCATCACAAAGGAAGTACCCGTCGAGCCCGATGAGACCCAGATTGCGGTACATCGACAGTTCTTTCTTGAGGGTTTGCAGATAACGCTGGCATTCCTGCGACCCCTTCGCCAGCAGCCCGGGTGCATTGGCCACCGCCATCAGGATATGTTGCGTCGAGACATCGATGCGCTCCTGGCTACCAGCCACCAGGGTGACGGCAAACTTGAGGTTTTCAGTAGCCCGGTTGACGCCGGCGCTTGCGGTCAGCCAGGCCTTGAGCAAGGACAGCGCGAGCAGCGGAACAATTGCAATCAACACCAGCATGATGATGCGCGTGCGCAAGCTGATCCTGACCTTCATGCTGCCTTCCGATGTTGAACTGTTTCAACTGTACGGCAACACCTTCGCAGGGGGAAGCACTTCAGGCGCCTGCGGCCCTTGGGCCGGGGTTCATGTTGGATGCGCACAAAAATGCGCGGGGCTCAAGAGTTGCCGGAAGATGCGCCGGCGTGTGCGGCAGCAGAGACTGACAGCCGGGGTCAGCCGGCCCCGGCGTCAGGCGCTGGCGATGGACTCGTTGACGCGCAGCCAGTAGTCCTGCAGGCGGCTGAGCTTTTCGGTGAACTCACCAAAGTCAACCGGCTTGCGTACGAAGCCGTTGGCTCCGCTTTGGTAACAGGCAATGATGTCGGATTGTTCGCTGGACGATGTGAGCATGACGACCGGAATCAGGGCAGTCAGCGGATTGGCGCGAACACTGCGCAGCACATCCAGGCCGGAGAGCTTGGGCAGCTTCATGTCGAGCAGGATGAAGGCGGGTTGCTTCTGGGTGTCGCGGCCGGCATGAATGCCCTGGCCAAACAAATAGTCAAGTGCTTCCGCGCCGTCCCGGGCCGTCACGATAGACGTGTCCGCCCCTTGCTCCTGAAGCGTGAGCACCGTGAGTTCCAGGTGATCTGGATTGTCTTCAACAACGAGGATTGGTTTTTCGTTCATGGCAAACCCACCTAGGCGTAGGAGTTCAGTCTATCCCTTGTCACTTTTATCACATTTATCATTTTACAGATTTTAACAAATTTGTGCGGCATCGCAAGTTGTATCGTAAGCGTGCCAACCTTGGGGCTCAGTATTGTGAAATATTTACCATTTGGGCAGTGATTCGTCTTTCAACTGGCCTCTGAGCTCTGCATAGTCCGGAACAACGGCGCGAACAGTGTCCCAGAAGCGCGGGCTGTGGTCCATCACCCGTAAATGGCTCAGCTCATGCACCACCACGTAGTCGATCACCGACTGTTTGAAGTGAATCAGCCGCCAGTTCAGCCGGATGGATCCGTCCGCACTGGCACTGCCCCAGCGGGTGCCTGCGCTGCTCAGGCTTAGTTTGCGCCATTGCACGCCCAGTTGGGGTGCAAAGTGGTCAAGCCGTTCGGTAAAAAGACGCTTGGCCTGACGCATCAGCCATGCTTGCACGCTGTCGCGAATCTGGTCGGGCGTCGCGTCATGGGCCAGCGCTATATGCAGCGTCATGTTCGCCACGCCAGGCAGGCTGGCATGGGGGGGCGGCGGCGCACTCAACATGGCCGCGGCTTTGAGCTCGCCGCCGACACCACCAAAAGCATGCCGGGGGTCTATGACCACGATGACCGGCTCCCCCAGAAAAGGCAGGGTGGTCCCGTCTCTCCACTCAATGCGGGCGGCCTCCAGACGGTCGTGCCTGGCCCGTGTTTCATGGAGCTTTTTGACGATCCAGCCGGCTTTTTCCTGCACGGCTTTGTCTATTTCATAAAGGGGCACCCACTTGGGGGCGCTGACCACCAGACCCTCGCCGCCGACAGAAAAACCAATGGTGCGGCGCTTGCCGCGCCGGAACTGGTAGCCCACCAGGGTGTCGCCCAGCAGGGCTTCGCGCGTCGCGCGGGGATGCCGGTAGGTGGCCGGTGCCAGCACCTGCTGCAAGGTCTGCGCGGGCAGCGGGGCTGGGGCGGTACTCGCTGTTGCTATGTTTTCAATAGCTAAAACGCCTTCCCCCGAAAGGGCAGATGATGGTTTTCGTCCTGAAGTTTCAGTGGGGTCAGGCTGGAGGGCCGCGGGCTTTTCAGGCTCGGGCGCAAAGAGGTCCAGGGTGAACTGAAGAAGGCTTTGCATGGAGCAGTTTAGCGCTGGGCGATCAGATGGGCGGGCGCATCAAAGCCGGGTTTCTGCGGTCTCGGGATAAGCCTCGGGGTCCAGGCGCCGCATTTCGGCTTCAATCCAGGCCTCGACTTCGCGCATCAGTTCTTCGGGCTTGCGGCCCACACTGCTGATGGGTTTGCCGATGGAGAAATCAACGATGCCGGGTTTCTTGATGAAGGCCTTGCGCGGCCAGCATTTGGCGGACGACACCGCCACCGGAATCACCGGCGCGCCGGTTTCAATCGCCAGGCGGGTGCCACCGGTTTTGTAGACGCCCTGCTGCCCGCGCTCTATACGCGTGCCCTCGGGAAACATGATGACCCAGACGCCCTGGCTCATGAGGCGGCGGCCTTGCTCCACCACCTTGTTGAAAGCCTGGGCGCGCTGGCTGCGATCGATGTGGATCATGTCCATGCGGGCCATGGCCCAGCCAAAAAACGGCACGTAAAGCAGTTCTTTCTTGAAGACGTAGGCCAGCGGATGCGGCATCAGGGTTGGCATGCAAAACGTTTCCCAGGTGCTCTGGTGTTTGAGCAGAAGCACCGCCGCGCTGGTCTCGCCGGTGGGCAGGTTTTCCATGCCTGTCACCCGGTTTTTGATGCCCAGAATAAAAGTGCCGCCACTGACCGCCACGCGCAGCCAGCCGACACACATCCAGTAAATCTGCGTGCTGCTGCCGAACAGGGAAAACACCAGAACGGCCAGTGCCCAGGGGATCACGGTGACGGCCATCCACAACAGGTGCAAAACGGATCGAATCAGGGCCATGGCGGTATCTTTAAAAACAAAGTGACAAGGTTTTCAGGGCACTGGCCCTTTCAGCACAGAACAAGCATGCTATCTATTTGGTAGCATTTTCGGCATCGGGCAGACCGCGGGTCAAAAGGAATTCGACAAAAGCGGCCAGGTCCCGGTGCAGGCGGGTGCCGGCAGGCAAGCCATCGGGCTGCCCGCCCTCCAGGTAAGAGGCCGACTTGCCGGTCAACACCAGATGCGGCTCGCAGCCCGCGGCAGCGCCGGCCACCAGATCGCGCACGGAGTCGCCTGCCGTCGGCACAGCCTTGAGCGGCACACCAAAACGCGCGCCTATCTGTTCAAACAAACCCGGCAGGGGCTTGCGGCAGTGGCAGCTTTCCTCGGGACTGTGAGGGCAGTAAAACACCGCATCAATGCGGCCACCCACGGCGGCCAGCATTTTGTGCATCTTGGCGTGCATGGCATTGAGCGAGGCCACATCAAACAGCCCCCGGCCCAGACCGGACTGGTTGGACGCGATCACCACATGCCAGCCTGCATGGTTAAGCCGCGCAATCGCTTCCAGCGCGCCGGGCAGCGGCATCCACTCCTCGGGGCTTTTGACGTATTCGTCGCTGTCGCTGTTGATGGTGCCGTCACGGTCCAGAATCACAAGCTTCATGGCAGGCCATCCACAGGTCGGAAAATAAAGTTGTTGAAGTAATCCTTGGCGTCCCAGAAGCGCTCGCCGGTCTGCTTCTGGTGGATTTCATCGCGAAACTGCGCCGCTGGCAACTCCCCGACACCAGGCATGGCCAGCGTGGCGGTGTAACCCAGCGACACCACCCATGCAATGAATTCCTGCACCGTCTTGCCCGCAGGCATGTGCCGCCCTTCGCATTCGATCACCAGCAGCGGTTTGTCGCGCTGGATCAATGCCAGTGCGCCCTGCAGCACCGCCAGCTCATGGCCCTCCACGTCGATCTTGATCACCCGTATCGGTGCGCGCAGTTTTTCGGCCGCGTAGGCGTCAAGTGTCGTGACCTGGACCGTCTCTTTGCGGCAGGCTGTCTTGTCGGCAATGCCGGCCTCCAGCGAGGCGCCCGGCGAGTCGCCGTCGCCCGGGATGAACAGATCAAGCTCGCCCCTCTGGCTGGACAGAGCCAGGTTCTCGACGGTGACGTTGTTCAGGCCGCTGCGCTGGCATGCGCCCACCAGGTACTGCGCCAGCTTGCGCTGCGGCTCAAAGGCCACCACAGGCGAGGCGCCCGCCCAGCGCGCCATGGAGTAAAGGTAGCTGCCCTTGTTGGCGCCCACATCCAGCACCGCCCCACCGCCGCGCAGGGCCTGGCGAATGGCGCGCAACTCAAACACCTGGTCACGGTAGCGTGTTTTCCATGCCCGCCAGGCCAGTTTGAGGTCCATCATGATTTGCTGCGTCAGCTCGCGAGTTTGGACAAGTCGGCCACACGGTTCATGGCCTGGTGCAGGGTGGCCAGCAAGCCCAGCCGGTTCAGCCGCAAGTCGGCTTGCTCTGCGTTGACCATCACGCCCTCGAAGAAAGCATCCACCGGCTCGCGCAGCGCGGCCAGGGCTTGCAGCGAGGCCGCGTAGTCGCCAGCGTCAAACCGGGCGCTGGCCTGCGGGGCCACCTGTTTCATTGCTGCGTGCAGGGCTTTTTCGGCCGGCTCCTGCAGCAGCAGCTCGCTGACATGGGCGTCCACGCCATCTGCCTTTTTCAGGATGTTGCTGATGCGTTTGTTGGCGGCGGCCAGGGCCGGCGCTTCGGGCAGGGCGGCGAAGGCGCGCACGGCGGCCAGGCGCTTGGCGACATCGCCGAGCCGCTGCGGGCGCAAGGCCAGCACGGCATCCACTTCCTGTGCGCTGTAGCCCTGCTCGCGCAGGGAGCCGGAGAGGCGGTCGTAGATGAAATCGACCAGTGCTGCGGACGCATCCTGAATCTTCTCGCCGAACACCGGCTGCGCGCCTGCGACCAGTTCGACCAGCCCCAGAGGCAGGTCTTTTTCAACCAGCATGCGAATCACGCCCAGCGCATGGCGCCGCAATGCAAACGGGTCCTTGTCGCCCGTGGGCAAATTACCAATGCCGAACATGCCCACCAGGGTTTCCAGCTTGTCTGCCAGCGCAACGATGACGCCGACGGTATTGCGTGGCAACCCGTCGCCGGCGAAGCGCGGTTTGTAGTGGTCTTCAATCGCGTCGGCGACGTCAACACTCAAGCCGTCATTGAGTGCGTAGTAGCGGCCCATGATGCCCTGCAACTCCGGAAACTCGCCCACCATGTCGGTCACCAGGTCGGTCTTGGCCAGTTCTGCGGCGCGCTGCACGTCAGCGACCCGTCCGGGGTCGATGCGATTGGCAATGGCCTCGGCGATGGCGCGCACGCGCTTGATGCGATTGCCTTGTGAGCCCAGCTTGTTGTGGTACACGACCTTGCCCAGGCCTTCAACGCGCGACGCCAGTGTCTTCTTGCGGTCCTGGTCAAAAAAGAATTTGGCGTCGGCCAGGCGCGGGCGCACCACGCGTTCGTTGCCCTGGATCACGGCACTGGCGTCAAGCGGGCTGATGTTGCTGACCACCAGAAATTTGTTGCTGAGCTTGCCGGAGGCTTCGAGCAGCGGAAAGTATTTCTGGTTGGCCTTCATCGTGAGGATCAGGCATTCCTGCGGCACGTCGAGGAATTCTTTTTCGAACTCGCAGACCAGCACATTGGGGCGCTCGACCAGCGCGGTGACCTCGTCGAGCAGCGCGTCGTCGTCAATGGCCTTGACGCCACCGCCAACTTTGGCAGCCGCCGTAGCCAGCTGTTTGGCGATCTCGGCCTTGCGCTCGGCAAAGCTGGCAATGACCGCGCCATCTTTTTTCAGTGTGACTGCATAGTTGTCGGCGTCTTTCAGCACGACCGGGTCAACCGCTGCTTCAAAGCGGTGGCCGTGTGTGCTGTTGCCGGCCTTCAGGCCCAGCGCTTCGATGTGCACGACATCGCTGCCGTGCAATGCCACCAGACCGTGAGCGGGGCGAACGAAGCTCACGCTACTCCAGCCAGGAAACTCACAGTCCTTTTCAAGTTGATAGGACATGACCTTCGGAATAGGCAACTTGTGAAGTGCTTCGTCAAGCGCCCCTTCAAGCCCAACTTCCAAGGTTCCACCGGTCGCTAAATCTTCGCGGTGCTTTAAAACTTGCTTGCCATTCTCTTCTGCTGTGAATATCCGTTCACGCATTACCCAATCGATATCAACGTCTGGGTGATACAGCTTGGTTTGTATTCTTTTAAGTAGTGCAGGAGTAGGCTTGCCATCCGCCAAACCCACCGAAGCAGGCATCAGCGTGACCGGGGCTCGAGGCCGTGGCTGGGACACAGAACGGACTGCAGTGATGTGAACAGCGAGGCGTCGCGGTGAAGCAAACACCGTACTTTCGGACTCCGAACATAGGAAATCTCGCTCTTCAAGACCGCGAAAGATACCTTCCGCAAATGCATCACCAAGTTTTTTGAGCGCCTTGGGCGGCAGCTCTTCCACAAACAGTTCAACCAGAAGGTTTTTTGTTGTCATTGGTTTATGCAGCCTTCTTCGTCATCTGGTCCACCCACTCGCGCGGCGCCATCGGGAAGCCCAGGCGTTCGCGGCTTTCGTAATAGCTTTGCGCCACGGCGCGCGCCAGGTTGCGGATGCGGCCAATGTAGGCGGCGCGCTCCGTCACGCTGATCGCACCGCGTGCATCGAGCAAATTGAAGCTGTGCGCGGCCTTGAGCACCTGTTCATACGCAGGCAACGCCAGTTGCACGTCGATCAAATGTTTGGCCTGCTTTTCGTGCGCGGTGAACGCGGTGAACAGAAAATCTGCGTCACTGTGCTCGAAGTTGTACGTCGATTGTTCAACTTCGTTTTGCTTGTACACATCGCCGTAGCTGAGGCCGTCGGTCCAGGTCAGGTTGTAGACGTTGTCCACGCCCTGCAGGTACATGGCGAGGCGCTCCAGCCCGTAGGTGATCTCGCCGGTGATGGGCTTGCAGTCGATGCCACCCACCTGCTGGAAGTAGGTGAACTGGGTGACCTCCATGCCGTTGAGCCAGACTTCCCAGCCCAGGCCCCAGGCGCCCAGGGTCGGGTTTTCCCAATCGTCTTCCACAAACCGGATGTCGTTTTTCTTCAGGTCAAAGCCCAGGGCTTCGAGTGAACCAAGGTAGAGCTCAAGGATGTTGGCCGGCGCGGGCTTAAGCACCACCTGGTACTGGTAATAGTGCTGCAGGCGGTTGGGGTTCTCGCCGTACCGACCATCCTTGGGCCGGCGGCTGGGCTGCACATAGGCTGCTTTCCAGGGCTCCGGTCCAAGTGCTCTTAAAAACGTAGCGGTGTGCGACGTACCGGCGCCGACTTCCATGTCATAGGGCTGCAGCAGCGCGCAGCCCTGGGCATCCCAGTAGGACTGCAACTTCAAAATGATTTGCTGAAAAGTGAGCATGGACATCGGTTGTGGGAAAAGCGCGGCGCCAGTTGCGGCCCCGGGGCAGCGACACCACAGGAGGAAATCGCCAAACCATTCATTTTACGCGGCGCTGTCCCGGCACCCATGCAAAAGGCCTGCTGGCGCAGCAAGCGCCAGCAGGCCTTTGGATTCAGCGCCGCTTGGAACGCAGCGAAGGGCCGTCCCGAGCAAGTTCAGCCCCCTCGGGGGGCAGCGCATTACACGCAGTGAAAAGAGTGGGGGCCAATGACTTCAGTACTGCCAGAAAATCCGCTGCAAGTCCTTGCTGCTCACGGGTTTGGTGAGCGCGACCGCGGCCAGGATACGGGCCTTTTGCGGGTTCAGATCGTGCGCCACCACCCAGTCGTATTTGTCGTCAGGCTGCTCTGCATTGCGCAGCACAAAACCTTCGGCCACGCGTGAAGAGCGGATCACCTGCACGCCTTTGGCGCGCACTTCCTGCAGCGCCGGAACCACGCGGTTGGCCACCGAACCATTGCCGGTGCCGCCGTGGATCAGGGCTTTGACGCCCGACTTGCCCACGCTGTCCACCAGCGTACGCGGCACGTTGCCGTAGCCATACACGATGTCAACCGGTGCCAGGGCCTCAAACTCATCAATGTTGAACTCGGACTGCGCGGTGTGGCGCTTGACCGGCGCGCGGAACCAGTAGTTGTTGCCTTCGACCACCATGCCCAGCGGACCCCACTGGCTCTTGAAGGCCTCGGTCTTGATGTTGATGGTTTTGCTGACATCGCGGCCGCTCTGGATCTCGTCGTTCATCGTGACCAGCACGCCTTTACCGGCGGCGTCCTTGCTGCCGGCCACGCTGACAGCGTTGAACAGGTTCAGCGCGCCGTCGGCGGACAGGGCCGTACCGGGCCGCATGGAGCCGATCACCACGATGGGTTTGCTGGTGCGGATCACCAGGCTCAGGAAGTAGGCGGTTTCTTCCAGCGTGTCGGTGCCATGGGTCACGACGATGCCGTCCACATCGGCCTGCTTGACCAGGGCCGACACACGTTTGCCCAGCTTCATCAGGGTTTCATTGTCGAAACTTTCAGAGGCAATCTGTGCCACCTGCTCACCGCGCACATTGGCGACGTTGGCCAGCTCGGGCAGGCCCGCCAGCAGTTTGTCCACCGGTACCTTGGCAGCGGCATAGCTTGCGCTGTTCAGGGCAGACGCGCCCGCCCCGGCAATGGTGCCGCCGGTCGCCAGGATCACGACATTGGGTTTGACGGCTTGCGCGTACGCAAAGCCGGACAGGGTGACCAGTGCTGTCAGGCCGATCTTGACCGCCAGCAGGCGAAGCTTTTTGTCTATTTGCATGGGTTGCATCTCCAGTAGGGGTGAGTTTTTTTCATAGGGGCAGGCCACTCAGTGGTGGTCCAGCCGGCTTTACCTTGGTCTTGGCGGCCAGAGGTGGCTCATCGTAGCGATGCCCCGCGTGGGCAGCAGTGCATAATTGGCCGGCAGGTATGAATAAAATTCACCCCCTTCTCGCAGAGCAGCCTCCTCGAGGCCAAAAGTATGAATCTCAGGCAACTCGAAGTCTTCCAGGCCGTCATGCAGACCGGCAACATGAGCGCCGCCGCACGCCTGATCTTCATCACGCCATCGGCCGTGAGCAAAACCATCGGTCACACCGAACTTCAACTCGGCTACAAGCTGTTCACCCGCGCCAAAGGCACGCTGGCGCCCACGCCTGAGGCAAGGGTCCTGTTTGAAGAGTCCACGCTGATCCACCGCAAACTGGATGAGCTCAAACGCATCGCGCTCAACTTGCGCCAGGCCGACGGCGGCCAGGTCCGGCTGGCCGCCATTCCCTCCATCAGTCATGAGTTTTTACCGCTGGTGCTGGAAAAACATCTGGCGCGCCACCCCCGCATCAACGTGGAAGTGCGCACCTTGCACCAGGATCAGATGGTGCAGGCGCTGCTCACACGGGGTGTGGATTTTGCGCTGGGTTTTTACGAGCACCCGCATCCGCTGATCACCAGCACCATGCTGATGACCGGGCCGCTCTATCTGGCCGTCACCCCCGGTATCTGGCAACGCGCTGTGCGTGCACGGCGGCAGAACCCCATGACGTTTTTGTCCGGCATGCCGCTGATACGGCTGGTGGGCGATGATCCGATGTGTCAGTCGATAGACGAACTGGCCCGCCACCTGGGCCTGAGCGCGCCTGCCAGCGTGCAGGTCCATACCTCACGGCTTGCGCTGGAGCTGGTCAAGCGAGGCATGGGCTGGACGGTGGTTGATTTTTTGACCGCCAGCAATCTGGACGCGACGTCCATCACGGCGGTACCCCTGCATGACTTTGCCCCGATTGCCTTGCATCTGTACTTTGCAAGCAGCACACCCCCCGGACAGGACGCTCTGCGCATGTTGGGCATGCTGCCCGACCTGTTGCACGCCGTGATGGGGCGGTCCGTCACCCCGGCGTGACGCATCTGGCGTGGTGTTACACGCTAGCGTCGGCGCCGCGCGAGGGCCAACACCACCATCGCAAGACCCAGGGCCCACAGCGGCCACAGCCCATAACGCGACGCCCACCAGGCAAACGGCGTGATGCCATTGCGGCCGTCCACCTCTGCCACCAGCGCGCCGCGGGTGTGGCGCGGCAACTCGTGCGTGACCTTGCCGCGATGGTCGATGATGACGGTGGCGCCGGTGTTGGTGGCGCGGATCAGGGGGCGCTCAAACTCCAGCGCCCGCATGCGCGAGATGGCCAGGTGCTGGTCAATGGCCACCGTGTTGCCAAACCAGGCGATGTTGCTGACGTTGGCCAGGATGGTGGGCGCAGTGGCGGCATTGGCAAAGCTGACCGCCAGCTCCTCGCCAAACAGGTCTTCATAACAAATGTTGGGCGCGATGCGCTGGCCCTGCCATTCAAAGGAGGGCTGGCCCAGTGCACCACGCCGGAAATCACCGAGAGGAATGTGCATCAGGTTGATGAACCAGCGAAAGCCCAGAGGAACGAACTCGCCAAAAGGCACCAGGTGGTGTTTTTGGAATTGGTACGCCTGCTGCTGGCCTGGCTTGAGTCCCATGACCGCGTTGGCATACCCGTCGGTGTAGCTGCCCAAAGGAATGCCGATCAGCGCCGCCTGCTGGCCGGTGGCAAAGCGCGCCTGCACGGCGCTGAGGTAGCCCTCCGGCAACTGGCTGGGCAGCAGGGGCAGCGCAGTCTCGGGCGCCACCACCAGGGACGTTTTGGCAGCCTGCAGTTGCTCGGCATACCAGCGCAGCGCGGTGGGCAATCCGGTGCCGGGCTGAAATTTTTCGTTTTGCGGAATGTTGCCCTGCAGCAGGGTGACGGCCAGGCTGCCCGCCGGACTTGAGGTGGGCCGGCCGGCCACCAGCGACAGGGCCACCATGAGGAGGACCATGAATGGCACCATCAGCACCTGACGGCGTGACTTGCCCATGCCGGCCAGGCTGGCAGCGATGAGGGCTGCCAGGAAGGTCATGCCATGTACGCCCACCCACGGGGCATAACCGTCCAGCCAGCCGTCCAGGTGGGCATAGCCTGCTTCGCCCCACGGGAAACCGGTGAAAAACTCCACCCGTGCCAGCTCGGCCAGCAACCACAGTGCTGCAAAAAAAATAGCACGCCGCATGGGTCGCTGGGGGGCCAGGACGGCAAAAGCGGCGCATGCCAGAGCGTAGTAGGTGCCCAGAAAAACCGCCAGACCGACGATGGCCAGCACGGCCAGAGGAGAGGCCAGACCGCCATAGGTGTGGAGCGAGATAAACAGCCACCAGAAAATGCCGCACAGCCACGCCGTCGCGAACAACCAGCCCAGCAGCAGGCCCTGCTTCCAGCGCACGCAGCGATCAAGTTGCCAGACCAGTGTGCCCAGCGCCAGCAGTTGCAGCCACCACAGGGGCTGGCCTTGCGCTGGTCCAAAGGAGAATGGCCAGGCAATGCTCAGCGCGTGTGCGCCACCCGCAAGCAGCACCATCGCCATCTGGATAAACGACACGGTCTTGCGCTGCCGGGGGTGGCCAATGTGCTCCAGCAAGGCCGGCAGGGTGGGAAGCGCAGACACCATGGAGTCGATGGGGGTTCGTGACATGCGCGCCAGGGTCTTTTCAGGGCTGCCGGGGCGGCACGGCGACCGGCGTGACTTTGAACCATCGCACCGCGCCACCTTTGGTATGCAGCACGGTGAAGTGCAGACCCGCCAGCGCATGGCTCTCGCCGCGGCGCGGCACATGGCCCATCTCGTGGGCCACCAGCCCGCCTATGGTTTCAAAATCTTCGTCCAGCAGCTTGACGCCAAAGGCTTCGCTGACACGCTCGATCGAGGTGTCGCCGCTGACGCGGTAGGTCTTGTCGGGCAGGCCAAAGATGTCGCCCTCGTCCTCAGCAATGTCGAACTCGTCTTCAATCTCACCGACGATCTGCTCCAGCACATCTTCAATGGTGATGAGACCGGCAACACGGCCAAACTCGTCGATCACGATGGCCAGGTGGTTGCGGTTGCCGCGGAACTCGCGCAGCAGGTCGTTGAGCCCCTTGCTCTCGGGCACAAACACCGCCGGCCTGAGCAGCGCGCGTATGTTGAGCTCAGGCGCGCGCTGCAGCTTGAGCAGGTCCTTGGCCATGAGGATGCCAAGAATGTTTTCTTTTTCGTTTTCGTAGACCGGAAAGCGCGAGTGCGCGGTGTCTATCACCAGATGCAGCAACTCGTCGAAGGGCGCATCGATGTTGATGGCGTCCATGCGGGGGGCGGCCACCATCACATCGCCCGCCGTCATGTCGGCCATGCGGATCACACCCTCGAGCATCTCGCGGCTTTGCGCGCCGATGACGTCGTTGTCCTGCGCCTCGACCAGAGTTTCGATCAGCTCGTCTTTGGAATCGGGCCCCGGATGGAGCATCTCGGCAAGCTTTTGCAAAAAGCCGCGTTTGTCTTCCTGCTTGGGCGGTCTACTGGGGGGGGCATCGGACACGAGGGGTGTGCGGTAGTGGATAAGCCGCCAAGGATAACGTACTTCGATGGCGACAAGCGCTCAGGAAGGCGGGCAAGCAGGTGCGAAACCGTGAGGCCTAAGAAGGCCGGTGCCGGCTTTCCTGCACGCCGCGCCGCACTTCCTGAACAATCGCCAACAGGTCCCAGAACTGCTTGGCCTGCACCTTGAGCCGGTAGTCGGTCTGGGCAATCTGCTCTTCCACCATCTCGGTCATGCGGGAGTCCAGGTCGGCAGGCGGCAGCTTGAGGTAGGCCTCGCTTTCCGAGCCGTCGCGCTCAATCACGGCCCCGGCCTTGCGGGCAATGTTGAGCATGGCGGTGTTTTCACTGAGGGCATGGATGAACATCATGGTCACGCCTTCGTTGCGGGCGTGCATGACGGCGCGGTCAAACAGGCGCGCTCCGTAGCCGCGGCCCCGCGCATGCGACAGCACCGACACGCCAAACTCTGCGCAACTGGCCAACTGAGGGTCTATCGACAAGGCCAGGTGCGCCATGGCGATCAGCTCCAGCTTGCGGTTGTAGATGCCGAAAATCTCGTCACGGTCGAAATTGAGGCTGGCTGCGTAGCGGGCAATCTGCTCGTCGCTGGCCGAGTAGCCAAAGCGCAGGTAGCGGTCCTGCGGATCAAGCGCTATCAGGTGTTTTTCAATGCGCTCGCGGTGGCTGGGGCCCAGCGAGCGGATGGGCACCATCAGCGGCGGCTTGCCAGGCGCGCGCTCACCCACGGACGTGGGCTGGCGAAACAGCTCCTTGCCTGCGTCTATGGATGCCTTGATGAAAGTACCGGGATTGACCATGGCTTCAATATAAGGGTTTTCCCTGAAATGTCTACCTTGGATGAATTTTTGACGGTTTCGGAGCAGGGGGACCGAAAGTCATTGGCAAAACAGCAATTTGCCCTTTATTGGTGGGAAGAGTTTGCTATGAAAATAATAGTATTTGTTGGGCAAAAGCGCAAGCCAGATGGCATAAATCGAGCCTGAAACGGGGGGCTCTGCCTAATTTAATGACCCGTTGGTCGATAGTTCGCGCTTACACAGGCAGGGCCGTGGTGGCTTTGACCCGGTCCAGCACAAAGCTTGTTTTGCAATCCTGCACGCTGGGATGCTTGAGCAGCGTGTCCATGATGAAGCGGCTGTAGTGGCCCATGTCAGCCACCACCACACGCAGCAAATAGTCCATCTCGCCCGTCAGGGCAGCGCACTCCACCACCTCGGGCCAGGTTTGCACGCTCGCGCGAAAGGCGTCCATCGGGTTGCGCTTGTGCGACTCGGTGTGCTTTTCAAGCCGCACATTGATATAGGCCGTCAGGCCCAGCCCCACCGACTCGGGCTTGACCAGGGCCACATAACGGTCGATGACCCCGCTTTCCTCCAGCCGCTTGACGCGCCGCAACACAGCACTGGGCGAGAGGCTGACCTGCTCGGCAATCTGGTCATAAGTGGCCCGGCCATCGGCTTGAAGGCTGCGCAGTATGAGCTTGTCCAGCTTGTCCAGTGCTTGCATGCTTCATATTTTGCATGTTTACTGCGCATGGGACAACTCTTGCGCTGCGATTTGCATAAAAAGTGCTGGGAAGCGCCTGTACAGTGGTACCCATCTGCATTTGATTGAGATGGAGGCACGAATGAACGCAACCGCCACACAAGGCGTCTGGGACAACCCCATGGGCACGGACGGCTTTGAATTCATCGAATACGCTGCGCCCGACCCGGCTGCCATGAGTGCGCTGTTTGTGCGCATGGGCTTCAAGGCAATTGCCAAACACCGCCACAAAAACGTGACGCTCTATCGCCAGGGCGGCATCAACTTCATCATCAATGCCGAGCCCGACTCTTTTGCCCAGCGCTTTGCGCGCCAGCACGGCCCCAGCGTCTGTGCGATTGCCTTTCGGGTGCAGGACGCCAAGGCGGCCTACGAGCGTGCCATCACCCTCGGCGCCTGGGGCTACGCCCACACCGCCGGACCGGGCGAGCTGAACATCCCGGCGATCAAGGGCATTGGCGACTCCATCATTTATTTCATTGACCGCTGGCGTGGCAAAAACGGAGCCAAAGACGGCGACATCGGCAACATCGGTTTTTTCGATGTGGACTTTGAGCCCCTGCCCGATGCCGAGCTGAACCCGGTGGGCCATGGGCTGACCTACATTGACCACCTCACCCACAACGTGCACCGCGGCCGCATGGCCGAGTGGTCGGGCTTTTACGAGCGGCTGTTCAACTTCCGCGAGGTGCGCTACTTCGACATCGAGGGCCAGACCACCGGCGTGAAAAGCAAGGCCATGACCAGCCCCTGCGGCAAGATCCGCATTCCCATCAACGAAGAGGGCAACGAGAAAGCCGGGCAGATCCAGGAGTACCTGGACAAATACCAGGGCGAGGGTATCCAGCACATTGCCATGGGTTCAGACAATCTTCCAGAGACGGTTGACGCCTTGCAGCTCAGCGGCATGAAGCTGCTCAGCACCAGCGACAGCTATTACGAACTGCTCGACAAACGCATCCCCGGTCACGGTGAGAATGTGGCGGAGCTGCAGGCGCGCAACATCCTGGTGGACGGCAAGCCGGGCGAGCTCCTGCTGCAGATCTTCAGCGAGAACCAGCTGGGCCCCATCTTTTTTGAGTTCATCCAGCGCAAAGGCAACCAGGGCTTTGGGGAGGGCAACTTCAAGGCGCTGTTTGAAAGCATGGAACTGGACCAGATGCGCCGCGGCGTTCTCGAAAAAGCGTAAGCATCCATGACAATGAAAGTCTGTCATTGCGGGCTTGACCCGCAATCCATGCCTCGCAGGCCGGGACGGTGGCGCATGAAACATGGATCCCGGATCAGGTCCGGGATGACGGGCAAATCCGAATTCGGGAGTTTCTGAATGGCTGTTGATCCTGTCGTTTATGGCGCCAGCGAACGCCCCCCAAGGGGCGACTACACCCGCGCCGGCGCGGACTACACCTGCCCGCAGGACTACGACAGCTACACCGCAGCTGACCACGACACCTACCGGCGCCTGTATGCGCGACAGGCCGCTTTGTTACCCGGCCTGGCCTGCGACGAATTCATTGCCGCCTTGCCCTCGCTGGGCGCCAGCGACCACATTCCGCGGTTTGAAGACATCAACCAGCGCCTGCGCAAGGCCACGGGCTGGGAAATCGTCACCGTGCCTGGCCTCATCCCCGAGGTGCCCTTTTTCACCCTGCTGGCCAACCGCCAATTCCCGGTGACCAACTGGATTCGCACCCCCGAAGAGTTTGACTACATCGTCGAGCCCGATGTTTTTCACGACCTCTTCGGACACGTGCCACTGCTTTTCAATCCCATCTTCGCCGACCACATGCAGGCCTACGGCAAGGGTGGCCTGAAGGCCCACCGCCTGGGCGCCTGCGAGCAACTGAGCCGCCTCTACTGGTACACGATCGAGTTTGGGCTGATCCAGCAAGCTGACGGCCTGCGTGCATATGGCGCCGGCATCCTCAGCTCATCCGGCGAACTGCAGCACTCGGTACGCAGCAATGAGCCGCAACGCCTGCCCCTGGACATAACGCGCGTCATGCGCACCCGCTACAAGATCGACAGCTACCAGCAGACCTACTTCGTGATCAACAGCTTCCAGGAGCTGTTCGACAAAACCGCGCCGGACTTCACACCGGTTTATGAGCGGGTGAAAGCGATGGAGGAGCTGGCGGCGGATGCGGGGCAGTAAGCACCGCTGAACGTGCAGGCGAATAGAAGGTGCATCTCTATGACGCACGAATGATTGTGGTCTGTGCACACTTATATTGCTACGTTATCTATAGCAAACTACGGCCAATATCAAAGGGCAAACACGCGATTTACTTATAAGGCGTGACGCGGCAGGGTGATGGCCAACTCCTATTGCCCAAATCGGCACCTTGCCCACTATCCGCGAGGATAGTTTGCTATTCAGAACATAGCACCGGCAAATTGACAGCTTCCCGATGTATCCACGTGCCACCTGCGGTCACAGGCAGCCCTGCGCCCAGGCGCGGATGCGGATGCGGGCGACAAGCGCAGCACTTCATCACCCTCTCGCTCTTTGCTCCCAAAAATGCTTTTGCTATCTCTGGGCTGCAACTCAAGTTCATCAAGGTCGCGGAGACTGCTGCTCCGTTCGCGTTGAAACAACAATGCACGGTCTGCCGTTATTTGGGAACCAGAAAAGGGTTTCCACCACCGGCCATCTCCTACAAAATGGGGAGGTAAAATTTTGTTACACCTCCTACGATTGAGCCCTTCCCTTGATTGAACTGCCCGCTTCCATAACGAGGAACACGAAAGTGTTGTTGGTTATGGACGTGGTTGAGTCGGTCAGAATGATGGAGCAGGACCAAGATGACTTTGTACGGCGGTGGCAACAACTGGTGCAACACGCAGAGCAGATGCTGCCTCTGCATGGTGGCCGCATTGTCAAAAGCCTGGGTGACGGATTGATGCTCGAACTGGCGAGTGCGCAAGGCGCTGTCAAGACAGCTTTTGCCTTTCAACACTTCAGCCACCAGACCAACGCGGGCCTTTCTCCCGACCAGCAAATGCACCTGCGCATTGGCGGCCACTTGGCCACGTTTGTCACTGACCACCACGACATTTATGGGACGGACGTCAACCTGACGGCCCGCCTGTGTACCCTGGCAGGACCCGACGAAATTGTGTTCTCAGCCGAGCTGCGTGACCGGGTTGTCCCCGGACTGGACGCAGACCTTGAAGACATGGGTGAGTGTTATCTCAAGCATGTGGAAAAGCCCATTCACGCCTACCGCGTCAGCCCGCCGGGGGCCATGCCGAAATTCGTCAGCCTGCCTGCGGATGCCACGGAGCTCAGGCCCACGATTGCGGTTATCCCGTTCACGGCGCGCACTTCCGGGCCGGATGACGCGGTGCTTGGAGAAATACTTGCCGAAGAAATCATTGCGGCACTGTCACGCTCACCCGACCTGAACGTTATCTCCCGCTTGTCGACAACAACCTTGCGCGGTCGGGACACCAGCCTGCCCTTGCTGCAAAACCACCTCAACGCGAACTATGTGCTATCGGGGGCGTACCGCGTTTCCGGCAGCCAGCTGGTTTTGGTCACCGAGTTGATCGAGGCTCGCACAGGGCGTGCGGTATGGGGGGAGAGCCTCAAGAGCTCGGTGCAGGATGTCTTGCAGGGCGAAGACAAAATCACAACGGAAGTAGTGTCACAGTTGGGCACGCACATCGTACGCACTGAAATGCAGCGGGCCGCCAGCCGACCGCTTCCCAATCTGGAGAGCTCGACACTGCTGATGGGCGCCATCTCGCTGATGCATCGGTCTACCCGCAGCGAGTTTGACCGGGTGCGTGACATGCTGGAATATTTGATAGACCGGCACCGGCGCCTGCCCACGCCTCGAGCGTGGCTGGCGAAATGGCATGTGCTGCAGGTCACCCGGGGCATGTCATCCGGTGGCAAAGACGAAACCCAGCGCGCACTGGAGCAAACCCAACGTGCGCTGGACGTGGACCCTAACTGCTCGCTGGCCCTGGCGGTGGAGGGCTTCGTCCATTGCCACATGCTCAAAGATCTCGATGGGGCTGCGCAGCGTTATGAACTGGCTTTGGCCGCCAACCCCAATGATTCGCTCGCCTGGCTTTTCTCCGGAGTTTTGCATGCCTTCCAGGGTGTGGGGGACCCGGCTAAAGCAGCAGCAGAAAAGGCGCTGAGCCTGTCACCTCTTGATCCGATGATGTACTTCTATCAGTCCCTGGCCGCTTCGGCAGTTCTGGCGTCCGGGGACTACACGGGCGCCATCGCATTGGCGCAGGCGTCACTTCGGGCCAACAAGGCGCACAGCTCTACCTACCGCGCGCTGACCATCGCCCTGAGTCTGAACAAACAGATGGATGAAGCCAGAGATACGGCCCAGCGGCTATTGACCATTGAGCCCAACTTCAACGTGCGGGAATTCATACGCCGCTCTCCCAGTGAACACTACCCCGCCGGGCAAATATATGCGCAGGCGTTGCGCGATGCGGGAGCACCCGAATGATTTCTTTGTTGCATAAAAGGGGATAAAAATGAGCGCTTTAGGTGGACTTGGGGGCCTTGGCGGCCTCGGCGGATTGGGCGGTCT
>JAKFXR010000007.1 GCA_021731285.1 Polaromonas sp. | reverse complement strand
GCGAATCGTCTGCCGCGCGGCCTGCCTCCGGATGCCGGGCAAGCATCAAGGCGGTGTGGCCCATCAATCCCGCCGTGGCATCCAGCTACTGCTGCATGAAAGCGATGCGGTTGGCGGCTTGAACCGTCGACAGGCCGAGCGCCCTCCCCTGCTCCATCAGGGCCTGCGCGGCCACGCCGCCCAGCGCGACAGCCTGCACAAGAGCACCGGGAGCAATGCCCTGGGTGAACTGCTCCGCCCATCGGCAGGTGGCCTCCAGCGCCGCCTGGGGCACACCCAGCAGCCTTGCCATGGTCTGCAACGGCAGCAGGGACAACAAGGCGTTGGCTCCCCCGCCGGATACATGCTTCAGCGTCTCCTCGCTGGCACGGGCCACATCGGCCAGGCTCCAGCGCTGCGCACCCTGTGTCACTCCGGGCTTGTGGGCGGCGTGAAAGTCGCCGTCCGTCATGCGCACCAGTTGTGCAAACACCTCGCCTGCCATGGTCCCGGCCAGGGCCGTGGGTACCGGCTCAGCCACAGGACGCACCCGCAAGGCTGTGTGGTGGAAAGCTTCCTCAACCACGGCATGGCTGCTGGCAACCCACAGCTTGAGTCCCGCATCAAAGTAAAGGGGCCGTTGCTCGCGCAGTAGCCTGTAGTAAGGGAAAGGGTCTGGATGGGTGACCGCCGCAAGCGCATCGGCAGGCTGCGGTGCCTTGTTATCAAGCACGGGCCCGCCCGGCCTGTGGCATCACCACGATGCCGTCCTCATCGGCGTACAGCCAGTCGCCAGGGTAGATCCACACACCCTGGACTTGCACGGCCACGCCCTCTTGCCCCTGCTGGCGTTTTTCGGTCGGCCAGGGCATGCTGGCCAGCGCACGTATGCCCACTTTGCACGCGGCCAGCTCCGTCACATCACGCACGCAGCCATCGATCACCACACCCGCCCAGCCGTTTTTGGCGGCCGCAGCGCCGAGATTGCCGCCCAGCAACGCACGCCGCAGCGACGCGCCGCCGTCGACGACCAGTACCCCGGGCAAGTGTCCGAGCGGCGTTTCAATGATCCCGCTGCGGTCTACAGCGGCTTTGACCAGGGAGTTGTCTTCAAAACATTTGACAGTGACGACGGGGCCGGAAAATTTTTGTACGCCGCCAAAGTCGCGAAATACGGGGGGCAGCACCCGAAAAGCGCCTGTGGTGTCGTTTTTATGGGCGTCGCACAAATCACAGGTGGCAAAGGAGGTAGACATGGTCAGACAGCTTTCTTCGATGGTGATGATCCGATTGTCCCCTGTACGGCGAGCGATGCAAAAGCGTTTTCTCAAGGCTCGCCATCATGGGCAGGAGCGCAGTTTTACCCAGGGATACTTCGAGGCAAGCGCGGCCTCCCCAGCGAAATGCTGTGTGCTGGCGCGGTGTTAACGCAACTACCTCCGGTGTCGCGTGAGCAGGCGGCGGGCACGGTCCCGTCAATGAATATCAACGCCGTGGGCCAGCCATCACAGCTCATGGAGACGAAACGGACACCTCTTCAGGGAGCCTGATACGTGATTGTCATTGGCGTTTTTTCGATCTACAGAGGGAAATCTGAAACACAAAGACCCAAAAATATTGCGTTTCCCCTATGAAACTGCGGTTTTCTCCAGTAGCATCCGCATTGCCAATGAAGAGTAGTTATCTCCATTGGTGATTTATCAACTTCTAGAAGGAAAATCAATCATGGCAACTGCAAAAAAAGCTCCGGCTAAAAAAGCGCCTGCTAAAAAGGCTGCTCCGGCAAAGAAAGCTGCTGCGAAAAAAGCACCAGCAAAAAAAGTAGCGGCGAAGAAAGCCCCTGCGAAGAAAGTCGCTGCGAAAAAAGCTCCGGCTAAAAAAGTAGCGGCAAAGAAAGCGCCTGCGAAGAAAAAAGCGCCCGCCAAAAAGCGTACGCCCAACGCAGCGTTCATGAAAGCACTGACACTGAGCCCCGCTTTGTCAGCCGTGGTTGGCGCAGCCGCGCTGCCGCGCACCGAGATCGTCCGCAAGCTCTGGATTTACATCAAAGCCAAAGGCCTGCAGGACAAAGTCAACAAGCGCATGGTGAACGCTGATGAAAAACTGCGCGCCGTTTTCGGCAAGGCGCAGGTGTCGATGTTCGAGATGGCTGGCCTGATCGGCAAGCACGTCAAGTAATACGTCGAAGCGCAGGGCCCCGGGCCCACGCAGCAAAAGGGCCACGCAAGTGGCCCTTTTTTTTAGCCCCCACGGTGGACGGAGCCCCCACGGTCGCTCACTACGTGTGCTCCCTGCCCCCTGAGGGGGCCGCTGCGCCTGCGGACTGGCAAAGCCAGATCCGCGGCCCCTGCTTGAAGGGGTCCTGGTCCACGCACCTTCTTGCTAGATGCTGGACAGCGCGGCATTGGTGATGCTGGACAGCGTGCCACGCGTGCTGATGACCTCGGGGTCCAGCATGATTTCAATCAGCGCGCCCTCCTTGCCCTGCAGCGCCTGCCGCATGACGCCCTCGAACTCTTCGGTGCGGGTGATGCGGGTGGCGGTGTAGCCATAGGCGCGCGCCAGCGCACAAAAATCCGGGTTGTGCAGGCTGGAGCCGCTGACATGGCGGGGGTATTCGCGCTCCTGGTGCATGCGTATGGTGCCGTACATGCCGTTGTTCAGCAGAAGGATGATGCTTTTGGCGCCATGCTGCACCGCTGTTGCCAGCTCCTGGCCATTCATCAGGAAGTCGCCGTCACCCGCAATCGTGAAAGCGGTGCGGCCCGACACAATGCCTGCCGCAATGCCTGCGGGCACACCGTACCCCATGGCACCGACCGTGGGCGCCAGTTGCGTCTTCAGGCCCTTGACCAAACCGTGGTGTTTGAAAAAGCGGTGTACCCAGCTGGCGAAGTTGCCGGCTCCGTTGGTGAGCACCGCATCAGGCGGCAGCAGCTTTTGCAGTGTCGCAACAATGGCCGGCATGTCTATCGTGCCGGGCAGCACCAGCCCGCCGTTGGCGGGGTCCACATTGGCGAGGTAGTCTGCATTGGCAGCCTCGGCCCAGGCTTGCCACGGCACGGCCACCGGCGCAGTGAGCACCTCCAGTGAGCGCGCCGCTGCATTCATGGTTGCATTGATCGCCAGGTCGGCCTGGTAGACCCGGTTGAGTTCTTCTGCGCCGGCGTGGATGTGGATCAGCTTCTGCTTTGGGCGTGGCGCTTCAATCAGCGTGTAGCCCCCGGTGGTCATCTCGCCCAAGCGGGGCCCGATGGCAAGAATCAGGTCGGCCTGCCTGATACGCGCTGCCAGTTTGGGGTTCAGGCCGATGCCGACGTCACCGGCATACAAGGGGTGAAAGTTGTCAAAGGTGTCCTGAAAACGAAAGGCGTTGCCGACTGGCAGCGACCAGTTCTCAGCAAAGCGCTGCAAGGCCTGTGCGGCCTGGGGCGTCCAGCCGCCTCCACCTGCAATAACCAAAGGGCGCTGCGACTGCAGCAGCATCTCCCTGAGCCTGCGCAGCGAGCCGGGGTCGCTCCAGGCCTCCACAGCCTCCACGCGCGCCAGAGGTTCAGCCCCCACCATCTGCGTCAGCATGTCCTCCGGCAGGACCAGCACCACCGGGCCGGGCCGCCCGTTCATGGCCATTGCAAAGGCGCGGGCGACGTACTCCGGAATGCGTCTGGCGTCATCGATGCGCTCGACCCGTTTGGCCATGCCTTTCGTGGAGGGCCCGAAAAAGCTGCCGTAATCGACTTCCTGAAAAGCTTCGCGGTCCCGCGTGTCGCTGGCAACGTCCCCGACAAACAGGATCATGGGCGTGGAGTCCTGAAAAGCCGTGTGCACGCCGATAGATGCATTGGTGGCGCCCGGTCCGCGCGTCACAAAACAGATGCCTGGCCTGCCCGTCAGCTTGCCATGCGCCTCCGCCATGAAAGCCGCACCTCCTTCTTGCCGGCAGGTGATAAAGCTGATTTTGTCCTGCCGCGCATGCAGGCCGTCCAGCACAGCCAGGAAACTTTCGCCAGGCACGCCAAACGCATGGGTAACGCCCTGGGCCAGAAGGCAATCAACTAAAAGGTGGCCGGCAAGTTGAGATGTCATGAGACCTATTGTGCCGCCGGAGCAGCCACAAGCGCAGCGCACGAAGTGATAAAGCGCGCGGGCTTCGAGCCCAGACCAGCCGGTGCCGCGGATCTGGCTTTGCCAGTCCGCAGGCGCAGCGGCCCCCTCCGGGGGCAGGGAGCTACACGCAGTGAGCGACCGTGGGGGTCATTTACTCAGGGGTGGTGTTGTCGCCGTCGTCGCCGCCGGCTTCCAGGGCCTGCCGCGCCAGCTCTTCGTCGCTCAGGGGAGTTGCGCCCTCCATCGCGCGCAACTCCTCCAGGAACTCCTCGGTCGGCTCTTCGTGCTCCAGCAGAACTTCTTCCAGCTTTTGCCGACCGGTCTCCACATGCACCGATGGGGAGACGAGTGTCGTAGGGGGTACCGGAAATTTCTCCCCCAGCTCAAACTTGAGTGCTTCCGACTTTTCCTCCACCCAATGGGCGAAATCACCATCTTTCGGCGTGTTCGAATTGCTCATGACCGGCTCCTTGCTGAGATTCTGGTTCCGGCGCGAACGACCGGGACCTGTTCAATTATGAGCGTGCCGCCAGCCCGGCGCGTGATAATTTGGTCTTCTGCAGGTCGTGCACCTTGCCTTAATTCACCAAATAGTTAAATTACACGCATGCCAAGCCCCAAAACCCTCTCCCCGGAACCGCGTTCGCGCGACGCCGACCGCTCACAACTGGCGATCCTGCAGGCCGCACGCGACGAGTTTGCGCAGCACGGCCTGGGCGGCGCACGGGTGGACCGCATCGCCGAGCGCGCCGGCCTCAACAAACGCCTGATCTACTACTACTTCAAAAGCAAGGACGAGCTCTTCCTGGCGGTGCTGGAGCAGGCCTATGCCGACATCCGCACGGCCGAAACAAAGCTGCAATTGCGCAACATGGCGCCGGAGCTGGCCATCCGGCGGTTGACCGAATTCACCTGGGAGTACTACATTGCCCACCCGGAATTTTTGACCCTGCTCAACAGTGAAAACCTGCATCAGGGGCGGCACCTGGCCATGTCCACCCGCGTCCAGCAAATGAACTCGCCGCTGGTGCAGACACTGGCTGAAATACTTGAGCGCGGACGTGCCGACGGGCTGTTTCGCGGCGGCATCGACCCGGTGCAGCTTTACGTGTCCATCGCCGGCATGTCCTACTTCTACCTGTCCAACAACCACACGCTGTCGGCTATTTTCGGACGCGATCTGATGACACCCAAAGCCCGCCATGAGCGGCTGTCACACATGTGTGAAGTCATCCTGGGCTACGTGTTGAGAAACTGAAAATCCTGCGATGCCTGATGGCAGCGATGGTTTTTTTACAATTTTTAATTCACCTAATGGTGAATTAGGTGTAAACTCCGCTCACCGCAGTGCATCCATGCCTTGCCAAGGGCCGCGTGCACACCCCAGTTCCCTTGACCCAGGAGACACACCTCATGACTTTCACACGCCGCGCCGCACTGGCATGTATCACCTGCCTGACCGGCCTGCTGCCCCTGGCAGCCAGCGCCCAGGGCGCCTACCCGAACAAGCCGATCCGCGTGATCGTGCCTTTTGCCGCAGGCAGCACCACCGACATCATTGCCCGCGCCATCGCCGACAAAATGGGCCAGAGCATGGGACAGACGCTGGTGATCGACAACCGCGGCGGTGCCAGCGGAACCATAGGTCAGGCGGCGGTGGCCCAGGCCGCACCCGACGGTTACACCATCATGGTCCACTCGTCGTCCCACACCGTCAGCCCTTCCACATTTGCCAAGCTGCCCTTCGACACTGCCGCCGACTTCGCGGCCATCACACCGATCTCCAGCACGCCCAACGTTCTGGTGATCTCGCCCTCCAAAAACATCAAGACCCTGCAGGAGCTGCTGGCAGCCGCCCGCGCCAAACCGGGCAGCATGAACTTCGCTTCAGCGGGGCAAGGCAGCGCCACCCACCTCAATGCCGAGAAGTTCAAGCTCGCCGCAAAAATCGATGCGACCAACATCCCGTTCAAAGGCTCTGCAGAAGCCGTGACGGAGGTGATCTCCGGCCGTGTTGATTACTACTTTTCACCCATCGCCCCGGTGATTGGGCAAATCCGCAGCGGTCAGCTGGTGGCCCTCGCCGTCGGTTCGCCCAAACGCGCAACCGCCCTGCCGCAGGTGCCAACCACGGCAGAAGCGGGTGTACCCGGCTCCGAGTTCAACTTCTGGATCGGCATGATGGCCCCCAGCAAAACGCCGCGCGACATCGTCAACCGCCTGCACGACGAGGTTGTCAAAGCCTTGAACACGCCGGAAGTCAAAGAGCGTTTTGCCACCCTGGGCGCCGATGCCTGGACCTTGTCGCCAGAGCAGTTTGACGCCTATATCCGCGATGAAATCAAGAGCAACGCGGTGCTCGTCAAAGCCGCTGGCCTGCAGCCGGCACAGTAACAACCGGCCCCTTTTCCCCGCAGCGTTTCGCACCCCATAACACCCCTGGAATGACCAGGGTGCGGCCGCCGCATTACCCAGCCACCCAGCCCACAGAGAGAAAGACCCCATGGCTACACAACAACTAGGCATCATCATGCACGGCGTCACCGGACGCATGGGCATGAACCAGCACCTGATCCGCTCCATCGTCGCGATCCGCAAACAGGGCGGCGTCACGCTCTCCAATGGCGACAGGGTCATGCCCGACCCCATCCTGATCGGCCGCAATGCCGAAAAGATGGAAGCCCTGGCAAAAACCTGGAACATAACGCGCTGGGGCACCGACCTCGACGAAGCGCTGAAGAACAAAAGCGACACCCTCTTTTTTGATGCCGGCACCACCCAGATGCGCCCCACCCTGCTGGCCAAGGCCATACGCGCCGGCAAGCACGTCTACTGCGAAAAGCCGATTGCCACCAACCTCAACGAAGCCGTCGAGATTGCGCGCCTCGCCGAAAAGTCGGGCCTGAAACACGGCGCGGTGCAGGACAAGCTGTTCCTGCCCGGCCTGCGCAAGCTCGACATGCTGCGCCGCGCCGGCTTCTTCGGCAAGATGCTGTCGGTGCGCCTGGAATTCGGCTACTGGGTGTTTGAAGGCGACCTGCAGCCCATCCAGCGACCGAGCTGGAACTACCGCGTTGAAGATGGCGGCGGCATGATTCTGGACATGATGTGCCATTGGCGCTATGTGCTGGACAACCTGTTCGGCGAAGTGAAATCCGTCTCCTGCATAGGCGCCACCCACATTCCCGAGCGCTGGGACGAAGCGGGCAAACCTTACAAGGCCACTGCCGACGACGCCGCCTACGCCACCGCCGAACTCACCGGCCACAACGGCGAGCCGGTGATTGCGCAGATGAACATGTCCTGGGCCACCCGCGTGAACCGCGAAGACCTGGTCACCTTCCATGTCGACGGCACGCACGGCTCGGCCGTCGCCGGCCTGTCATCCTGCAAGGCCCAGTCGCGCGTCAACACGCCACGGCCGGTCTGGAACCCGGACGAGAAACAGACGATGAAGTTCTCCGACCAGTGGCAGGACGTGCCCGACACCCAGACCTACGACAACGGCTTCAAGATCCAGTGGGAGCACTTCATTCGTCACGTGGTGGAAAACGAGCCCTACAAATGGACGCTGCCCGAAGGCGCCAAAGGCGTGCAACTGGTGGAAGCCGCACTGGAGAGCTGGAAAGAGCGCCGCTGGGTGGATGTTCCAACGCTACATATTTAATAGCATACTTTCTTCGTCACCAAAGGGCAAACTGCCATTTTTACTGTCAAGACGGAACCAACATGCCCCTGAACCTCATATTGCCCACTGCCTCAGGTGGCCTGCAAACCTATGCACTGCGCGGCACGACCCCGGTCCAGCCGACCTCTGGTGTGAAGTTCAACCGCATTGCCTACTCGGCCGCCCACGTGGTGGCCGACCCGCTGGCCGCGGTGGATCCCTGGATCAACTGCGCCATCGACTGGGACAGCACCATCGCCTACCGGCGTCACCTGTGGTCACTCGGTCTGGGCGTGGCCGAAGCCATGGACACGGCGCAGCGGGGCATGGGACTGGACTGGCCGACCTCGCTGGAACTCATACGTCGCTCGCTGGACGCTGCGAAGGACATGCCGGGTGCACTGGTCGCCTCCGGTTGCGGCACCGACCACCTGGTGCTCGACAACGTCAAGACAGTGGATGAAGTCATCGCTGGTTATGAGGGACAGATGGCTGAGATTGAAAAACTCGGCGGCAAGCTCATCGTGATGGCCAGCCGCGCACTGGCCCGCGTGGCCAGGTCGCCCGCTGATTACGAGCGGGTGTATGACCGCATCCTGCGCCAGGCAAAACAACCCGTGGTGCTGCACTGGCTGGGCGACATGTTTGACCCTGCACTCGCGGGCTACTGGGGCAGCAGCAATGTCGAAAAAGCCATGGACACCGCGCTGGGCATCATCAACGCCCACCCTGACAAGGTGGACGGCATCAAGATCTCTCTGCTCGACAAGGACAAGGAAATTGCCATGCGCCGCCGCTTGCCTGCAGGCGTGCGCATGTACACCGGTGACGACTTCAACTACGCCGAGCTGATTGCCGGCGATGGCTTCGGCAGCAACCCCTTGCACGGCCAGAGCGACGCCCTGCTCGGCATCTTCGACGCCATTGCACCGGCCGCCAGCGCAGCACTCGGCGAACTGGCACAGGGCAATCTAGATAAATTCCACGCCATCCTCGGCCCCACCGTGCCACTGTCGCGTCACATCTTTGCAGCGCCCACGCGCTTTTATAAAACCGGCGTGGTCTTCATGGCCTGGCTCAACGGCCACCAGAAGCACTTCACCATGGTCGGCGGCCAGCAAAGCACACGCTCATTGCAGCACTTTGCAGAGCTGTTCCGCCTGGCGGATGCGGCCAATCTGCTGGAGCAACCTGAACTTTCCGTACGACGGATGAAGACATTGCTGGCAACGCACGGTATCGAATAGAAGTTTTCAGTTAGCCAATAAACCACAGGAGACAAAATGTATACAAAGGAACCCAACATGCAACGCAGAACGCTGCTTCAGGCTGCCGTAGTCACCGCTGGCAGCGTCCTCGCTGGATGTGCTACGACTTCGGCTCAAAGCGCCAAACCACCTTTCGTACTGGTGCATGGCGCCTGGCACGGCGGTTGGTGCTGGGAGCGTGTCACGCCACTGCTCGAAGCTGCCGGTCACAAGGTTTATGCGCCCACCCTGGCGGGCATGGCTGAGCGCGCCGGCGAGCTGTCGGCATCGATCAATCTTGATACCCACGCACAGGATGTCATCAACGTGCTGGAGCGCAACAACCTGCACAACGCCATTTTGGTGGGTCACAGTTACGCAGGCATGGTGATTCCGCTGGTGGCAGACCGAGCCGGGCAGCGCCTGAAGCGCATGATCTTCCTCGACGCGCTGCTACTCGACAACAATCAGAGCTTGAAGAGCTCGATACCAGCAGACGCTTGGGCAGCACGCCTCAAATTGGCTCAAGAAAAAGGGCGAGGTATCGGGTTTCCGCCTTTCCCCGCTGCGGCGTTCGGCATTTCCGACAAGGCTGACCAAGCCTGGGTGGAGAGCAAACTTACGCTGCACCCGATGGGTACATACGAGCAGCCGATGATGCTGCGCAATTCTTTCGGCAACGGCATCGACAAGGTTTACGTTGACTGCACCAACCCCAAACTGGCGTCGGTCAACCCATCGCGCGAAAAAGCACATGCGCAAACCGGCTGGAAATACGACGCCATTGCTACCGGGCACGATGCAATGGTGACGGCACCACGTGACCTGGCTGCGTTGTTCTTGCGTTATGCCTGATCTGAAATGCACACATAACAGAGAACACTCATGCGACAGATCGACAGCTACTCACATATTTTTCCGCGCGCCTATTTCGACCGCATGGCCGAAATGGCCAAGGACAAGGGCGCCATCAAACGCTGGCTGACCATTCCTGTGCTCTACGACCTGGAGGCCAGGCTGAAAATGATGGAGGGGTTTCCGGACTATCAGCAGATACTCACGCTCTCGAACCCGCCGATTGAAATGATCGCCGGACCGGAAGAGTCCCCTGCCATGGCGCGCCTGGCCAACGACGGCATGGCCGAGATCCGTGATCTGCATCCCGACAAGTTCCCGGCCTTTGTGGCTTCACTGCCCATGAACAACGTGCCTGCGGCCCTCGAAGAAATGGAGTGGGCCATCACGCAGCTGGGCGCACGCGGCATCCAGATTTTTACCAACGTCAACGGCAGGCCGCTGGACGACGAGGAGTTCTGGCCCATCTTCGACGCAGCGGTCAACAAGTACGACGTGCCCATCTGGATGCATCCGGCCCGTGGCGCCAATATGCCGGACTACGCCAGCGAGAAAAAATCAAAGTTCGAGATCTGGTGGACCTTTGGCTGGCCCTACGAAACCAGCGCCGCCATGACACGCATGGTTTTTTCGGGCTTTTTCGACAAACTGCCCAACATGCGCCTCATCACCCACCACATGGGCGCGATGATTCCCTACTTCGATGGCCGTGTCGGCCCCGGCCTGGACCAGTTCGGCAGCCGCACTTCAGACGAAGACTACGAAGGGCTGCTCAAACGCATGGCCAAACGGCCCATCGACTACTTCAAGATGTTCTATGCCGACACCGCGCTGGCCGGTGGCAGGGCCGGACTGCGCTGCGGACTGGAATTCTTCAGCCCCAGGCAAGTGGTGTTTGCCACCGACTGCCCATTTGACCCCGAAGGCGGCCCCATGTTCATACGCACGATTCCCGAAGCCATCGACAGCCTTGGCCTGTCGAAGGAAGACAGTGAAGGTATTTATTTCCGCAACGCCCTGCGGCTTCTGAAAATCCCCTGCGATTGCTGAAGCCATACCAACTCATCCCTCAGGAGAACCTGCCATGACCCGCTTTATTCGCATTATTCTTGCTGCAATCGCGCTCGCCGTTGCTGCCGGCGCCCAAGCGCAAACCTATCCGTCCAAACCGGTGAAAATCATCGTCCCCTATGCCCCGGGTGGCACGGTCGATCTGGTGGCGCGCGTGCTGGCGCAAAGCTTGAGCGAGCAGATGGGGCAGCCTTTTGTGGTCGAAAACCGCGCCGGCGCCAGTGGAGTCATAGGCAGCGACGCGGTGGCCAAGGCACCAGCCGATGGCTACACCCTGCTGCTGCAATCGCCCACCCTGATTGCCAACCCCTTCATGCTCAAGAAGGTCCCGTATGACGTGGTGCGCGATTTCACACCCGTCGCGTTGCTGGGTTCTGTGCCCATGGTGGTGGCCGCGCATCCCTCTGTAGCGGCTTCCAACCTGCGCGAATTTGTGGCCCTGGCGCAAGCTTCCCCCAAATATGCGTTCGGCACTTCGGCGCTGGGCTCCCCCATGCATGTCGCGCAGGCAGCCATCAAACGTGGTGGCAAGCTGGACATCCCCATCATCGTCTACAAAGGCACGGCAGGGGCCGTCAACGATGTGCTGGGTGGCCAGATCAGCGTCATCATCGACGCCATGCCATCGACCTATCCACACATCGCCAGCGGCAAACTCAAGGCACTGGCGGTCACTACAAAAAACCGCCTGCCCCAAATGCCCAATGTGCCCACCGTGGCCGAATCCGGTTTTCCGGACTTCGAGATGGTGTCCTGGTACGGCCTCTGGGCACCGGGGAAACTACCAGACGCCATCGCCAAAAAACTCTCCATGGAAGCGGCCAAGGCCATGCGCTCGGCCAAAGTGAGCGAGCGCCTGAGCCCGCAGAGCTTTGTCCCAGCAGGAGGAAGTCCGGATGACTTCACGCGTCACATCATCAAGGAAATGGCGATGTATTCGCGCGTCGTGCGCGACGCCAATATCCAGATCGAATAATCCAGGCACACGTCACCATGCGCGACTTCTCCACCGACCACCGCTGGCTCTCCATCAACACCGCAACTGTGCGTAAAAGCCGCGGCGTCGATCAACCACTGACAACCATCATCGAGGCCTGCGTGCAACGCGGCATCCGGGCGATATCGCCCTGGCGCGACCAGGTGGCTGCGGCGGGCCTGCCGGTGATTTCAAAACTGGTCAAGGCCCACGGCCTGGAACTCTCGGGTTACTGCCGGGGCGGCATGTTCCCGGCGGTCGATGCCGCCGGCAGACAGGCCGCGCATGACGACAACCGCCGCGCGGTGGACGAAGCCTGTGAACTCAATGCCGCCTGCCTGGTGCTGGTGGTGGGTGCGTTGCCCGGTGCGCTGACCGGCAAGGCCGCGCACAAGGACATCGCGCTGTCCCGCAGCCAGGTCAATGATGGAATTGCCGCCTTGCTGGAATACGCGCGGTCAAACAACATGCCGCTGGCGATCGAGCCGCTGCACCCGATGTATGCCGCCGACCGTGCCTGCATCAACACCCTGGAGCAGGCGCTGGATGTCTGCGATGCGCTGGACCCGTCGCACAGTGGCGCGCTCGGTGTGGCGGTGGACGTGTACCACGTGTGGTGGGACCCCAAGCTGCAGCAGCAAATTGAACGCGCCGGGAAAAACCGCCTGCTGGCCTTTCATGTCTGCGACTGGATGACGCCGACCACCGATTTGCTCAACGACCGCGGCATGATGGGCGACGGCGTGATCGACATCCCCAAAGTTCGCGGCTGGATGGAAGGTTCAGGGTTCGCCGGCTACAGCGAGGTGGAGATTTTCTCCACCGGCACCTGGTGGCAGCGCGAGACCGGCGAGATACTGGACACCTGCATCGCGCGGCACACAAGCGCGGTATAAGCCAGGACTAACATGAGCCTTTCCCAAGCCGCCGCGAATCGCCGCGGCATTCTGTGCATGGTTGTCGCCATGACATCTTTTGTGGTCAATGACGCGCTGGTCAAATTTGCCAGCCAGACCATGCCCAGCGCCCAGCTGATTTTTATCCGCGGTGTGATGGCCCTGCTTCTGGTGCTGGCTGTCACGCACGCCATGGGCCTGACATCACGCATTGCAGAGGTCAGGCGCGGCTGGCCGATGACTCGCGCAGTCGTCGACGCCATCGCCACCATGCTGTACCTCAGCTCGCTTTTCTTTCTGCCCATCGGCAACGCCACGGCCATCAATCTGGCGACGCCGCTGGTGATGGCGGTCTTTGCGGCATTGTTCATGTCTGAACGGGTACGCGGCGCGCGCTGGCTGGCCATCTTTGCCGGTTTTAGCGGCGTGCTGCTGGTGATCCAGCCCAGCGCCAGCGGCTTCAATGGCTACGCCTTGCTGTGCCTGTTGGGCACCCTGTTTCACGCGGCCCGCGACCTGATGACCCGGCGCATAGATCCCGCGACGCCATCCATTCTGGTGACCCTGGCGACCGCCGCGGCGGTCGTGATGGTGTCTGGCGCTTTGTCCCTGGTTCAGGGCTGGAAACCCTTCGGCCTGTTCGAGTTTTCGCTGCTCGCTTTGGCCTCCGTGTTTCTGTTTGGCGGCTACTACTTCATCATCAGCAGCATGCGCCAGGGGGAGATGACGCTGGTGGCGCCGTTTCGCTACAGCAGCCTGCTGGTGGCCCTGGTGATCGGCTACCTGGTGTGGGGCGAAGTACCCAATGCGCTGGCATGGGGCGGCATTGCTTTGCTGGTGGCCTCGGGCCTGTATGCCCTGCACACCGAAAAGCGTTTCAACCGGGCCGACCCGCCACCGCCCTGAAGCTCATGCGGTGGCCAGCTCGGTGCGGCGCACCCTTCGCACATTGAAAGCGCTGACAATCAGCACGCCCTGAAGCAGGGCCAGACCCAACAGCACGCCCTGGTATTGGCCGTTGTCCATCATCACACCGAAGATCAACGGCGACACGGCCTGCCCAATGTCCAGCCCCGCGTAGACCACGCCATACACACGGCCGGAAGCGTTCTCAGGTGTCGAACGCTTGACCAGCAGATCACGCGATGGCCCGGCAACGCCAGACGCAAAACCCATGACGCCAAACAGCACAGGCACCACCCATGCCGCCAGACCGCCCAGACTGCTCAGTGCCAGCACCAGTGAAACCAGGGCAGCCGCCCCGAAGCCGAGGCCAACCACGCGTTCGCAGCGCGCCGGATCGGAGGCCAGAAAACCACCAAACACCATGCCACCAGCACTGCACACCATGTAGACCGTCAGGCACATGGCGACCAGAGCCAGCGGGACCTGGTGCAACTGGCGCGCGGCCTCCGGCGCGAAGGCCTGGATCACGCTGAGCACAATCGCATACCAGAAGAAGAAAGCGAAGCACATCCACACCGCGGGTATTTTCAAAAAGCCCAGCGAGCTGTCGGCCGCGCTGGCACCCCGAACCGGCGCCTGCACCTTCAAGGTCAGCCGGGCGCGGTTGAGCACCATCAACACCAGCACGGCAAAAATCAGCACACCGGCCACTGCCAGCGCCACGCGCCATGACCAGGCAAAGGTCAGCGACACCAGCAAGGCTGGCGCCAGCGCCCAGCCCAGGCTGCCGGTGATGCCGTGCACACTGTAGGCGTGGCCCAGGCGCGGGCCGCTGACCTTGCGGTTGATCAAGGTGTAGTTGACCGGGTGAAACACACCGTTTCCGACACCGGCCAGAGCGGAAAATGCGGCGAGCATCCAGTAGCTGGTGCTGACCGAATACCCCAGCGCTGCTGCGCCCAGCAAGGCCAGCCCGGCAAACAGGATGGGCCGGGGACCGAACCTGTCCACCACAAAACCCGACAAGGCCTGCACCGCGCAGGACACGACAAAAAATATGGTCATCAGCAGACCGAGCTCTGCATAACTGACGCTGAACTCGTCCTTCAACCAGGGAAACAGCGGCGCCAGCAGCAACTGGCTGAAATGGCTGGCCATGTGCGCCAGTCCCACGAGGCCAATGATGCCGGCGTCCTGCCGCAGGGAAACACCGTTGATGGGGGGCTGGGCGCTCGCACTTGAAGTAGTCATGGCGCTATCGTAGTATTGGACAGCTCTGCTGAAATGCGACAAATAGCCATCATTCAGCGAATTCAAGACAAACCACCTTTACCCTGCTGCATGGCCCGCCCTTCACGACTCCGGCTTCTGCCCACCAATGACGGCGATGGATTTACCCCCACCCCGCGCCGGCCGGTGCGGGTGCGCGCGCGGGCCATGCAGGCCGACTCGCACTTCGAGCCGCACAGCCACGCCTGGGCGCAGCTGGCCTACTGCGCCAGCGGGGTGGTGCAGGTCAGCGCCTCACAAAGCGCCGGTCATGCAGACGACATCACCTACATCGTGCCGCCGTCACGCGCGGTGTGGATAGCGCCCGGCGCCAGGCACTCGGTTCACGTGCTGGAGGCGGCCGAATTTCGCACCCTGTACATCGATGCTTCCGCCACGCCGGCCGGCTGGCAGGGCTGCCGCATGCTGGTGGTGTCGGCCTTGCTGCGCGAACTGATTCAGGCCCTGGACACCACACCAGGCACACCGGCAGGGCGGACCCGCGAGGACCGCATCGCAGCGCTGGTACTCGACGAAATTGCCTGCGCAGACACCCAGGCGCTGGGCATCCCGCTGCCACATTCACAAACCGGGGACAAGCGCCTGCGCGCCTTGTGCGAAGCCGTGCTGAAAGCCCCGTCCGAGCGCGCCACGCTGGCCCAATGGGCCGCAGACATAGGCGCCAGTGAGCGCACCGTGGCGCGCCTGTTTCGCGATGAGCTGGGTCTGAGCTATCAGCAATGGCGCCAGCAGGCCGTCCTGGCCCACGCCCTGCCCCTGCTGGCGCGCGGCCAGCCGGTCAGCCAGGTCGCGCACGCCAGCGGTTACAGCAGCGACAGCGCTTTTTCTGCCATGTTCAAAACGGCCATGGGCCAGCCTCCCAGTTATTTTCAGAAGAAAATCGGCCTCTAGCCCTTGGGTGACGATGCGTCTTTGCTATCAAAAACAGAGCGGTTTTGCATCATCGATGGACTCCGGAAGCAGGCACCGGCACGGGCTTGAAAGCATCTCCTATGATGAACCCATGAAATCCATCCCGGACAGCTCCATCGCATGGCGCGCCGGCGCCGTGGGCCTGGCGCTGACCCTGTTTGCTGCGGCACAGGCTTACCCGCAAACGACCCAGGCCGCACCTGCAGACTACAGCCGCTTGCTCAACGCCATCAACACGGTGCGCCAGCAAGGCTGCGAAGGCCTGCCCGGCAAAGTCGCTGTGCTGCGGGAAAGCGCCACGCTGTCGGCAGTGGCCGAGCGCGTGGCCGGCGGCACCAAACTCGATGACGCGTTCAAGGCCCAGGGCTACCGCTCGCTGCATGCCGCGCAAATCACCCTGCGCAGTGCCAGCACCGCACCGCTGCCGACAGCGCGCAACCTCAAAAACACCTGCAGTTCGGCCATGCATCCTGATCTGTCGGAAGCCGGCTTTTACCAGCGCGGCGGGTACACCTGGATCGTGGTCGCCCGGCCCTTCATCGCGCCCAGGGCTGAACAGGCTGATGAGGTGCAATTGCGCATCCTGGCCCTGGTGAATGAAGCACGAGCACGGCCCCGCCGTTGCGGCACGGCCTCTTTCCCGCCGGCGCCTCCGCTTCAGCCCAGCGCCGTGCTGCAATCCGTCGCCGCCGGTCATGCGGCCGACATGGCGCGCAATGCCTATTTCAGCCACGTCAGCCGTGACGGCAGCACGCCGGACGTACGCGCCACCCGGGGCGGTTATGCGTGGCGCGCCGTTGGAGAAAACATTGCAGCCGGTGACATGCAGGCCGACATCGCCGTGCAGGGGTGGCTCAACAGCCCCAGCCACTGCAGCACCATCATGGCGCCCCAGTTCAACGAAATGGGCGTTGCCTTCGCCACGGGTACCACCAGCAACAGCGCAGGCATTTACTGGGTACAGGTCTTTGGCACGCCCCGTTAGCCAAGGTCAGGCTGTGGCCGGCGCTGTTGAGGTAGATTGCAGGCCATGAATCCCACCCCCACCACCTCCGAAGAACGCCTGGACGCAGCGCTGGCGGCCATCGCCGCCGCAGGCGACGAGGGCCCCCGTATTTTCACGCGGCTGTATGCGCACGATGCGCACGCAGCCGCCCGCGCCGCCGACCAGCGCGCGCGGCAAGGCCAGAGCCTGGGGCCGCTGGACGGCCGGATTGTGTCGATCAAGGATTTGTTTGATGTGGCAGGCGAAACCACCATGGCCGGCTCATCCCTGCTGCGTGACGCGCCACCGGCCAGCCGCGACGCCGAGGTGGTCGCCCGTTTGCGCGCTGCCGGAAGTGTGATCATCGGCAAGACCAACATGACGGAGTTCGCTTTTTCCGGAGTAGGCATCAATCCGCACTACGGTACACCCGGCAACGCATTCGACATTCACCGCATTCCCGGCGGATCGTCGTCAGGCGCAGGGATTTCGGTAGCGCGCGGCATGGCAGACATCGCCGTGGGCTCCGACACCGGCGGCTCGGTGCGCATTCCCTCGGCGCTCAACGGGCTGGTGGGCTTCAAGCCCTCGCAGTCGCGGGTGCCCCGAGACGGCGCTTTCCCGCTGTCTTTCACACTCGACTGTGTGGGCCCCCTGTGCAGCAGCGTGGCCGACGCTGCTGCCACAGACAGCGTGCTGGCCGGCACCCCACATCAGCCCTTGCCACAGCAGCAGGTCCAGGGCCTGCGCCTGGGCGTGGCGCGGGGCCTGCTGTTCACCGAGACGCATCCCGAGGTAGCAGCCGCGATCGAGCAGGCGCTGACACAACTGGCCGTAGCCGGAGCGCAAGTTCGCGATGAAGCACTGGACGACCTTCTCGGTGAGCCGTTTCGTTTGCAGGAGCGTGGCACGCTGGTCGCTGCCGAGGCCGCGTGGATTCACCGCCATTGGGCTGATACGCGGGGCGGGGAATACGACCCCATCGTGCTCGGCCGCATACGCCGGGGCCAGACGCTGGACGCGGCGGCTTACGTGGGCATGCAGCAGGCACGGGCAGCACTGATGCCCGCACTCGATGCGCGCATGCAGGGGCTGGACGCCCTGTTGCTGCCCACGGTCCCCCTGCTTGCGCCGCGCATTGACGAGGTACAGGACCCCGATGTTTTTTTGCGCACCAACGCCCTGTTGCTGCGCAACCCTTCAGTCTTCAATTTTTTTGATTTGCCGGCGCTGTCCCTGCCACTGCCGCGTGAAGGCAAGCTGGCCGTGGGCTTGATGGTGGTGGGCCGCCGCGGCGGCGACCGGGACTTGCTGGCCCTGGGTCAAGCGATAGAAAAGCAGCTCAGGCAGCTTTCCTGAGCTGCCATGGCTGCAGTGGCGCGTCCGCGCCCTATCTGTCGCATTCGCTGACAGAGCCCCAGCGATTCTCCGGATCACACCATTTGCTTTTTTCACGGTATCTGCACCAGTTGCGGCTGATGAAGTTGTCTTTTTTCTCGCACCATGTCAGCCCGCTTTTGAGCGCGTCCTGCCAGGCAGGAGCAGGAGCTGCGACGGGCCCGGCGGCCGGGCCAGTGACTTGCGACACCTTGCGGAACTGGTCCAGGTCTATGGGCGCGATCTTCGGGACCACAACCGCGCTGCCGGCAGGCAGGGCCTGCTTCAGGTCGGTCTGGCGCGCGGAAGAGTTCAGGATGTCACCGCTGCGCGGGTCGATGGTCTGTTTTTCAACCACGCCGTTTTCGTAAGTCTTCTGACGGATGACCGCGTCGCGGTGCATCGAGTCGGTTTGCTGAAAACGCCCCTCTCCTTTGGGAGGAGAGGCACTCTGGGCAAAGGCGGTGGAGACAAATGAAAAACCGACAGGTTTGTTGGGCGCGGGATCCGGTGATGGAAATGGAAACCACTGCGTGAAGTTTCCAAATTCGACGAAAACATCGCCTTTCTCGTAGATCGCAAAACGCACTTCCACCGTGCCGTTGTTCTGCTTGATGGGCACGGGAACAGTGGCCACCGGCTGCTTGCCGAAGTTGTCGCGAAACAACCTCTCGTTGATTCGCTCGGCTTCGGTTCTCGGAAGTTTCAGAATCGAGGAATAGATGTCGTTGCCCGCATTGATGAGCGCAGGCAGAACAATGAAAACACTCGTCAGGGCCACAATCCAGCCCTTGAATCGGGCAAAGAATGACTCGGGTGCATCAGGCTCGGGCATGGCAGTCTCCTTGAAAAAATCAACTGGCTGAAAAATCTCCTAGAACCCCCGCAAGTCGTCCACCGGGCAGAGCAGCGGGCCGCCGCGCACGCGCTCAAGCGTCTGGCTGACCACGGCCACATCGTTGTCGAAACTCCCATGCGCCGCATCGGTCTGCCGGTCCGGCAAGGCCATGACCACTTTGTCCTGCGTGAGCACCGACAGGCGTCCATCCCGCAGCAGTCCGGCGCTGGCCGCAGCCTGCCGCCAGGCCTTGAGCGACTCGCCCGTGCTGGAGGTGCCGTCCCAGCCGCTGTAGTCCTGCTTGAAGACGTTCTCCAGCCCCAGGACGGGCGTTCGCAGGTCCACCTCCAGCGCGTTGGAAACAAAATACAGCAGTGACTTGCGGTAAATCGCCACCACGTTGTCGTTGCGCTCAACCCGATCGGCGAGGACCTGCATGTACAGGCGTTTCATCAGGTCGGCGTGCGGCGCGTAATGCCGGTTGGCAAACTGCACCGTGCAGGCCGGCGCATAGAGATGGATGGATTTGACCTTGCCGGACAGCCGGCGCGCTGCGAGCGCGGTGAGCAAATGTCCGAGCAGAATCGAGCCCGCCGAGTGCCCCACCAGATGCACTTCCAGCGCATCCCCCCAGGTGTCAGATAACTTTTGCAGGGCGGTGATCAACAGGTCTCCGCCGCGGCCTGAGCCAAACGCCAGCTCTGCGTTTTCCTTCATCTCGCTCCACACCGGGCGGGCCAGGGGACGGCCTATGGTTTTCTCAAGCAGCAGATCGGTCTTTTCCGACACCCATTCGCCCACACCACCGGCCAGCACCGGTTGCTTGCGAAACTGGTCGCTGATGATGCTGCCTATGGATTCGAGCAGGCCTGTCTTCCAGACCAGAAATAGCGGATAACAATCGTTGCCCAGAAAATGCCGCCCCATGGCCCGGGCTCGCTGGATGGCGGCGTCCTCGCTGTTCAGGCCACCGTGGGCATAGATCACGATGCGTTTCGGACCCGAGCCAGCCTGTGTGCGAAACCACTGGTCGGGCAAGCCCGCCACCTGATGCAACAGCGTGCGGCTGAGCTCGTCCTCGGTCAGGTAGCGCTTCATGCGGCCATCATTTCCCAGCACCACGCTGTGCTGGTAGGCCTGGTCCTCGCTCCACCACAGGCTCTTGTTGGCGCCACCGGCCGGGCCGGTGGCGGCCTCGCCGCGGCTGCTGATGCGCCCCACCACCACGCCAGGCACGCCCATGGCCACCACCCAGGCGTCCATGCCATTGGCCAGCCAGTCGGCATAGGTGAGCACCGCAAAACCGCCCGCACCCCAGTTGCGGCCCCAGGAGTTCTGGATGACAAATCCCCTCGCATTGAAGCCGACCAGCGCAAACGCATGGCCATCCGTCTCCGATGGCCGGCCGTTAAAGGCGATGATCGGCAAAGCCTTGTGTCCGGAAGGTGGTTTGCTGCTGTGAGGCACCGCGTCCCAGCCCGCATGGGTGAAGGCCGAGACATACACCGCACCCACCGCCTGAATGGCCGCATGCATGTCGGTGATGGATTTCAGGCTGATGCGGTAGTACACGCCCAGGGTGTTGGCCGCCGCACGTCCGGCATACCCATACCTGGGCTGCTGCGACGCGGCAGAGCTGTAGGGCCAATCGGTCTCCATGCACACGCCATGGTTGAACCAGCCCCTGAGTGCGCCGCGGCAACTCGAGCCTTCGTAGTCATCGCCGGCGTATTCGTCATAGCGGCGAGCAAAGTTATAGAGCATGCGCGGACTGACAGAGTCCAGTTGCTCCGGGTAGCCCGCCTTGCTCCAGCGCAGGTAGTTCACCACACAAGCCAGACCAAAGCCGGTGCAGGCGCCTTCCCTGCCCTGGTCCAGCACCAGCCCCGCCTTGGCATAAGCCGGCAGAAAACGTGCGATATCGGCATCCGATGGAAAGGCCTCCAGCAGTCCCACCGGTGGCGGCAGATATGGGCGGTCGTTGAGGTCAGCGGGATCCTTGCGAACCGTCAACAAGCGCTTGCGGACCGGAGCCGCGGCCACCGCCTGGCCCAGGCTTCTGCCGCCTTTTCCGCCGCCTTTGCCGGCTCTCATCTCGACTCTGGTTCCGCTTTTACCGCCTGCAAGAGCCACGGGCCAGATCGTGTCGGCAATGCTGAACACTTCCTTGAAGCGCTCCAGCCCGTGCGTCCCGCCGTTGACCAGCTTGCGCGCCGCGGCAAAACTGCCTCTGGCCAGGGCTTCGCGCATGGCATCGGCGCGGTCGGCCAGAAACCGGGCGAGCAGCAAGGCAGCCACTTCAGGCGCGTTGGCCAGGTCTGCATTGCTGGTCAGGTCCAGCCCCAGGACCATGCCGTAGGTTTCGTAATTGGCGCGGCCCGTGAGCTGCACAAAGCCGCGGCCCTTGAAACGCGCGCCGTCTCCGGGCTGGGTGTTGCCCAGCCCCTTCACACGGTTTTCATACGCACTGAAGGCCGATGCGCCCGGCAGGGTATTGAGCTGCGAGGGCAACTCCGAAATGGGCACAAAGCCTTCGCTTTCGGCGCGTATGGTGCCCAGCGCAGCGCAGATCATGGCGCGGTCCGTCAAACCCACCACCTGCAGGGCGGCAGCTACATACGGCAGGTAGCGCGCAATGTTGGCAGGCTTGGTGGCCGGGAACAGGCGACGCGCGGAATCAATATCCAGCGGCAGTGCCAATTTTTTGGGCTGGCGCAGCCCCAGCACTGTTTGACAATAAGGCCCCATCACTCCGTCGGCCACCAGCCCCACGCCCGACTGCCAGCGGCGAACCGCCGCTTCCGCGTCTGCGTCCAGGACGTCGCCCGCCGTCAGCTTGCCAAAGCCACGCGCATCACCACCCAACTGGCTGGCCAGCTCTTTGCGAAGCTGAGCCACTGCGATGCCCCGGCTGTCCCTGATCAACAGATGTTCCATGCTCCCCCCGTTTTGTTTTTTGACCTGGCGATACCGGGAAGAGTGTGGGCGCAAGGCAAGAGGGGGTCATCCCCCAACTGAAGGAGAAACAGGCCTCATGCGGGGAGACCAAATGCATGGAAAACCTGTGCCTTATTCCCCACTCGGGTGCCGGGAATGGATTTCGCGTTCAATCAGTGCTTTCGCAAGCCGACCTCACAACAAGGCCCAGACACCATGACCGATCTCTCTTCATTTGCCATCACCCACAAATGGCCCGCGCAGCATGCTGACCGTATCCAGCTTTATTCCCTGCCAACGCCCAACGGCGTCAAGGTATCGATCATGCTGGAGGAAACCAGCCTGCCCTATGAGGCGCACCTCGTCGACTTCGCGAGCAACGACCAGATGACGCCCGAGTTCATTTCGCTGAGCGCCAACAACAAGATTCCCGCCATTCTTGACCCCAACGGTCCGGGCGGCAAACCGTTGCCGCTGTTCGAGTCCGGCGCCATCCTGATCTACCTGGCTGAAAAGACCGGACAGTTCATGCCCAAAGATGCTGCCGCGCGCCATGAAACCATCCAGTGGCTGATGTTCCAGATGGGCGGCATCGGCCCGATGTTCGGTCAGCTCGGTTTCTTCCACAAATTTGCCGGCAAGGAATACGAAGACAAGCGCCCGCGGGATCGTTACGTGGCTGAGTCAAAGCGTCTGCTGGGCGTGCTGGACAAACGCCTGCAGGGCAGGAGCTGGATCATGGGTGAGGACTACACCATTGCCGACATCGCCACCTTCCCGTGGGTGCGCAATCTGATCGGCTTTTATGAGGCTGCTGATTTGGTGGAGATCAACAATTTTCCCGACGTCACACGCGTGTTGGAAGCGTTTGTCGCGCGTCCTGCGGTGGCCAGGGGCTTGCTGATTCCCAAGCGGGGGTAGCCGCACGGCGGCGCCACGACTTGCGCATCGCAAGGTGCGGCTTAGCGCATCGTATAGACATGTTTATACATTGCGTTTATACTCATGCAACCACCAGGGAGCAAGCCATGCCAACATCATTGAAAGTAGAACAAACCATCCAGGATTGGGGTAACGGACTGGGCGTTCGCATCACTGCGCCTGTGGCCAAGGCTGCTCACTTTGCCCGTGGCCTGCCCATCACCGTCGAAGTGGTGAAAGACGGCATTTTGCTTCGCCCTGCCGGTCGTCCCAAATTGACACTCGCGCAAAAACTCAAGGCCTTTGACCCCGCCAGGCACGGGGGTGAAGTGATGGCAAGCCCGCCCGTAGGCCGCGAAGTTCTTTGATGGCGGGCAGTTGGGTACCAGACCGGCGAGACATCATCTGGATCAACCACGACCCGAAGGCGGGCAAAGAGATGCCGGGCGAGCATCCGTTGATGGTTTTGTCAGTCAAGGCATTTAACGAGCGCACCGGCATCGTCATCGGCCTGCCCATGACACACTCGGCTCTCAATGACGACAACCCGTTTGCGGTGAAGTTTGCAGGGCCCAAGGGCGAAGCTTGCTACGTGTTGTGCCACCAACCCAAGTCGTTTGACTGGCGGGCGCGCAGCGCTCGAGCGCACCCATGGCGGCAGATAGCGCCCGCTGTGTTCAGAACAGCGTGTGAAGAGCTTTCATCCATTCTGCAAATATAGAATCTGACGGACCGAACCGTCCCGAACCAGCCAGGCGCACGTAGCGCCGCAACACCAGGAAAGATCAAGCATGGGCGCGCAGTGGAAAGCAAAAGGCAAGGAGCTGGCGGCAAATGCCAAGGGCAAGGTGTTTGGAAAACTGGCCAAGGAAATCATGGTCGCGGCGCGCAGCGGGGCCGATCCGGCGTCCAACGCGCGGCTGCGTCTGGTGGTCGAGCAGGCCCGCAAGGTCTCCATGCCCAAAGACACCCTGGAGCGCGCCATCAAGAAGGGCGCGGGCCTGACCGGCGAAGCGGTTCATTTCGAGCATGTGATCTATGAAGGCTTTGCGCCGCACCGCGTCCCGCTCATGGTCGAATGCCTGACCGACAACGTCAACCGCACCGCACCAGAAATGCGGGTGCTGTTTCGCAAGGGGCAACTGGGTACGTCCGGCTCGGTGTCCTGGGATTTTGATCACGTGGGCATGATTGAAGCCGAGCCTGCGGCCGCAGGCGCTGACCCCGAGCTGGCCGCCATCGAGGCCGGCGCCCAGGACTTTGAACCCGGCGAGGAAGAAGGCACAACGACGTTTCTTACCGACGCAGCTGATCTTGATCTGGTCAGCCGCGCGCTGCCCGCGCAGGGCTTCACCGTGCTGTCGGCCAAGCTGGGCTACAAGGCGAAAAACCCGGTGGATCCTGCCACCCTGAGCGCCGCCGAGCTCGAAGAAGTGGAAGCCTTCCTGGCGGCCATCGACAGCAATGACGATGTACAAAATATCTTTGCCGGTTTGGCTGGGTGACAATAAGCGCCATGAACGACACCTCCGCCAAGCCTCCGCTTCCTGACCATCTGTCGGTTGACCCGCGCAGCCCTCACCATGTGGCGGCCGTTTTTGAACACGCCATCGGCATCCGGCTCAATGACAGGGAGCGCTCGGATGTCGAGGAGTACTGCATCAGCGAAGGCTGGGTCAAGGTGCCTGCAGGCAAGACCGTGGACCGCAAGGGCCATCCGCTGCTGCTCAAGCTCAAGGGCAAGGTCGAAGCGTTTTACAAATAAGCGCCCAGCCAGCCGCGCCCGAAGGCTTCAAGAAAAATCAGCCCCCAGCCCTTACATGGCGGGCTCAAACAGCTACCAAAAAGATAGCGCTTGAGCTGCCGGGCCTCAGGCTACGGCGCGGTCAAACTTGAACACACCGGGCTCGCGCACCGGGTCCACATCGACCGGGATCGTGCTCTTGGGCAGGAAGCGCCCTTCGAGCAGCAGCTTGGACAGCGGGTTTTCAATCCGCTGCTGGATCGCACGCTTGAGCGGCCGCGCGCCGAACACCGGATCGAAGCCGACCTTGGCGAGTTCGGCAATCGCCGCCTCCGACACTTCCATGTTCAGGTCCATCTTCTGCAGGCGCTCGATCAGCGTGCGCAGCTGGATACGGGCAATCGACTCGATGTTCTTCGCGTCCAGCGAATGGAACACCACGGTCTCGTCGATGCGGTTCAAAAACTCGGGCCGGAAGTAGTTCTTCAGCTCGCCCTCCACCGCCTCCTTGACGTCTTCATAGGGCTGGCCGACCATGGTCTGGATGATGGGCGAACCGATGTTGCTGGTCATCACGATCACGGTGTTCTTGAAGTCCACGGTGCGGCCCTGGCCATCGGTCAGGCGGCCGTCGTCCAGCACCTGCAGCAGCACGTTGAAGACGTCGGGGTGGGCTTTTTCCACCTCGTCGAGCAGCAGCACGCTATAGGGCTTGCGCCGCACGGCTTCGGTGAGGTAACCGCCCTCCTCGTAACCCACATAACCCGGAGGCGCGCCTATCAGGCGAGCCACCGAGTGTTTTTCCATGAACTCGCTCATGTCGACACGGATCAGGTGATCTTCACTGTCGAACAAAAAGCCGGCCAACGCCTTGCACAGCTCGGTTTTGCCGACGCCGGTGGGGCCGAGGAACAGGAAAGAGCCGGTGGGACGATTCGGGTCACTCAGGCCCGAGCGTGAACGGCGGATGGCGTTGGCGACCGCGCCTATGGCTTCGTCCTGTCCGACCACGCGCTCGTGCAGCTTGCCTTCCATCAGCAACAGCTTGTCGCGCTCGCCCTGCATCAGTTTGCTGACGGGGATGCCGGTGGCGCGCGCCACCACCTCGGCAATCTCTTCGGCGCCCACCTGGGTGCGCAGCAGCGTGGGCGCATTCGATTTGCCCTTGCTGGCTTCGGCGTCCTGCGCCTCCTTCAGGCGTTTCTCGAGTTCGGGCAGCTTGCCGTACTGCAGCTCGGCCACCTTGTTGAAGTCGCCCTTGCGGGTGAACTCCTCGATCTGGAACCGCATGCGGTCGATTTCCTCCATGACGTCCTTGGAACCCAGGGCCTGGGCCTTTTCGGCCTGCCAGATTTCGTCAAGATCGGAGATCTCCTTTTGCAGCCTGGTGATTTCTTCCTCGATCAGCGAAAACCGCTTCTGCGAAGACTCGTCCTTCTCGCGGCGCACGGCTTCGCGCTCGATCTGCAGCTGGATCAGCCGGCGGTCCAGCTTGTCCATGACCTCGGGCTTGGAGTCCATTTCGATCTTGATCTTGGCCGCTGCCTCGTCGATCAAATCGATGGCCTTGTCGGGCAGGAAGCGGTCGGTGATGTAGCGGTGGCTGAGCTCGGCCGCGGCCACGATGGCCGGGTCGGTGATCTGCACGCCGTGGTGCACTTCGTACTTTTCCTGCAGGCCGCGCAGGATGGCAATCGTCGCTTCCACCGTCGGCTCGCCCACCAGGATTTTCTGGAAGCGGCGCTCCAGCGCGGCGTCTTTCTCGATGTACTTGCGGTATTCGTCGAGCGTGGTGGCGCCCACGCAGTGCAGCTCTCCACGCGCGAGTGCGGGTTTGAGCATGTTGCCCGCGTCCATCGCACCTTCGGCCTTGCCGGCGCCCACCATGGTGTGCAGCTCGTCAATGAACACAATGGTCTGGCCTTCGTCCTTGGCGAGTTCCTTGAGCACGGTTTTCAGGCGCTCTTCAAACTCGCCGCGGAACTTGGCGCCGGCCAGCAGCGCGGCCATGTCCAGGCTCAACACGCGTTTTCCCTTGAGCGAATCGGGCACCTCGCCGGCCACGATGCGCTGGGCCAGGCCTTCGACGATGGCGGTCTTGCCGACACCAGGCTCACCGATCAGCACCGGGTTGTTTTTGGTGCGGCGCTGCAGCACCTGGATGGCGCGGCGGATCTCGTCGTCGCGGCCAATCACCGGGTCCAGCTTGCCCATGCGGGCGCGTTCGGTCAGGTCCAGGGTGTATTTCTTGAGGGCCTCGCGCTGGCCTTCGGCTTCGGGGCTGTCCATCTTCTCGCCGCCGCGCACGGCATCTATCGCCGCCTCCAGCGCCTTGCGGGTGAGGCCCGCTTCTTTGGCCAGCTTGCCGACCTCGGCCTTGCTGTCGGCCATGGCCAGCAGGAACAGCTCACCGGCGATGAACTGGTCGCCACGCTTGATGGATTCCTTTTCGGTGGCCTGCAGCAGTTTGGCCAGCTCGGGGCCGACCTGGATCTGCTCCTGGCCCGACACGGTCGGCAGCTTCTTCACGGCAGCGTCGGTAGCGGCCTGCAGGGCGTTCACATTGACACCGGCGCGTTGCAGCAACGCCTTGGGCCCGTCGTCCTGGGCCAGCATCGCGGCCAGCAAGTGGGCCGGCTCGATGTAGGCGTTGTCATTGCCCAGCGCAAGCGACTGTGCGTCGCTGAGGGCTTCCTGGAATTTGGTGGTGAGTTTGTCCTGTCGCATGGCGTCCTCTGAGTAACTTGATTGCTGAAGACTTGGGGCTGGGGGCGGGGCTTTTCAATAGCCCTGTCAGCCGCGCGGTCTGTTGATCCGATTCCCCTTGTGCACCCTTATGCACCCCCTGCCGGACACCGGCTTTGATGAAGATCAACCGGTTGGCCGGAATCTGACGCAAGAGGCCTAAAATGAGCCCATGAATATTCACCAGGTTTCCATCAGCTATGTCCAGGAGCAGGACCGCATGATGATCCGCATCAACGGCCGTGAAGGCGGGGATGAGTTGCGGGCCTGGCTGACGCGGCGGCTCACGCTGGCCCTGCTGCCGGCACTGAGCCATACCGCAGGCGAGCAGATGAAAAAAGTGGCGGGGCCCACAGCCGCTGTGCCCGGCATGCAGGCGCAGCGCGACCAGTTGGTCGCAGCTTTTGAGAAAGAAGCCTCTCTTCGCAGCGGCGACTTCAAAACCCCCTATCAGGAGCCTGTTGCCACGCCGGACCAGCCGGGCAATGAGCCACTGCTGCTGACCGAAGTCAAGGTCACCCTCATGGAATCGGGCCAGTTGCACATGCAGCTCACCGAGAAGCTGCCCGGCCAGAACACCATGCGCAATTTCCAGGTGAACATGGATGCCCAGCTCAGCAGCGGCCTGATGCACCTCCTGCACCAGAGCCTGAAAACCTCAGGCTGGCTGGAGGTACCACTGGCCCCCGCGGTGCCAGAGGTCGCAGTCATTGCGGACTCCGAACCGGCCCCGCTGTCCAGCGACCTGAACAAACCCAAATACCTGAACTAACCCCCACGGTTGCTCGCTTCGCGTGGCGCCCTGGACGTGCCCACGCTAGAAGCGTTGGCCCTTCCTCCCGTCCAAACCTGCATTGGCAGGTCTGGAGCCGCGGTCGTCAGCCCCTCGGGGGCCGCTGCGCCTGCGGACTGGCAAAGCCAGATCCGCGGCCCTGGCTGGTCTGGACCCCATCAGTGGTGTGGCTGCCATTGCCGGCTTGGCCCACAATCCATGCCGCGCGGGCCAGCGGCGCGTTAAACCGGCTTCAGGCTGTCCAGCGAAAAGCCGGCAACTTTTTTGTAGTTCTCGGAAATCGCGCGCAGCTCGTGCTGGCTGATCAGATCATCAATATTGTCAAACGGCTTGCCGCCGCTCAGCTCGTCGACCTTGATGTTGATGAAGTCCGGCGGCACCGTGCGGTTGGTCATCACGACTTTTGACGCCGGTTCCAGTCGCAGGTCTTCATAGGCCTTCAGGGCGTCGCGCGGGTCAGCGGCGAGAACCAGTTGCTCGGCCAGGGTACGCGCATCGATCAGGCCCTGCGCCGACCCATTGGAGCCCCTGGGGTACATCGGATGGGCCGCGTCACCGATGAAGGTTACACGGCCGAATGTCCATTGCGGCACCGGGTCCTTGTCGACCATGGGGTACTCGAGAATCTGCTCCGCATTGGCAATGAGGGCCGGCACGTCCAGCCACGGAAACCGCCAGTCCGCAAAGATGGACGCAAAGTCGGCGGCTTTGCCGGGCTGGTTCCAGTCGTTCATGGTGTCAGCCTCGCGCTGGATCTCGGCCATCCAGTTGACGAGCTGCAGGCCGTCGCCATCGATGTTGTCAACAATCGGGTAAATGACCATCTTTCCGGTGGCGATGGAGCCCACACGCATATAACTTTTGCCGGTCAGGATGGGCTTGTGCCGGGTCACGCCACGCCAGGTGTTGATGCCGGCAAAAGCCATTTTTTCGCCGGGATAGTACTGCCGGCGAATGGCCGAATGCACGCCGTCACAGGCAATCACCACGTCCGCATGAACAGGAGGGCGCAAGGCGCCCGAAACCGTGTCGGCAAAGTGCACGGTGGCGCCGACCTCGTCCTGATCGACCCCCACGCAGCGGTGCCCGGTATGAACATGACCTGCACCCAGTCTGAGCAGGGCTTCGTCATAAAGAATGCGATGCAGCTTGCCGCGATGGATGCCCAGCTCAGGCAAGGCATAACCGGCATGTCTTCCACGCGGCTCGCTGTAAATAAACTGGCCGTAACGGTTGAAAAACACGCTTTCCAGGTTTTCAATCCCGACGGCCTCCAGCTGGTCCTGCACGCCCAGCGCGGCAAGCTCGCGCATGGCGTGCGGCAGCAGCGTGATGCCCACGCCAAGCTCGCGCACCTCGGGCACGGCCTCGTACACCTCGCATGACACGCCCTTGCGCTTGAGCGACAGCGCCAGTCCCAGCCCGGCAATGCCGGCGCCCACCACCGCGATTTTCATTGACTGTCTGTGCGTCGGGTCATGGGCTGGCGTGCCTCACTCGGCGGAAATGGCGTTGCGCTTGATCACCGCGCCCCAGCGCTGATAGTCCCTGGTGACCACCGTGGCCAGCTCTGCAGGGGTGGACGATGTGGAGTCCAGCCCTGCCTTGGACAGGACCGACTTGACCTCGGGCAGGTTCATGATCGCGGTGATTTCGGAGTTGAGGCGGTTGACGACCGGGGACGAGGTCTTGTCAGGTACAAAGAAGGCGTACCACATGTCCACATTGACGCCTTTGAGGCCGAGTTCGTCAATGGTTGCCACAGTGGGCGCCACGGGATGGCGTTTGGGGCTGCCCACGGCCAGAGCCGTCAGCCTGCCGGTGGACACAAAGCCCTGGGCCACATGGACCGGCAGGAAGCCGACCATCAGCTCGCCACCCAGCAAGTCCTGCACATAACCGGCCGTACCCCGGTAGGGCACGTGGAGCATGAAGACCTGCGCCTGGGTCTTGAACAACTCCATGGCCATGTGGTGCGGGGTTCCAATGCCGGGCGAACCAAAATTAATGAAACCGGGCCTGGCCTTGGCCTGCTTGACCAGATCGTCCATGGACTTGATGCCGGTCTTCGGATTGGCCACCAGCATCAAGGTGCCGTAGGCCGCCATGGACACCGACGAGAAATCGGCCACGGGGTTGAAGGGCACGTTTTTGTAGAGCTGGGACGCCATCAGCATGGTGTTGGCGCCCATCAGCACGGTGTAGCCATCAGGCGTGGACTTGGCCACGTTGTCGGCGCCTATGTTGCCACTGGCGCCCGGTGTGTTTTGCACAATCACCGGTTGCCCCAGGCGCTCACTGAGTTTGGGCGCCACGGTGCGGGCGATGGTGTCCATGCCGGTGCCCGGCGTGAACGGGACCACGATCTTGATGGTCTGGCCAGGCCAGGTCTGGGCCTGCGCCCCAAGGGAGAAAAGGGCCAGCACGCCGGCCAGGACAAAACGCAAAGGGGTGGTTTTCATGGGTGTCTCCTGATGCTCGTAGGACTGATGGGGCAACTGGCGGTTCAATCTATTTACTCGGGGTTTCAACGGGTTGTGTTCAGCGGATCTTGAAGACGGTCTCGGCATTGGTCTGGAAAAACTTCTTTTTGTCCTCGGCCGACATGATCATGCTGTCCATGGCGATCACCTCGTCCACCAGGTACTGGTAGGGATAATCCATGGCGTACATGACCCGGTCCACACCCAGCACGGACTGCGAAAACTTGATCGCCGGCTCCCAGGCCACGCCGCTGTTGGTGATGTAAAAATTCTCGCGCAGGTAGTCGCTGGGCGCCTTTTTCAAAGGCTGGACGCTCTCATAACGCTTGGACAGCACGGTGGCGCGGTGCATGTAGTCGAGCCGGTAAATCCAGAACGGCAGCGCCTCGCCCATGTGTCCAATGATGATCTTGAGCCTGGGGAAGCGGTCAAACACGCCCGAGGTGATGATGCGCAGCGCATGCAGGCCGGTCTCCACGCCGAAACCGTAGATGGCGCCGTCCAGACCGCATTCCTGGAAAGGCTGGATCATGTTGGCCGGCAACGAGTTGGGGTGCAGGTAGATGGGCACGTCATGCGCTTCAGCCGCGGCAAAGATGTCCCAGAACTTCGGGTCTGACAGGTACTCGCCCTGGGTGTGCGAATTGATGATGACCGAGTTCATGCCCAGTTTGGTGACGCCGCGCTCGATTTCCTTCGCCGCCGCCGCCGGGTCCTGTGGTGCCACCGCAATCATGCCGACGAATCGCGTGGGGTGTTTGCGCACCGCCTCGGCAAGCTGGTCGTTGGCCACCTGGCTGAATGAGACAGCGGTGGCCTTGTCCATCACCTGCACGCCGGGCGCGGTCAGCGCAATCACCTGTTTGTCGATGCCGCAATCGTCCATGTGCTGCAGGCGCAGCTGGTCCAGGTCCTGCAGGCAACGCATGATGTGCTGGGCACGCGCACTGGGGCTGCTCATGTAAAAGCCCATGAGGCCCTTGAAGCCCGGATCGGCGTCGCCCTTGTCGAGAATCTTGCGGTAAATCGCCAGCATTTCAGGCGGCGCAAACGCCTCTTCGGTGGCGATGCGCTGATAGGCTGCCCGGGCCGGGCGGGGCGCTGCGTTCTGGTCTGTCACGGTCATGGATGGGTAGCTTTCTTTGGCAAAATTACTGGCAACCGACCATGTTAATTAACTTCAAAATGCCCGACAATAACCAATTTTGCGCCGTCACCTTTTCCAAATCGCGATAGATAGTGGACACCTTATCCAATCTCAAAGCCTTCATGGTGGCCGCTGACGCCGGGAGCTTCTCCGGCGCTGCCCGCCAGCTGGGTCTGGTGCCTTCGGTCGTGTCCAAACGCATTGACCAGCTGGAGTGGCGCATACGCGCGCCGCTGTTCACCCGCTCGACCCGGCGCCTGACACTCACCGATGTCGGCGAACGCTATTTGCCTACCGTGCGGGCCCTGGTGCGCCAGGTGGACGACGCGCTGGACGGCATGGCCCGCTCCAATGGCGAGCTGGAGGGGCATATCCGCATCAAGATACCGACCACGCTGGGGGTGCTGTACCTGAGCGACATCCTGCATGCCTTTTTACGCAACCAGCCCATGATCAGCATGGACGTGGTGCTGGCGGACAGGTCCGTGAACCCCACCGAGGAAGGCTTTGACATCGCCATTGGCGCGCTGCCTGAGCTCTATGGACGGGTCGAGGACAGACCTCTTTGCGTGATCAAACGCCGGCTCTGCGCCGCACCCACCTATCTGGCGCAACGCGGCGCCCCTCAACACCCGTCCGACCTGGTCGAGCATGACTGCCTGGTGTTCACCACCTCGGGCTCGCGCTGGGAGTTCCAGAGCCCGCAAGGCGTGGTGGGCATTGATGTACGGCCCAAGCTGCGCACCAACGACGGCGCGGCCATCTTCCAGGCGGTGCTGGCTGGCGGCGGCATCGCCGTCCTGGCGGAATACCTGGCGGCACCGGCCCTGCAAAGCGGCGACCTCGTGGAGGTGCTGCAGCCTTACGAAGTGCCTGACATCTGGCTCAAGGCCCTGGTGCCCACCAGCCGCATCGCTGTGCCGCGGGTCCACATGTTGCTGGAGTGGCTGGTGCTGCATCTCTCGCCCTTGCCACCGTGGGAAAAAAGCGGCGCAACGCCAGGCCTGCCGGCACCCCTGCAACCCGCCTGACCTGCATGGCCTGCCCGTCCATCTGATTTTGATTTCCTGATTTCTGTTTTTCCAACTGCCGCACCATGACCGCTCCCAGCTTCGACAACCTTGCCAACCTCTACGCCCGCCCCGGCTTCCTGCTGCGCCGGACCCACCAGATATCCACCGCCGTTTTTGAGGACGAGTGCCGCAGCATCGGCCTGACTCCTGCACAGTTTGGCGTACTCAGTGTGCTGCGCGCCAGCCCCGGGCTGGATCAGTCCACCCTGGGGCGTGCTCTGGGTTTTGACAAGGTCACTGTGCTGCGTGTGCTGCGCGGTCTGGAGTCGCGGCAGCTGATACAGCGCGCCCCCGCGCCGGCCAGCCGTCGCAATTTATCAATTTCGCTGTCAGCCAGCGGGCTGGAGCTGTTGCAGCAGGCGCAGCAGCCTGCCGAGCGCGCGTACGACCGGCTGATGGCCCCCTCAACCAGGAGCAGCGAGCCCAATTGGTGCAATTGCTGCAGTTGCTGACGGCCGATCTGGAGAGCGAAGCCCGTGCGGCCTTCGTGCCGCGTTGCAAGGAAAACAGCGCGCAGGTTTGAGGCAGAGGGGCGGTCTCAGGCGTTGCCGGCCTGAATGCCCCACTTGGCCAGCGCGGCGTCGTCACTGACCCGGGCGTCCACCCACCGCGCGCCATCGGGCGTCCGCTCTTTTTTCCAGAACGGTGCCTGGGTTTTGAGGTAGTCCATCAAAAACTCGCAAGCCTGAAAGCTCTGCCCCCGGTGCGCCGAGGTCACGGCCACCAGCACGATCTGGTCCAGCGGCTCCAGCACCCCGACACGGTGGATCACACGGACTGCATAAATATCAAAGCGCCGGTGCGCCTCGTCAATCATGGCTTCAATGGCTTTTTCAGTCATGCCGGGGTAATGCTCGAGCTCCATCGAACTGACGTCGCTGCCGTCATTGCGGTCCCGGACAGTGCCCACGAAGCTGCATACGGCGCCCACCCGTTTGTCAGCTGCACGCAATGCCTGCACCTCTTCTGTGAGGCTGAAGTCTGCGGTCTGTATGCTGACGCGGGTGCTCATCTCAGCCTCCGGTGACAGGCGGGAAAAAAGCCACTTCACAACCTTCGGTCAGCAGGGCAGACTCGTCACTCATGACCTGGTTGAGCGCCAGACGCACGGCCTTGCCACGCGCCAGGCTGTCCGCATAGACGGGGCCGCGGGCAATGAGCTCGTCACGCAATGCAGCCAGGTTGCCCGCTGTGGTGTCCAGCGACTCACTGCCCTGCCCTATGGCTTCACGAATCGAGGCAAAAAATCTGACGGTGACTTTCATATCAATTCCGAAAACGGGATGAAACGCACGAGGTCACCGCGAGTGATGGTCTGCCCTGCCGGGTTGTCCACCATACCGTCGCCCCAGACCGCTGAAGTCAGCACGCCCGAGCTCTGGTTCGCAAACAGGTCCAGTCCACCGGCCGCATTGCGCTGCACCCGCAAAAACTCGCGGCGCTTGTCGGCACGTGGCCAGTCGAAATGGGCCGGCATCGACATCACAGGCCCGGTCAACTCGCGGGCGCCTTGCAGCTTGAGAAGAAAGGGACGCACCAGCACCAGAAAGGTGATGAAGCTGGACACCGGATTGCCCGGCAAACCGATAAAGTGCGCCTGCCCAACCTTGCCGTACGCAAACGGCTTGCCCGGCTTGATGGCGATCTGCCAGAGATCAAGCGACCCCAGTTGTTGCACCGCAGGCTTGATGTGGTCCTCTTCGCCCACGGAAACGCCGCCACTGGTGAGGATCAGGTCATTCGATTCGCTGGCACTGCGCAGCGCATCCAGCGTCGCCGCCCTCTGGTCTGGCACGATGCCGAAATCGCTGACCTCACAGCCCATGCGCAGCAAGAGGGCACGCAGGAAAAAGCGGTTGGAGTTGTAAATGGCGCCAGGGCGCATTTCGGCCGGGGACACGTCGCCCGGCATCACCAGTTCGTCGCCGGTTGAAAACAGCGCCACCCTGGGCTTGCGCGCCACGGACAGCACGCTCATGCCAATACTGGCCGCCAGCCCAAGTGACGCGGGTGTCAAGCGCTCACCTTTTGAGAGCACGGTGCTGCCGCGGGTGACATCTTCGCCGGCGCGGCGAATCCACTGAGCCGGTTGCGGTGGCCGCATGACCTTGATACAACCCGCAGGGTCAGCCAGCGCTTCGCAGTCTTCCTGCATCACCACAGCATCGGCGCCGGCAGGAATGGGTGCACCGGTGAAGATGCGTGCAGCAGTGCCCGGCTCCAGCGCCTGCCCCGCGCTGCCAGCAGCAATGCGCTGCGAGACCTTCAGCACCACCCCGGCTTGCGGTACGTCGGCAACGCGAAGTGCATAACCGTCCATGGAGCTGTTGTCCTCTGGTGGTACCTGAAGGCTGGAGACCACGTCCGCAGCCAGCACCCGCGCATCGGCCTCAAAGGTGGAGATGGCTTCAACGCCGGCCAGCGCTACGGCGTGGGCCAGCAGTTCGGCAAGCGCTTCGTCCAGCGGCTTAAGCGGCGGACGTGAGGTGTTCATGCATACGTCTCGGGGCGGTAGACAAATCGTTCCTGATTCTCGACCAGCCACGCGGCCAGCGCATCGGCATCGTTGATATCCAGCACCGGCCGCAGGGTGGCTTGTGGCAACTGCTCCGGCGAGTCGGTGGCGATAGCCACCACAAAGTCGTCGTCCGGGTACCGGGCGGGCTTGCCGGCGTAGTCGGCCGAGGGCGCGCGCCAGATTTCTATCTTGAGCAGATCGCTGTCCTTGAAGCCTTCCACCAGCACCCAGTCAACGCCGTCATACAACTCGGCAATCAGGTGGTGCACCGACAGCGTCGTGGGTTGCTCAAACTCCCGGATCAAGGCCAGCCGGTTTGCCGACGCGGCCACCACCTCAAAGGCACCGGCTTCCCGGTGGCGGTAGGTGTCCTTGCCGGGATGGTCTATGTCAAAGCTGTGGTGTGCATGCTTGACGACCGACACCCTCAGCCCACGCAGCTTGAGCGCCGGAATCAGGCTTTCAACCAGCGTTGTCTTACCCGAGCCGGAATAGCCGGCAAATGCAACCACGTTCATAAATTTCTTTTCACCGATCCTGATTTGCTATCATTTAAATAGCACACTATTCCCGTGATCAAAGGGCAAATTGCCGATTTAATCCACATGTTTGGCGATGTAGGCCTTCACCAGCGCCACATCAGCCGGCAGCAAGGTCACGCGCTTGGGCAAGTCCTCCATGCCTTCAAACTTTGCAGGTCGCGGGGGCAAGCGGCCCAGCGCCTCTTCAATGGTGGCTGCAAACTTGACAGGCAGCGCAGTCTCCAGAACGATCATGGGAACCTTCGGCGTCAGGTGCGCACGTGCGACCTTCAGGCCATCTGCGGTATGCGTGTCAATCATCAGGTCAAAGCGCGCATAGGTATCGCGTATGGTCTGCAGGCGGTCCGCATGGGTGCTTTTGCCGCTGACAAAACCGTAGCGCCGAGCGGCCGACTGAAAGGCGGCATCGCCACTCAGGTCAAAACGCCCCTGCTTTGACAACTGCGCACCGAACAGATCAGCAACGCGTGCTGCGTCACGCCCCAACAGGTCAAACACAAAGCGTTCGAAATTCGAAGCCTTGGAAATGTCCATCGACGGACTGGAGGTCTCATGCGTGTCGGCACTGCCGCGCACCCGGTACACGCCGGTGCGGAAAAACTCGTCCAGCACGTCGTTCTCGTTGGTGGCCACCACCAGCTTTTCAATCGGCAGCCCCATCATGCGGGCGACGTGACCGGCGCAGACATTGCCAAAGTTGCCTGAAGGAACGGTGAAGCTGACCTTGCCGCTGCTGCCGGCGGCCGTGGCCTGCAAATAGCCTGCAAAGTAATACACGACCTGTGCCAGCAACCTCGCCCAGTTGATCGAGTTGACCGTGCCAATCTTGTACTTGCGCTTGAAGGCCAGGTCATTGGACACCGCCTTCACGATGTCCTGGCAATCGTCAAACACACCCTCCAGCGCAAGGTTGTGGATGTTGGCATCCTGCAGGCTGAACATCTGCGCCTGCTGGAAGGGACTCATGCGACCCTGCGGCGAGGTCATGAACACCCGCACGCCCTTTTTCCCGCGCATGGCGTACTCTGCCGCGCTGCCGGTGTCGCCGCTGGTGGCGCCCAGGATGTTGAGTTCTTCGCCGCGGCGCGCCAGTTCGTACTCAAACAGGTTGCCAAGCAGTTGCATGGCCATGTCCTTGAAGGCCAGGGTCGGGCCGTTGGACAAGCCTTCGAGATAGACATCCGTGCGTGCCGAGCCTGTCGAAGCATCTTCCAGCTTGCGCAGCGGCACGATGGCTTTGCTGCCAAAGACTTCTTCGGTGTACGTCTTCTCGCACAGGGCCCTCAGGTCCGCAGCCGGAATGTCGTCGATGTACAGCGAGAGGATTTCAAAGGCCAGGCTTGCGTAAGGCAGACCGCGCCAGCTTTCCAGCGTGGCCGCGTCCACCTGCGGATAGGTCTCGGGCAGATAAAGACCACCGTCAGGTGCCAGACCCTCGAGCAGGATTTCACAAAAGTGCTTGCGGCTCGCATCTCCGCGAGTAGAGATATACAGCATCAGGCCAGCTCTTCCTTGCGGATGCGTGTGATCGGCGACAACACCGTTGGCAGTGCCTGCATCTGCGCCAGTGCCGCATTCATCTTCGCCTCCACACAGTCGTGCGTGAGGATGATCAGGTCGGTGTGGGTAGAGCCTTCACCACCCACTTCATCGGCTTCGCGCTGCAGCATGGCATCGATGCTGATGCCGGCTTCGGCCAGGATGCCGGTGACTTTGGCGAGTACACCCGCCTGGTCGGCCACATTCAACCGCAGGTAATAGCTGGTGACCACCTCGCCCATGGGAAGGATCGGCATGTCGCTCATGGACTGCGGCTGAAAGGCCAGGTGCGGCACGCGCTGCGCTGCGTCTGCGCCGTGCAGACGTGCAATGTCCACCAGATCGGCAATCACAGCACTTGCCGTGGGCTCGCTGCCCGCGCCCTTGCCGTAGTACAGCGTGGTGCCCACGGCGTCGCCCTGTACCACCACGGCGTTCATGGCGCCTTCGACATTGGCGATCAGCCGTTTGGCCGGCACCAGGCTGGGGTGCACCCGCAGCTCAATGCCCTTGGCCGTCTTCTTGGTGATGCCCAGCAGCTTGATGCGGTAGCCGAGCTGCTCGGCGTATCTGATGTCCTGCGCGCCCAGTTTGGTGATGCCCTCGACATAGGCCTTGTCAAACTGCACCGGGATGCCAAAGGCAATCGCCGACATCAGCGTGGCCTTGTGCGCGGCGTCCACGCCTTCGATGTCGAAAGTCGGGTCGGCTTCTGCATAACCCAGGCGCTGCGCTTCCTTGAGCACCACGTCAAAGTCCAGGCCCTTGTCGCGCATTTCACTCAGGATGAAATTGGTGGTGCCGTTGATGATGCCGGCAATCCACTCGATGCGGTTGGCGGTCAGGCCTTCGCGCAGCGCCTTGATGATGGGAATACCACCCGCCACCGCGGCCTCAAACGCCACCATCACGCCGTGCTTGTGGGCCGCGGCAAAAATCTCGGTGCCGTGCACTGCCAGCAAGGCCTTGTTGGCGGTCACCACGTGTTTGCCTGCAGCAATGGCCTCCATCACGAGCTGGCGCGCGATGCCATAGCCACCTATCAACTCGATCACGATGTCAATCGATGGGTCGGCAATCACCGCGCGGGCATCAGCCACCACCTTGACGCCGGCGCCGGCTGCGGCCTGCGCACGCGTGGTGTCCAGATCCGCCACCACGGCAATTTCAATGCGGCGGCCGGCCCGGCGAAAAATTTCTTCCTGGTTGCGCTTGAGCACGGTAAACACACCGCTGCCCACAGTGCCCATGCCCAGCAGGCCTACTTTGATCGGTTTCAGATTCGTCGATGTCATGTTCTTCTGTTCAAAAATACGTTAGCTCACCAAAGCCGCTTTGGGTGTCTGGCTTGCGCCTGTTTTGCTCCTGCGGCTTTCAAGGAATTGGGCAATCCGGTTGATGGCCTCACGCAGGTCTTCTTCGTGCGGCAGGAAAACAATACGGAAGTGGTCAGGCGCGGCCCAGTTGAAACCCGTGCCCTGCACCAGCATGACCTTGGTTTCCTTGAGCAGCTCCAGGAAAAATTGCCGGTCATCCTTGATCGGGTAGACCTCGGGGTCGAGCCGCGGAAACATATACAGCGCCGCACTTGGCTTGACGCAGCTGACTCCCGGAATGGCGGTGATGAGCTCATAGGCCAGGTCGCGCTGGCGGCGCAGGCGACCGCCTTCGCACGTCAGGTCGTTGATGCTCTGGTAACCCCCGAGCGCGGTCTGGATCGCCCATTGCCCAGGCACGTTGGAGCACAGCTTCATGTTGGCCAGCATGTTCAGGCCTTCGATGTAGTCCTGCGCCTGTTTTTTGGGGCCGGACACCACCAGCCAGCCGGCGCGGTAACCGCAGGAGCGGTAGCTCTTGGACAGGGAGTTGAACGTCAGCGTCAGCACGTCGGTCGACAGGCTGGCGATGGCCGTGTGTTTCACGCCGTCGTACAGCACCTTGTCGTACACCTCGTCGGCCAGGATCACCAGACCGTGCTCACGGGCGATGGCCACGATGCCGCGCAGCAGCTCGTCGGAATACAGCGCGCCGGTCGGGTTGTTCGGGTTGATGACCACGATGCCCTTGGTTTTGGGCGTGATTCGGGCGCGCACGTCGGCCAGGTTGGGCATCCAGCCGTTGTCTTCGTCGCACAGGTAGTGCACCGGCGTGCCGCCCGACAGGCTGGTGGACGCCGTCCACAGCGGGTAGTCCGGCGACGGCAGTAACAATTCGTCACCATCGTCGAGCAAGGCATTGGTGGCCATCGAGATCAACTCGCTCGCGCCATTGCCCAGGTAGATGTCGTCGAGCGTCACGCCCTTGATGCCCTGCTTCTGCGTCTCGTGCATGACGGCCTTGCGCGCCGCGAAAATGCCCTTGCTGTCCGAATAACCGGCGGACGCGGGCAGGTTGCGGATCATGTCCTGCTGGACTTCCTCCGGCGCGTCGAAGCCGAACACCGCGAGATTGCCGAGGTTGAGCTTGATCAGCTTTTGCCCTTCTTCCTCCATCTGCTTGGCGGCGTCCATGATCGGGCCGCGGATGTCGTACAGCACATTGGCCAATTTGGCGGATTTGGTGATCAATTTCATGGCGGTGGTGGTTCTCGGCAAATGCAATGCCTGCGAAGGCGCAAGGGGCGGGTTGATAAGGAGAAATCCGGGCGGAATCTATAATTTGACCACATAAATCCGCGCTTTTGCTGCTCCGCAGCACGCGCGCTTCCTCCTGAGCACCGCATGAAACTCCAGCCCGATCGCCTCGACGTCCAGTCCATCCTTGGCTACGGCCCCGGCTGGATTGGTTTGGGCAACCAGGGGGTGGCCGAGAAAATCGAGCACAGCGTGGTGATCGGCTCGCGCGGCGAAAAATTTGCCTGGGACTGCGCGCGTTTTGAAGACCTGACCGCGGCGCACTTCGAACGCCTGGCCGAGACCCGGCCGGAACTGGTGATTTTCGGCAGCGGCGCCCGCCTGCGGTTTCCGCCGCCGGCTTTTCTGCGCAGCCTGATGGCCGCGCGCATCGGCATCGAAACCATGGACACGTTGGCCGCTTGCCGCACCTACAACATCCTCGCGGGGGAAGGCCGCAACGTGGTGACGGCCCTCCTCATCGAGCCGGCGGGTCAGCCAGATGGCGTGACAGCTGCGGGCGCCTGATGCTTTCAGGGTAAAATCTAGGGTTGCATTTGGTACCAACAGCAGGGCTTGCCCAAATGTTGTTCCCAGAGGCCAACGGCTAATTACAACTACTTTCGTCAGGGTCCAAGCAGTATGGCAGTCGTCGTCAATAAACCACTCCCCGAATTTGAAGCCAATGCCACCAGCGGCATCAAGGTTTCCAACCAAACCCACCTGGGCCACGTTGTTGTCCTGTACTTCTACCCCAAAGACAACACCCCCGGCTGCACCACCGAAGCCATGCAGTTTCGTGACCGCTACAAGGATTTCGTCAAGGCCGGCGCCACCGTGTTCGGCGTCTCGCGCGACAACATGAAGTCGCACGACGAATTCAAGGCCAAACTCGAGCTGCCTTTCGAGCTGATCGCCGACACCGAAGAAAAAATGTGCCACATGTTCGGCGTGGTCAAGAACAAGATCATGTACGGCAAGAAGGTCAAGGGCATCGAGCGCAGCACCTTTCTGGTGGGCGCGGACGGCATGCTCAAGGAAGAGTGGCGCGGCCTGAAAGTGCCGGGCCACGTTGACGACGTGCTCAAGGCGGTCAAGGCCCTGAAAAAAGCAGCCTGAAAAGCAAGAAAACAGCCTGTGGGGGAGGGCACAGGTCGTGTATAGTGACTTCATGCTGTTGACCCTAGCGACTGCGTCCAACGAAAAAGCCGCCCTGGTATCCAGGCGGCTTTTTTGCTTTCAGAACCCCCACTACCCAGCGAGCTTCAAGCACCATGCCCCTGCCCCCCGCCCCGACGAAACGTGCCGCCCTGCTCTCCACCGACGCCTTGGATGCGCCGGCCCGGGCACATTCCAGGGCGGGACGAAAGACGGAACAGGCCGAGCCGGCCCATAAGCCGGCGGCGCTGGAGCTTTTTAACCACCGCTCTGCCGGGGGAGATGCCGAGGATGAGCACCCCCAGGCCTACCTGCCCAAGGAAACGGGCCGCTCAGCGAAGACGGGGACGGAAAGTTACCACGGCGCCCAGGCGCCCGTGCGGCCCCAAGCCGCCGCCAAACCGAAAAAGCCCAAACACACGGGCCCGACCAAGCTGTTCGTGCTGGACACCAACGTACTGATGCACGACCCGATGTGCCTGTTCCGCTTCGAGGAACATGACATCTTCCTGCCCATGATCGTGCTCGAGGAACTCGATGGGCATAAAAAAGGCATGACCGAAGTGGCGCGCAACGCCCGCCAGACCAGCCGCACACTTGACGCGCTGGCCGGCACCAGCGGTGCCGACATCGCCAAAGGGCTCAAGCTCGACACCACCGGCCACCGCGAAGCCGGCGGCTGCCTCTTCTTCCAGACCAAGCCGCTGGACTATTCGCTGCCGATGAGCCTGCCGCAGGGCAAGGCCGACAACCAGATCCTCGGCGTGGTGGAAGCCCTGCGCAAGGAGTACGCCCCGCGTGAGGTGGTGCTGGTGTCCAAGGACATCAACATGCGCGTCAAGGCCCGGGCCCTGGGCCTGGCCACCGACGACTACCAGAACGACAAGGCGCTGGAAGACGGCGACATGCTGTACGCCGGCTCGCTGGCCCTGCCGCTGGACTTCTGGACCCGCCAGAGCAAAACCATCGAAAGCTGGCAGCAAGGCAGCCACACTTTCTACCGCATCACCGGCCCCATCGTCGGCAGCCTGCTGATAAACCAGTTTGTGTTTTTTGAAGCACCCGGGGAGCCCCCGCTGTAT
>JAKFXR010000046.1 GCA_021731285.1 Polaromonas sp. | reverse complement strand
ATCGACATCGCCCAGCGCTTGCGCGGCCTGCAGAGCGACGATGCCTGGCTGACGGCCGCTGCGGCGAATTTCGTGAAAGGCTCGCCGACCTCCGCAGCGCTGGCGTTTGAACTCTGGAAGCGCGTGCAGCACCTGTCGCTGGCCGAGGTGTTTCGCCTGGAATACCGTGCATCGCTGGGCTGCTGCGCGCATCCTGACTTTGCCGAAGGCATCCGCGCGCTGCTGATCGATCGCGACCGCAATCCGCGCTGGACGCCTGACCGGCTGGAACACGTGACGCCGGAGTGGCTGGCCGAACATTTCGAACCCCGCTTCGCCGCTCCGCACCCGCTGGCCGCGCTGGCCTGAACCTGACACACAAAAGGAGACACACAAATGAAGATCGCATTTATCGGCTTGGGCAACATGGGCGGGCCGATGGCCCTGAACCTGCGCAAGGCGGGACATGAGGTGGCCGGTTTCGACCTGTCCGAGGAGGCTTGCAAGCGGCTGGAGTCCGAGGGCCTGCGCATTGCGGGTTCGGCAGAGGACGCGGTGCGTGGTGTGGAGGTCGTCATCAGCATGCTACCGGCCAGCCAGCATGTCGAGTCGCTTTATCTGGGCAATGGCCAGTCAGGCCTTCTGGCGCGACTGCCTGCAGGCACGCTGGTCATCGACAGCAGCACGATTTCGGCAGCCAGCTCGCGCAAGGTGGCGCAAGCCGCCGCCAAGCTTAAGATCCCTTGCATCGACGCCCCTGTCTCGGGTGGTACCGGTGGCGCCGTGGCCGGTACGCTGACCTTCATGGTCGGCGGCAGTGCTGATGACTTGGAGCGCGCCCGCCCCTTGTTGGAGAAAATGGGGCAGAACATCTTCCATGCGGGCGAGGTTGGGGCAGGCCAGACAGCCAAGATCTGCAACAACATGCTGCTGGGCATCCTGATGATTGGCACGTCGGAAGCGCTTGCCCTGGGCGTGGCCAATGGCCTGGACCCGAAAGTTCTTTCCGAAATCATGCGCCGCAGTTCGGGCGGCAACTGGGCGCTTGAAAAGTACAACCCCATGCCGGGTGTCATGGAAACCTCGCCCGCGTCAAAGAACTACGCCGGAGGATTCGGCACAGATTTGATGCTCAAGGACTTGGGGTTGGCGCAGGAAAACGCTGCGGCCGTGCGTGCCGCCACACCGCTTGGCGGCTTAGCCCGCAACTTGTACGCGGCGCATAGCCTGACAGGCAGTGGCGCGCTGGACTTTTCGAGCGTGATCCGGCTGGTGCAGAAGCCGCAAGGCTAACTGCGAGTTTCGAAATAGCGTGACTGCGCGTGACTCGAAGTGAATCGGGTACGGCAAGGTAGTTGATGGTGGACCGCATCGCGCACAGTATCCATTGTGCCTATTAACAAATCGTGTAATCTCGCTAAAAATCCTCGCCGCCTGTTTACTGCTGCCCATAATCCCTGCGTTGAGGCACGGCAATATCCAAAAAGCATGACTCCAACGACAGTGATATGAGCCGTCTTGCCCAATACATCGAGGCTGCCGAGCGCGGCAACACGCGCAGGAGTTACGCTTCGGCCATCCGTCATTTTGAAATCGAGTGGAAAGGCCTGCTACCGTCCACCGCCGATGCAATCTCCCGCTACTTGGCTGACCATGCGCCAACTCTGGCCATCAACACACTGCGCCAGCGCCTGGCGGCGCTATCGCGGTGGCATACCGACCAAGGCTTTCCTGATCCCACCAAGTCGCCCCTGGTGCGCCAGGTCCTCAAGGGCATTCGTTCCGTTCACACCGTGCCAGAAAAGCGCGCGCGGCCCCTGGAACTGGTGGTGCTCCAACAGGTCGACCAATGGCTCGATGCCGCAATCGGCAATGCCCAGCGCTCCGGCGACCGGCCGGCCTTGCTGCGCCACACGCGCAACCGCAGCTTGATGCTGCTGGGGTTTTGGCGCGGCTTTCGCTCCGACGAGCTGGTCAACCTACGCATTGAAAACACCGAAGTCACCGCCGGCCAGGGCATGGCCTGCTACCTGGGCCGCAGCAAAGGGGACAGGCAGTTGCAAGGCCGAACCTTCCAATGCCCAGCGTTGTCCCGCCTGTGCGCTGTGGACGCCTTCAATGCCTGGGTCAGCCTAGCCGGTTTGACCGAGGGCCCGGTGTTCCGCAAGATCGACCGCTGGGGCCATGTCGCCGACGAAAGCCTGCATGCCAACAGCCTGATCCCATTGCTGCGCAGCCTGTTCGCCGAAGCCGGCGTTGAATCGCCCGAGGAATACAGCAGCCATTCCATGCGCCGCGGCTTTGCCGGCTGGGCCCGCGCCAGCGGCTGGGACATCAAGGAGCTGATGGAATACGTCGGCTGGAAGGACGTCAAATCGGCCATGCGCTACCTGGGTGCCTCGGATTCCAGTCTGCAAGCCCGGTTCGAGCAGGGCTTGCCTGCTCTGGCGCCGGCAGTTCCGCAGCCACCATTGCCTTTGCCGTTGCTGACCGAACAGGCCGAAGTTCCCCGCCCGCTGGACGAGGGAGCGACGCCCGTGGCGGTCCTGCGCGTCACGCTGGTGCTGGCCCGCTTCAGCAAGCAGTCGCGCGGCCTGGCCCGCGGCCACCGGCTGATCGAGCAAACCTGCTTCGAGCGTTTTGCCATGCAACGCCTGAACACCGAGGGCACGCTCTACGAACTGGCGGTTCCCTACCTGTCCCGTGACTTGCTGGACGAGGTGATCGCCACGCTGCTGGATGACATGTACCGCATCGCCGAGGACAACCAGTGCCTGCTGGAAACCTCGTTTCACGAACCCGCGACCGACACCTACTGGGATTGAGGCGATGGGAAGCATTGCCGCCAGGCGGGATAGTCCCCGCGAATGACCACGCTCCATGAGACGGCCTATCCCAGCCTGAAACCCGATCCGACACCGCGTGAGCTGGCGGAGCTTTACACGCCCACCGAGGAGGAGCAACTCCTGGCTGCAGGCGTCGGCAAGCGCGCCTTGCCGCGCATGGCGGCGCTGATCCACCTCAAAATTTTCCAGCGCCTGGGGTATTTCATCCCCCTGGTCGAAGTGCCGCCAGTGATCCGGGAGCACATTGCGCAGCAGGTGGGCGTGGTTCGGCCACCTCCTGCGGCAGACCTCAAGCGCTTCGAGGCCTCGGGCTTGCGCACGGCGCTATTTACGGCTCTGCGCCGGCACCTGAATGTCAAACCCTTGAACCCGGCGGGCCACGCTTGGCTGGAGGTCGTGGCCGACACGGCGGCCGAGACCAAACACGCGGTGGCCGACATCATCAACGTGATGCTGGAGGAACTGGTCCACCATCGTTACGAATTGCCTGCCTTCTCAACGCTGGACCGGATGGCGTTTCGAGCCCGGGAAAAGAGCAACGACCGGTATTTCTCCGCCATCACCAACCAGCTGACAACCCATACCCGGACCCTGATCGACAGCTTGCTTAAAACCGCCACCGGCGAGTCGGTTTCTGCCTGGCAAATGCTTAAGCGCGAACCCAAGCGGCCGACCAACAAGGAAACGCGCACCTACATCCAACACATCCGGCGCTTGCAGTACCTGGTGGAGCAACTTCCCAAGCCCGACGTGCCGGTGCCCAAACTAAAGCAGTTCCGGCACCTGGCGCGCGCGCTTGATGCGTCCGAAATGGCCGAGCTCAAGCCGCAAAAGCGCTACGCCCTGGCGGTAATCTTCATCCGGGCGCAGCATGCCCAGTCCCTGGATGATGCTGCGGACCTGTTTATTCGACTCATGCAGAACCTGGAAAACAACGCCAGGCAGAAATTGCTCTCATTTCAGCAGGAACGGGTCCAGAAAACCGACATGCTGGTCGGCCAGCTCAAAGACATCCTGGGCGCCTACCAGCTGGAGGGCACGGACACCCAGCGCGTGGACGCCATCGGCACGACCCTGGTGGCCGACGTGGAAGAGCTGCTCAACGAATGCGAGCAGCACCTGGCCTATGCCGGCCGCAACCATCTGCCTTTCCTGCTGCAGCCCTACAAGATGGTCCGGGCCCAGCTGCTCAACTGCATCGGCATTGCCTCGCCCAAGGCCAGCAGCGAAGACCAGGTGGTGGAACGGCTGATCGAGGCCCTTTACAAGCTGCGCGACAACCGCACGGACATTGTCCTGCTGGACACGCTCGGCCTGAGTGAAGACAAGGATCTCCGCTGGATGTCAGCTCAGTGGAAACGGTTGGTGCTGCTCAGGCCATCCGGCAAGGGCCGGGCAGAGGCTGTTTACCGCCGGTATTTTGAGCTGGCGGTCATGCATGCGGTCAAGGACGACCTGAAATCGGGCGATCTCTTCATCAAGTACGGCGAGCGCTATGACGACTACCGCGAGCAGCTGGTCGATGACGAAACCTTTGAAAAAGAAATCGGCGACTATGGCCAGGTCACCGGCATCGAGACAGATCCCGGCACCTTTGTGGCGATGCTCAAATCGGCGATGTCCCAGCGGGCCCGCGACATCGACGCCACTTTCCCAGAAAACGCCCATGCCGAGATCGTCGACGGCCGCCTGATCCTGCGGAAACCGCCGCGCTCAGAAATCGTCGAGGCGGCCGCGCGGATCGACGCCCTGATCACCGAGCGTATGGAGGCGGCCAGCATTGTGGACGTCATGATCGACACCGAGCGCTGGCTGGACCTCCACAAGCTGTTCCGGCCATTGGCCGGGACCGACAGCCGCCTAGAGGACCTGCGCATGCGCGTCATCACGACGTTGTTTTGCTATGGCTGCAACCTGGGGCCGGTCCAGACCGCCAAATCCATCAAAGGGCTGAGCCGCCGGCAGATCTCCTGGCTCAATCTGAAATACGTCAGCGAAGACCTGCTGGACAAGGCCATCGTGAAGGTGATCAACGCCTACAACAAGTTTGAGCTGCCAGGCTACTGGGGCACCGGAAAGCATGCGTCGGCCGACGGCACCAAGTGGAACCTGTATGAGCAAAACTTGCTCTCCGAGCACCATATTCGCTATGGCGGGTACGGCGGCATCGGTTATTACCATGTGTCCGACAAGTTCATCGCGCTGTTCAGCCATTTCATTTCCTGCGGCACCTATGAGGGCATCCACATCCTTGACGGGCTGATGACCAACGAATCGGACATTCGTCCGGACACGATTCACGGGGACACCCAGGCCCAGAGTTACCCGGTTTTCGCGCTGGCGCACTTGCTCGGTATTCAGCTCATGCCGCGCATCCGGGGCATCCAGGATCTCAAATTCCATCGCCCGGAGCCGGGCAATGCTTACAAGAACATCAATGCGCTGTTCAGCGACGTGATTGACTGGCGGCTGATTGAACTGCATTTGCCGGCGATGCTGCGGGTAGCGGTTTCCATCAAGACCGGCAAGATCACGCCGTCGGCCATCCTGCGCCGGCTGGGCACTTACAGCCGCAAGAACAAGCTGTATTTCGCGTTTGTGGAACTCGGCAAGGTCATCCGGACCATGTTCCTGCTGAGCTACATCGGCGATGTCGGGCTGCGCAAGGTGATCCATGCCGAAACCAACAAGAGCGAGCAGTTCAACGGCTTTGCCCAATGGTCATTCTTTGGGGGAGAGGGAATCATTGCCGAGAACATCCGGCACGAGCAGCGTAAGGTGATCAAGTACAACCACCTGGTGGCCAACATGATCATTCTGCATAACGTGGTGGGCATGACGAGGGTGCTGCAGGAGCTTCGCGACGAAGGGACCGAGATCACGCTGGAGATCCTGGCGGGCCTGGCGCCGTTCCGCACGGCGCACATCAACCGGTTTGGTGACTACACGCTGGACTTCCGGCGGAAGATCGGTCCTTTGAACTTCGACGCCACCATCATTCCGGCAACCTTCTAAACGTCGCAAAAAAAGAACCCGACACGAAGCCGGGTTGTGAACCTAGATATTCCAGGCCCGCTCAGGGAGGGTTGAAGCGGGGAAGCCGAGGCCTCAGCGGTGATTTTAATCGCCATAAGCGCGCGTATATGCCGTTTCCTCTGACGCCTGCTCGCCGGTGGAAGCAAAAAAAATCCAACAGCGACAGGGACTTAGGTCCATTTCTGCTGGGTTTTACATGAATCCCTGCCGACCCTCGATCAGCCGTGACCTCGTCATCAAGGCAGCCACAAAAATCGGCATGCGGTTGACCACCAAGCAACTCGCGAAATACGTTCCCTTCGCCGGCCAGATCGTCTCTGCCGCTGTCGGCTACGCAGCGATTCGCTACCTCGGTGAGGAACATATGAAGGACTGCATCCGGGTGGCCAGGCAGGCACATCTTGAGGTACCGCTGCTTGGATACTCTGGCTGACCTCGCACCGTCCGTGATGGGATGAGGCAAAGAAAAAGCGCCTGACTTTTCAGTCAGGCGCTTTCAATATCTGGTGGGGCCTGCGGGGGTCGAACCCACGACAAACGGATTAAAAGTCCGCTGCTCTACCAACTGAGCTAAGGCCCCGAGGCACACCGTTTCCGGTGTTCCCGGTTTTCACTGCATCGTGTGCAGCAAAGCCTTGAATTATAGCGTCATTTTTTGATGCTCCGCAAACTCACCCTGCAATTTTGCCGAGCACCCAGCCGGCTGCGCACAGGCCAAAGGTCGAGGTGACACTCACGACAGAACCATAGCCGTGGCAATTGAGGCTGCCATCACTTGACGCACCATCCGCAAGCTCGCAAACCGGGTCCTCTGCGCCTTGCGCCAAGGCCTCGTTTGCCGACTGGGCCGTGGCCGCAGGCTGCATCACCGCCTCGCGGCTGAAGACGCAGGCCACGCCGATTTTTCCCTTGCGTGCCGCGCCCTGCTCCTTGCGCAGACGGTAGCGCAGTTGCGCCAGCAGGGGGTCGTGCGTGACGAGCGACAAGTCGTCAACATCGACCTTGTGCGCGTGGCGTTTGCCGCCGGCCGCGCCCACGCTGATGAAGTTGACCTTGTGCTGGATGGCCCAGGCCGCCATGGCGGTTTTGGCGCGTACCTGATCGCAGGCGTCAATCACAGCAACGTCACCTTTGATCCCGGCGATATCCGGCCAGTTGCTCGCGTCCACAAACTCTTCAACACAAGACACATCGCATGCAGGGTTGATGTGGGTTATGCGTTCGCGCATCGCCTGCACCTTGGCTTGTCCCAAGGTGATGTCCAGGGCGTGGATTTGCCGGTTGATGTTGGATTCGGCAATATGGTCCAGGTCAATCAGCGTCAGCCGCGCCACACCGCTGCGCGCCAGGGCCTCGGCGGCCCAGGAGCCAACGCCGCCCAGGCCAACCACCACCACATGAGCAGCGCGAATTCTTTGAGCACCGGCAACGCCGTAAAGGCGCGCGAGCCCGCCGAAGCGCCGCTCAAGGTCAGCATCCACTAGACGCTGCGCTCCATCCGCCAGACCTGGTAACGCACACCAGCCACGCAGCCCACAATGATGGCGGCGACCGCCACAAAGCTTGTCGCACTCAGCGTAGAAATACCCGACAGACCCTGGCCGATGGTGCAGCCCATCGCAGTCACGCCGCCCACGCCCATCAGCACCGCACCCACCAGGTGGTTGCCGGTGTCTTCGGCATCGCGAAATCCTTCCCAGCGAAAGCTTCGGGACAGCAGCGAATAAAGCGCCGAACCGGCCACCACGCCAAACACGGCAACGATGCCAATGGTCAGCAGCTTGGATTTGTCGCTGAAAAACATGAGCCAGTCCACGGTGTAGGCCACGGGCGAGACAAAACTCAGGGCTTCCATGCGGCCAGAGTTGGTGGCCAGAAACGCTTCCTGCAGGGTATCGGGATGCTCGGCCACATAACCCATCCGGCCGCTGACCCACCACATGGCGGCGATCACGGCGCCTATGCCCAGGCCAGCCAGCAGATTGTCAAAACGGCGAAAGTCCGGCCCCGCCAGGGCCCAGACAATAAGACCGCCACCCAGGATCAGCGCAATCGTCAGCCCGGCCATGACTGGCGACACGCCCAATACGCCAGCAGCCCAGTTGGACAAGGCGGCGTTGCTGGTGAAGTCGATAGCCACACGGTCCACGGTGGCGACACGCAGCACAGCTGTGATGCCTTTGAGCGTGGCGAAGGCAGCCACCCCCATGACAAGAAACACCACCAGCGATTTGAGGTTTCCGCCGCCTATGCGCACCAGCGTCTTGCTGCCGCAGCCCGATGCCAGCACCATGCCAAAGCCAAACAGCAGGCCACCCACCAGAGCGGACAGCCAGATGAAACGGTTGGACGCGTAGAGCGTCTTGGAGGGATCAATCAACCCCGCAGCGGCCATGCCGTAAAAACCGATCATGGCCACACCAATGGCCATGCCCCACATGCGCATGCGCGTCCAGTCGCCCATGTTGACGATGTCGCTGACCGCGCCCATGGTGCAAAAGTGGGTACGCTGCGCGATGGCGCCAAACAGCGCGGCAAGAATAAAGGCCGCCCAGAGAACCTGGGTGGTGAGGGCGTTGAGTTGGTAGATGTCCATTCCCCGATTTTAGGGGGAGTGGAACAAGGAGCTCGCTTGTCATCCCGGACTCGATCCGGGATCCATGACCGGGGACTTACTTGAGTTTTGTCAGGCGCTCTTTGGCAACCGACGCAGCTTCCGATTGTGGATAGGCCTTGACCAGGTCTTCCAGTGTCTTGCGGGCGGCCTTGACGTCCTTGAGCTCAACCTGGCAATTGGCGATGGCCAGCACGGCTTCAGGCGCACGTACATGCTCGGGATCAGCCTGCACGAGCGAGCGAAAATTGGTGACCGCGTCGCGGTAGTTGCGCAGCGCGTACTGGGCATTACCCAGCCAGAACAGGGCCACCGGCCTGTAGCCTGTCTGCGGGTAGCGTTTGAGAAAATTTCCAAAAGCGGTCTGGGCCGGGGCGAACTCGCCTTTGCGGAAAATGGCCAGTGCCGCATCGAACTCCTGCTTCTCTGCGGGGTCCGCCACAAACTCCTTGCCATCGACGGTGACCTTGGAGGGTTCAAATTTGCGCAAGCGCTCGTCCACGCCTTGCGACAAATCCTTTTGCCGGCGCTGGACTTCGGCCAGATCGCGCGCCATCAGCTCTTCCTGGCCACGCATCCGGGCCAGTTCAGCCCGCAGCGCATCGATCTGCGACGACAGGTCAAGCAGGCTGCGCCGCAGCTGGGCGTTGTCCTCGCTGGCTTTGCGCAGTTCCTGCTGGGAGCTGTCCAGCCGCTGGCGCAACTCGAGAATGGCTTTGCGCGCATCGCTGTCCTCGAAAAGCGCAGCATGGGCTTGCGAAGTGACCAGGCCAGCCAGCACGCACACCATGGCGGCCAGACCGTTGCGAAAGTTCTTCAAGGTCAGTGCTCCGGCTTAACGGTAGAAAATTTCAGCGCGGCGGTTTTTGGCATAGGCCGCTTCATCGGCGCCAGCGACGGCAGGTTTTTCCTTGCCAAAGCTGACTGCTTCCACCTGCGCATCCGTCACGCCCAGCAAACCCATGGCCCGGCGCACGGATTCTGCGCGTTTTTGTCCCAGAGCCAGGTTGTACTCACGCCCACCGCGATCATCAGTGTGGCCATCAATCGCCATCTTGCGCGCCTTGTTGGCACTCAGAAAACGGGCATGGGCTTCAACCACGGCCTGGAATTCGGGCTTGATGACAAAGCTGTCGTAGTCAAAATAAATCACCTTGGCCACGCCAGTGGGGCCGACGCCATTGAGGTCAGTGGCGCCAATTTGTACCGGTTCGACCCGGCTGGCGGCTGCGCCATCGGAGGGACTGGTCACGACGGGTGTGCGGTTTTCCACCGGCACGTCGTTGAGCTTGACGCTGGAGCCGCAACCCACCAGGGCAGCAGTCAGGGCCACGGTGGCGGCGATGGAAATCAAAATGCGTTTCATAAGTACCTCGGAATGTAGAAATCAAAAATCGGGTTGAGCCGGTCAGCGCTGGAAGGGTCCCCAGTCCGGCTCACGTATGTCTCCTGTGGCGCCGGTCAGGCGGGCCTTGATTTTTCCGTCCAGCGTGGTGGTTACCAGCGCCTCCCGGCCGCCCTGTTGCGTGGCATAGACGATCAGGCGGCTGTTGGGTGCAAAGCTGGGGCTTTCGTCCGCAGTGGTGTCGGTCAGGGCAATGGCGGTTCCCTTGCCCAGCTCCATCAGGTGCAGCTTGAAGGCGCCGCCTATGCGGGAAATATAGGCCAACCACCGGCCATCCGGGCTGACCGCTGGTGATATGTTGTAACTCCCGGTAAAGGTCACCCGCTCCACATTGCCGCCGCCTGCGCCCATGCGGTAGATCTGCGGTGAGCCGCCACGGTCGCTGACGAAATAGATCAACCTGCCGTCTGGAGAAAACGCAGGCTCGGTATCGATGCTGGCCGACTGTGTCAGGCGGCGCGGCTCGCCCCCGGCTGCGGATAGAGCGTACAGCTGCGAGCCACCGTCGCGGCTGAGCGTGGCAACCAGCTGGCTGCCGTCAGGTGCCCAGACCGGCGCGCTGTTGGAGCCGCGGAAATTGGCCAGCAGGCGCCGCTTGCCGGAGGCAATCTCATGGGCATAGATGACCGGTTTGCGTGATTCGAAAGACACATACGCCAGTTGGGACCCATTGGGCGACCAGGACGGCGAGATGATGGGTTCGGGGCTGGTCAGGGCCGACTGCGCGCCTTCGCCGTCCGAGTCGGCCACCCACAGGCTGTAGCGCTGACCGGCTTTGGTGACATAGGCGATGCGGGTGGAAAACACGCCCTTGTCGCCAGTGAGTTTTTCATAGACAAAGTCGGCAATGCGGTGGGCCGCCAGGCGCAGATCGCCTTGCGGCACCACAAAGCTCTGCCCGCCGAGATCCTGTCCGCGCACCACGTCCCACAGGCGGCAACGCACGTCATAGCGGCCATCAGCCAGTCGCGTGGTGCTGCCGGTCAGCAAGGAATCGGCGCTGCGCTGGCGCCAAGGCGCCAGGTCGGGGCGGGAGCTTTCGTCCAGCGTGGCACCCGTGGCGTCAACCGCGCGAAACTGCCCACTGCGCTCCAGGTCGGCCTGGACAATGGCGGCAATTTTTTGCGGAGACTGCGCGTCGCCGCGAAAGGCGGCGACGGCGATAGGCAATTGGGTCAGCCCCACACCGGAGACCTCTACCCTGAACTGGGCCCAGGCAGGAAAGACCGCAAGGGCGCCAAGCCCGCTGCCCAAGCCTGCGATAAAGCTGCGCCGGGCCGGTGGCGGGAAGGAGGGCAAGGTGAAGTCAGGTTTTTTTGGATGCATTTTGCTGGTTCAAACAGTACAAAGCGAAATATTTGCCAAACGCGGCCTGGGCCTGCATGACGCATACCGCCAGGCCCATGGCGCCATCGAGAAAGCCCAGGCGGAAAACATAACTTTTCACAAAGGCCACGACGGCCGATGTTAGCGCCCTGGGCATCGAGCTCTTTTTACCCAGGGCATGCGACTGGGCGGCCCAGGCCGTGCTGTATTGCTCAAGCTTGCGCCAGTAATGGGCCGGGGTGGGGTAGCTGTAGTGCAGAAGGCGGGATTGCAGTTGCGCCACCCCGCCGGACTTGAGCACCACGCGTTCATGCACAAGGTCGGGGCTGAACTCGGCCTGCCCGCGGCGGAACAGGCGCAGAACGTGGTCAGGCGTCCAGCCGCAGTGGTGTATCCACTGGCCGCAAAACTGGGTCAACCGGGGAATTTCAAAGGCCTGGGCCCCGGGGCGTTGCATGGCTTGCTGTATTTCCAGGGCCAGTTCGGGCGTGACACGCTCGTCGGCGTCCAGCGACAAGACCCAGTCCCTGTTTGCCAGGCTCAGCGCCAGGTTTTTCTGGGGGCCGTAGCCCGGCCAGACGGCTGTTGGCGTCACCTCCGCGCCAAAGGCGGCGGCAATCGCGCGTGTCGCGTCGGTGCTGGCGCTGTCCACCACCACCCACTGGTCAGCGAACCGCACGGACTCCAGGCATGCCTGCAAATTGGCCTCTTCGTTTTTTGTGATGATGATGACGGACAGGCTCATGGCGCTCAGGTGTTGTTGATTGTTCTAACCAGCCACCCGATTTATAACCTGCCGCGCGTGAGCGTTTCATTGTGGGTGCCGCGCCATCCCCTGTTTGTAGGAATAGGCCGTCAATTGTTCCACGATAATGCACAGCTGCTTACCTGCATATTCAATGAGGCTCTAGTTTGACGACTCCCACCGCCGGTCCGGATACTGCAGCTGTTCTACCGGCGCCCATCAGGCAGCGCCTGCGTCGCATCTGGCCGTATTTCAACCAGTCTCCCAGTGCCTGGGTTATTGCCGTTGGCGCCACCGTCGTGGCTTCGGCGACCGAGCCCCTGGTGCCCGCCCTGCTCCAGCCCCTGCTGGACAAGGGTTTTGGCAAAGGCAATATTGACCTGTGGAAAGTGCCCGCGGCGCTGCTTTTGCTGTTTGGTGTGCGTGGTTTCGCCGGTTTTGTGGCGCAGATGGCGCTGGCCAAGATAACCAATCTGGGCCTGCTGACGCTGCGCAGGCGCATGTTTGACAAGCTGCTGACGGCCCGCCTGGACCTGTTTTCCACCCAGTCCGCCAGCGCGCTGTCCAATACCGTGGTCTATGAAGTGCAAAACGGCTCGTCCATGCTGGTCACGTCGGTCATGGGCCTGGCGCGGGACAGCATGACGCTGCTGGCCCTGTCGAGCTACCTGCTTTACCTGAACTGGAAGCTGACCCTGATTGTCACGCTGCTGATTCCAGCCATTGCCTGGGTCATGCGGGTGCTGTCCACACGCCTGTACCGCCTGACCAAAGCCAGCCAGGCTGCCACCGACTCACTGGCCTATGTGGTCGAAGAAAACGTGATGGCGCACCGCGACATCCGGCTGCAGGCAGCCCAGCACGAGCAGTCCAAACGCTTTGCGCAACTGAGCGAGGCCATGCGCCGCCTGTCGATGAAGTCGATTGCGGCCTCAGCTGCCATGACACCCACCACGCAGATGCTGGCCGCAGTGGCACTGTCGGCAGTGATTTCAATCGCGCTGGTTCAAAGCGCCACCGATGGCACCTCGGTGGGCTCATTCGTGGCGTTTGTGACTGCCATGCTCATGCTGATTGCCCCCATCAAGCATCTGTCCGAGGTTGCCAGCCCGATCACCCGCGGCCTGGCTGCGCTGGAGCGCGGGCTGGACCTGATGGAAAAGACGCCGGATGAACAAGGCGGCACATTCTCCAAACCCCGGGCCGAGGGCAACATCCGCTTCGTCAACACCCGCGTGGCTTACAGCGACGACGGCGCCCCGGCCATCGATGCCCTGAGTCTGACCATACATCCCGGCGAGACGGTCGCGCTGGTGGGTGCTTCAGGTGCGGGCAAGACCACCCTGGTCAACCTGTTGCCGCGCTTTATCGAGCCGACATCCGGAACCATCGAGCTTGACGGCCATGCGCTGGGCGACTGGCAGATGGATGCCTTGCGCAAGCAGTTTGCGCTGGTCAGCCAGCATGTGGTGATGCTCAACGACACCGTGGCCGCCAACGTGGCGCTGGGCATGGAGGTCGACCGCGACAAGGTGCTGGCCTGCCTGCAAGCCGCCAACCTCGGGAAGTTTGTCGCAGATCTGCCGCGCGGCATCGACACCCTGACCGGCCACAACGCGACACAACTGTCGGGCGGCCAGCGCCAGCGCCTGGCCATCGCCAGGGCGCTCTACAAGGATGCGCCTGTGCTGATCCTGGACGAGGCCACCTCGGCGCTGGACACCGAATCCGAACGCGCGGTGCAGGAAGCGCTACAACGCCTGATGCACAACCGCACCACCCTGGTCATTGCCCACCGGCTTTCAACCGTGCAACACGCCAGCCGCATCGTGGTCATGGACACCGGCCGCATTGTCGAGACCGGCAGCCATGCCGAGTTGATCGAACGTGGCGGCCCCTACTCCCGGCTGTACAAACTGGGTTTGTATGACGCCGATTTGTCTCCCGACGCAGTAGCAGCAGCGACGCCAACCCCATGACAGCTTCCATCAGTGGTTTTACCTTTATCCGCAACGGCGTTGAGCTGGGGTTTCCGTTTGAAGCTTCGATTCGCTCCCTGCTGCCACTGGTGGACGAGTTTGTGGTGGCTGTGGGCCAGGGCAGCGACGACACGCTGGCGCGGGTGCTGGCCATAGGCGACCCGAAAATCCGCGTGATCGAGACCCGCTGGAACGAACGCATGGCCGACCGAGGTTTTGTCTATGCGCAGCAGAAAATGATTGCGCAGTACGCCTGTACCGGCGACTGGGCGTTTTACCTGGAAGGCGACGAGGTGGTGCACGAAGGCGAGCTGGCCGCCATCAGGGCCAGCGTCGATCGCCACCACGGCAACCCCGAGGTCGAGGCGCTGGTGTTTGACTACCACCACTTCTATGGCTCGGCGCAATGGGTGTCCATCAGCCCGGGCTGGTACCGCCGCGAGTGCCGGCTGATCCGCAACACGATTCGCACCTACGCACCGGATGGCCAGTACTGGCTGGTGACGACCGAGCACAAGCGTCCGCGCAATCCCAAAGCGGCGCTGGCCAACGCGCACATCTTTCACTACGGCTGGATCCGCCGCAACGAAGACATGCAGAAAAAGCTGGACCAGGTCAGCAAGTACTGGGCGACCGCGCCCTTGCAGATTCAATACGGCCAGTTTGATGCGCGGGCGCTGGAGCCGTTTACCGGCACCCACCCTGCGGTGGTGCAGGACTGGCTGAAAACCGGGGCGGAACAGGAACTGCGACTAGACCCGGCCTACAAGCCGACGCCCAAGGAAAACAAATACCACCTGATCCGGCAGATCGAACAGCTGACGGGTCGCGACTTCAGCCGCAAGCATTTCAAATTGGTGGCCTAATTGTTTAGGTCTTGCATATGGTCACACGGCTTACCGCTGTAGCCAATGCTTTGCGTCTTCATGCACGCTCAAGCTTAGCGGAAGAATTTTCTTACGCCTTGAGTTTCGGCTCGATAGCCCCGAAAGCTTTTGTCCAGTCTATTTGTCAGCTGAACCCGCTTTTAAGCGAGATTGATCTATTCCCTGATGCGGTTGGAGAGAGAAGGAACTTTCCACATAGGGTGCGCCTTTACCGCCTCATCGTACCCAGCACAGGGAGCACCCGATGCTACAGCCCTTAGCCACTCTTCGCATCAAACTCCTGCCCCGTTGCCGCTCCCGCGCATCTTGCGCCAGACCCATGGCAAAAGGCAAAACCATTGCAAGTAACCCGCCACGACAAACACCAACCACAAACTCACATAGTATTCAGTTGGCGAAATCGACAATGACGCTTGAGAATCCGCAATGGCAACCGCCAATGCAGCAACACTTGCAACTAACAGTCCAGTTGGAAACGTCAAAATTATCATTAACCATAGGAAAAGGGGTCCAACGTCATTGGTCGAATTCGGTACATAGGAGTAAACAGCGATGAATAGGATTGCTACACATGCAAGGATCCATATCCCGATCAAAGACTTCTTCACTGGCGTCTCCTCGCAGCGCGGGGGTAGCCGATAAACGGCTTATCAGTAAGTTCGCTCGAGGAGCATTGAAATTTGCACGTGTTAACAGTCTGCTCTGCCCATTCTTGGCAATCTGTCCCCACCGGGATACCGTAAATCGGTCTCGGGCCATCCAGAGCCTTGCTAATACACTCCTCCACACATTGGCTGTCTTTAACCACCTGTTTACAAAGTTTGCCGTCAAAAGTATCGTCACTGCGCCTCCCCGGACTCCATAGCGGATCCCAAGGTCGTTCTCCCCGTTGATCTTGTCCACCGCATTTCATACCGCCTTTTCCATCGGGAATGCAGAGATACTGATGATGTGCCATGGGCAAGTTCTTCATTGCCCATTCTGCATTGCTTTGCCCAAACGTGTGCGTGAGCGCGTGAAGTGGTGCTGGGCACGAGAATGTCGCCAAACCAAAAATGTCTACGTTCCTCAACGGATCTCCTCCCACATACGCGAAGGTATTGATGCCACCAGCAAGTCCAATAGGATCAGACTGCATGTACCGTCCAACCCTCGGTTTGTACTCTCGGTTCCAGTTCTGCAGCAAACCACTCTCAGCATCAAAGGTTTGCCCAGGGAAACGCTGATTGAAAGTGAATGTACCCAAGCTGCTCGGATTCTGATCCGGCGCAGTAGCACCGAAAGCCTCAGCTGAGTCCCAACGCCAAACGATGGCCTCGTCAGTACTGCGCGTGATCACCCGTGGCGCACCGATCTGATCCGTTGAAACGTTGTACAAGTTTGTAGCCAGCGTTGAATTTCCCGCTGTACCCGTCTGCTTCATCACCCCCACCGGGATGCCCAGATAGATGGTCTCGTAGATCGGGAATCCATTAGCATCGTATTCCCCGAGCAGCTTGCCCGCCTCGTCATAAACGTAGTAAGCCGCTCCTGTCGGGATCAAGGCCGTCGGCCCACTCTTTGCCACCCTGAGCTCCAGCGCGTTGTAGCTGTAGGCTGCCGTGCCACCCGCATTGGCCGTCGTTGCCAGCCTGCCCCTGTCCGAGTAGCTATAGCTGTTGGTGCCATCACTGGTGATGTTGCCGGCTGCGTCGTGCACGATGGCAGCGGTGCCCGTGATGTCCTGCATCTGGGTCAGCCAGTTGCTGGTGGGGGCAATGGTGTTTTGGTAGCTGGCGCCGCTGATGACCTTGGCGGTGCGGTTACCGGTGGCGTCGTAGCTGTACTGAATGGCGCTGTTTCCCAGCGTGGCGCTGACCAGGCGGTTCAGGTTGTCATAGGCAAAGGCCTGGTCTAGGCTGGGAACGCTTGCTCCGTTCCTGGTGTGGGTGTAAGCAGTGATGCGCCCTGCACTGTCTCTGAGGACGGCTCGCCTGACTCCTGCTGCTGCTCCTGTGCCGCTTGCATCGCCCAGGTTGTAACCGTTGATCTGGCCGTTGCTGTCGTAGCTGATGGCCTGCGCCTTGCTGCTGGCCCAGGTCCAACCGGTGAGTTTGCTCTCGGCGTTGCGGGTAATGGCTGACAGGAGTGGCTGGGCTGTGCCGCTTTGTCCTGCGCCATTGGCGTTGACCGGGTTGACGCTGATGGCGTTGACTGCCCCCTGGGCGTCGTAGCTGTAGTTGACTTTGCTGCCGCTGGGGTAGGTGATGCCAATCAGTTTGTCCAAAGCGCTGCCGCTGTCGCCCCAGCTGTAGCCCACCGTGAAGCTTTTGCCATTGATGAGTTGGGTTTTACTGAGCTTGCGACCCAAGCCGTCATAGGTGTAGCTGGCCTGACCGGAGGCGTCGGTGATTTTGGTGAGTTCGCCCACTGCTGCCGGGGTAGGCGTGGCGCCGCCATCGTATTCAAGCAGGGTGTCTGGCCCTGTGGGGTACTGGATGCGGGTCAGGCGATCCAGGTTGTCGTAGGTGTAGCTGGTGAGCTTGCCTCTGGCGTCGGTTTTGGTGAGGACGTTGCCATTGGCGTCATAGGTGTATTGGCTCACCCCGGTGTCCGGGCTGGTCTGGGTCGTGACTTCGCCCAGGCCGTTGGGGCTGTAGGTGGTCTCCAGGCTGCGTGGGTCGGTGACTTTGGTCAGACTGTCGGCTGCGTTGTAGGCAAAGCTGGTGGTGGTGGGCGTGGCGCTTCCGGTGTTGGCCGGCTGCTGGGTCTGGATGGGCCGGCCCAAGCTGTCGTAGTAGGTGTAGGTGGTGAGGCCGTTGGGGTCCAGCACGGTGGTCGGGCGGCCCATGGCGTCGTAGCCGTATTGCCAGACCATGGCGCCGGCGTTGATGGCAAAGATCACCGGGGCCGACGTTGATGCCTGGTTGGCTGTATCACCTGAGTAGTCAGCGCTCAGGCTGTGGCTACCTGCGCCCAGGGCGGCGGTAGCCAGGGTGGCTGTGCCTGCGCTTAAGGTGGCTGTGCCCAAGGTGGTGGCGCCGTCTTTGAAGGTAACGGTGCCCGTGGGAGTGGAGCCAGTCACAGTGGCTGTCAAGGTGACGGTTTGGCCCAAAGCTGCCGGGTTGGGGTTGACGCTCAGGCTGGTGCTGCTGGCGGCCAGGCTCACCACCTGGGCCAGGGCAGCGGAAGTGCTGGCGGCGTTGTTGGTGTCACCTGCGTAGACGGCGGTGATGCTGTGGCTGCCTGCGGCCAGGGTGTTGATGCTCAAGCTGGCCGAACCGGCTGTGAGAGTAGCGCTGCCCAGCGTCGTTGCGCCGTCCATGAAGGTGACAGTGCCGCTGGGGTTGCTCCCAGCTACTGTGGCTGTCAGTGTCACGGCCTGGCCTGGGGCTGCCGGGTTGGCGCTGGAGGCTACTGTCGTGGTGGTGGGGGCAGCCACTGGTGCGGTGATGCTTTGCACCAGAACGTTGGAAGCATCGCTGGTGTTGGCCGCGTCTCCGCCATAGGTGGCCCGGATGCTGTGGTTGCCGGCAGCCAGGGTGCTGATGGTGAAGACTGCCCTGCGGGTGTCGCCCGTGCCGCTTAAGGTTGCCGTGCCCAGGATGAGCGTGCCTTCCCTGAAGGTCACCGTGCCGGTCGGGGCTGTGCCCACCACGCTGGCCGTGAAGCTCACAGCTGTGCCGGTTGGTGCGGGGTTCAGGCTGGAAGCCAAGGTGGTGACCGCTATCGTTTTGGGGCCCACGGTCTGGATCACAGGTTCGGAGGTGGCAGGGGTGTTCTGGGCATTGCCGGCGTAGACGGCGGTGATGCTTCTGCTGCCTGCCGCCAGGGTGCCGGTGGTGAAGCTGGCGGTTTTGGTGTCACCCGTGCCGCTTAAAGCCACCGTGCCTCTGGTGGACGTGCCGTCTTTGAAGGCGACGTTGCCGGTCGGGTTCAAACCGGTGACGGTGGCGGTGAAGGTAACGGCCTGGCCGGCTGCTGTGGGGTTGACGCTGGAGACCAAGGCAGCCGTTGCTGCCACTTTATCGACCACCTGAACCACTGAGACGGAGGTGACCGGGCTGTTGAGGATGTCTCCGGCATACACCGCGGTGATGCTTCTGCTGCCAGCCGCCAGTGCGCTGGTGGTGAAGACGGCGGTTTTGGTGTCGCCGGTTCCACTCAGGGCCACCGTGCCTTTGGTGGACGTGCCGTCTTTGAAGGCGACATTCCCCGTCGGGCTGTTGCCGGTCACGGTGGCGGTGAAGGTCACGGCCTGGCCTGCGGCCGAGGGATTGACGCTGCTGGCCAAGGCGGCCGTCGGGCTGGCTTTGCTGACGGTCTGGATGATGGGCGCGGAGGTGGCGGCGCTGTTGGAGGTGTTGCCGGCGTACACGGCCGTGATGCTTCTGCTGCCTGCGGCCAGGGTGCTGGTGGTGAAGACGGCGGTTTTGGTGTCCCCCGTGCCGCTCAAGGCCACCGTGCCTTTGGTGGAGGCGCCGTCTTTGAAGGCGACGTTACCGGTGGGGTTGTAGCCAGTGATGGTGGCGGTGAAGGTGACGGCCTGGCCGGCGGCGGAGGGCTCAACACTGGAGACCACGCTGCTGCTGGCGGCGGCTTTGCTGACGGTTTGGGCAAGAACAGCAGAGGTGCTTTTGATGTTCAGGGCATCACCGCCGTAAGCGGCTGTCAAGTTCTTGGCGCCGGCTGCCGTGATGGTGGCCTCAAAGCTCACCACCTGGCTGTCGCCCGTGCCGCTGAGAACGGCTGTGCCCAGCACGGCGCTGCCGTTCTTGAAGGTGACCGTGCCTGTGGGGTTGGAGCCGGTGACGGTTGCCGTCAAGGTCGTGGGGCTGCCCACCACCACCGGGTTGACACTGCTGGTCAATGTCGTTGTGGTGCTGACCGTGGGCGCCGCCCAGGCAGGCATGCCCGAGGCCAGCAGCGCCACCGCACAGGTGAAGGCCACGAAGGCCTTGCCGGCCACCCTGCTCATCAGGCTTTTGCTTGTTCTTTGTGCTGTTGCTTTCAATTCGCCGCTCCCGTGACTTGCTGCACGCGGTTCAAGGCGTCATACACCCTGGTGATGTTGCGCTGCAGACTACCCTGCGCATCCTTGACTTGCTCATTGACGCGGTTGCCCATGTTGTCCAGGGTGTAGGTCACTGAGTTGCCTTTGGCGTCCGTCACGCCCACCAGCCGGTGCGCTGCGTCGTAGCTGTAGCTCAGATTGGTGGCATCTGGCAGCGCAACGCCTGTCAGCTGGCCAACGTTGTCGTAGGTGTAGGTGGTGGTTCTAGCCACGCCACCCGGTGGGGTGACTGTGGTGCTGGCTATCCAGCCTCTGGGGGTGTAGGTGGTATCAGTGACCACGCCTTTGGCGTCTGTCATCTTGCGCACTCTTCCCGCCTGGTCGTATTGGTTGAATTGGGTCACGTGCCCTGCAGCGTTGGTCACACTTTGCAGGTCGCCTGCCCTGTGGCCTACGGCGGCCGGGTCCAGTACTTCGCCTACGTGCGGCAAGGCTTGCGTCGGTGGCGTGAAGTTGGCTGTGTACCTGGCTATGCCTTTGGTGATGCGCAGATCGTCGATATAACCGTTCCAGAACCAGGCGCCGGTATCTGTGGTGCCGACGTACAAGGGACTGTTGGATGCGAAGACACCCCCGTTGCCAAATACGGCCACGCTGATGCCATTGACGAATATTCTTGTCGTTCGTCCACCAGTTGACACCGCAACATGCGCCCATTGACCGACCGGCAATACGTTGGCTGGTGTGCTGACTCCCACGGCCACGCCGGTGGGGTTGAACCAGCTCAGATGGAGCTCTCCAGCCGTGCCGAGCAGAACGCGCCAGCCACCATACCCTGCTTGCACGTTGCCCACAATTTGCTGCCAGCCACCGCTTGTGGGCCGCACTGCATTGTTGACCCACGCTTCGACCGTGAAGTCACTCTGGCCGAAGTTCCACTGGGCTGACGGAGCTACGGAGAGGTAATCGCCCGCGCCATCAAAGTACATGGACGCGCCGCCAAACTTGCTTTGCGCTGTGCTGATCCTGGCATTGCCTACAGCCACAACGCTCTTGGGTGCGGCGCTGCTGTCCGTCACGACCGTCGATCCGTCGGTACCGTCGCCGTGCAGCAGGAAAGTCACAGCATCAAAGTATGGATCCAGCAGGCCGGCAGGCTGCCCCGAGAAGCTGGTGTCGCTGAAGTAGGCGTAGGCGCTGGCCTGCGCTGCGATTGGCGGCGTGACCGTGATGGGCTGCCCTTGGCCGTTGTAGGTCCAGGTGGTGGTGCGGGTCTGGTTGGTCGTGGTGTCGGTCACGGCCTCGCTGAGTTTGTTGCCTGCGGCGTCGTAGGTGTAGGCGGTGGATCGGCCTGGCGACGTGACGAGCACGGGCAGGCGCAATGTCGGATGCCACTGGGTCGTGGTGGTTTGCGCTTCTGGCCTCCCCGCTGCTTTGGTGCTTGACAGCAGCAACCGGCGGTCGATGTCCCAGGTGTTGGTGGTGATCACTCCGAGGAAGTCGGTCTCCTGGGTGATGAGGCCGTTGGCGTCCATCACGCGGCTGGCCGCATCGCCCACGCCTTTGGCGCTGGGCTTGTCTGCGGCGAGTACGGCTAGCTTGCCTTTGGCCATGCCGTAGTTGTAGGTGCGCTGGGTGCCCAATGGGTCGGTCACTGTGGCTGTATTGGTTCCGTAACTAATGGCATGCAAGTCCGCGCCAGCTCCCAGTTGGGAACTGATGCCACGGCCTTGCGCGTCGTAGCTGATGGTGGCGTAGCGACTGCCCGTCTCGTCGGTGATACCTGTGAGCAGCTGCGGGAAGCTGGCGTTTTCGTACAGGTAGGTCTTGCTGACCGTGGTGCCGCTGACCGTGCCGGGGTAGGTGGCGCTGATCAAACGTCCTGTACCGTCGTAGCCATAGCTGCTGACCCGGCCATCGGAGGCCGTCACGCTGGTCAATTGGTTGGCTGCGTTGTAGGCGAACTTCAAGGAGCGGCCAAAGTGATTGGTCACGCGATTGGGCAAGCCAATGGCGTTGTTGTGATAGCTTGTGATCCAGCCGTTCTTCTGCGTGATGGTCAACAGTTTGCCAATGGCATCAAATTGCCAGACCGTGTCGTCGTCCGATCTCCGATATAGAGGTCCTAGGGCATTAGACGTCAGAGTGTCTACGCCGTTAGTAGGCTTGAAAATGCTGCTTACCGTGTCCCAGTCGAAGGCTCTGACGTTGCCATCGCCTAGCATCACTCGGACTTTGCTGCTGGCTGTGTTGGCAGGACCGGCTTGTACGAGAAAGACGCTGTGATTGTGTGACCAGGGTTGGCCTAAACCGGCGCTGGCTGGGCCAGTGATGGTGCCAACTATCCGACTGCTTCTGTAGCTGCGGACCAAACTCAGCCCGTTAGGGCCGTCTGCTTCATGATCGCTCTGGGTAAGTGTTTCCTCGCCAGTGGCCGGGATGATGGGATCGCCTACGGCTGTGCCATCCTGACAGGGCGCGCAGGACTCGGGAGGCGGAGTGGCGACTATGACGCAAGCGTTTGCGGCGGAATTCTCAACATGGGGGGCCGTGCAGATGCACGTTCCACCGAATAGTGTGGAGTTCGCCGGACACGTATTTGAAACTATGGCGATTAAATCGGCATTTTCCAAATAGTTGCTGTTTGGAATGTAGAAGCAGGACGCTGTGTAGTGAATCGGAGTATTGAATTTTGGTTGGCAATTCGAAAGGGTAGGGGTACCTGCCGGCAATGAATTGGCGATTTCAATGGCACATCTGGCCATTGCAGCGTCGGGACTGGCACTCACGCATTTCGGGTTTGCAAGAGTAGAACCAAAAGCGTTGCTCCACCAAGACGTGGCTGCGGGCGTCGGGGCAATCGCAAACGCGACCCCCGATAAAGTGACGGTCAACGTAAGGAGCAGAAGCTTCAAATAAGGAACGCTAGCGCCAATTCCCCGCTCGTTATCTTTTGCACGAATTTTCAATTGATTCGGCAGTGCGCTGGCCGCAGAAAGCCCCCGACCAGTCGGCCGGCACAAGTAGTCGTACATGGATTCCCCCCTCAGACGGATCGGTTTGATCGGTTCTAAATTTTTGAGGGAGTGTTAATTAAGCGGCTAAACCTGTCAAGGTCTTCAGCCATAAAAAACGCTCAGCGCAATGGGTTTAGCGCAGAAAGGTATGCCATTTCCTGCTGACGGGCGATGTCCTGCCACTGGTACTGGCTGGCGAATGTTCGGGCTTGTTGACCCAGTTGCTGGCTCAGCGGCGTGTCACCCAATAACTGATGAAGCATCCGGCCCAAGGCCCGTGCGTCGCGCGGGTCCTCAAGAATCAGCGCGTTCTTGCCGTGGCTGAGCAAGCCCGAAATGCCGCAATAAGCCGCGCTGCTCACCACCACCGGCAGGCCATGCGCCATGGCCTCCAGCACGACCATGGCAAAGGTGTCTTCCAGCGTTGGATGCACCAGAATGTCGGCGGCACGGTAAGCGGTCATCACGTCGGGCAGCGCACCCAGAAAAAACACCCGCTTGCCGATGCCCGCTGCTTCTGCCCGCGAGGCATAGGCCGGAATATCCGCAGCACTCCCCACAACGGTGAGAACCACATCGTCTGGCAGGCTGGCCATGGCTTGCAGCAAGGTGTCCAGCCCCTTCTTCCTGTAATCGTTGCCGACAAACAGCAGACAGCGGCCCACTGCAGGCAAGACCAGTAGCTCGCGGGCGGCACGCTTGTCCGCCTCGCCGACCACATCAGGCAAATGCACCCCCGGCGTGATGACGCTGGTTGCCGCCGCCGATCCGGGATAGGTCGCCGCCATGATTCCCTGCAAACTGGGTGAGGTCACCACCACCCGGCGCTCCGGCAAGTTCCTGAAACGCATGCGCTCCAGCCAGAGGTAAGCCAGCAGGCGCGGGCTCGTGATGACTTTGACCCAGCGCAGGGCCAGTTTGAGCCCGGTGCGGCCATGAAAGAGATTGTGCTTGACCGGCAACACATGCACGGTCTGCACCTGGCCGTGCCAGGTGTTTTCATGCGAGTGGACGATGTCGAAACCGCTGCGCGTGGCGCGCCAGGTGGCCCAGGCGTACCAGAGCTGATTGATCCAGCGTGGCTTTTGCAGTGGCATGGACACCTGGTGATAAGACACGCCGGGAAAGTTGTGGTTCATCTGCTGGGCAAACACGTGCACTTCATGGCGCTGCGCCAGTTGCTCGACCAGCGCAATTGAATAGCGCTCTGCCCCGCCACCCCGGGTGTCAAACACCCGGTTTAAAACGGCAATGCGAAGTCTGGGCAGCGGACTCATGCGCGCTTGCGGTCTTCATAAGCGGTCGCCACCTTGAGCCAGAACACCGGCAGGCTGGTGGATCGCACGACAGGTACGCGCGGCAACTCCATCAACCCGCCCTGCACCACGCTGCGCCCGCGCCGGGTCGTGGTGACCGTCTGAAAGCCTGCCTGCTGTGCCATCGCCACATGCTCAGGTGCGTATTCGCCATAGGGATAACAAAAGTGCTGCACCGGCGCGCCCAGCAAGGCCTCCAGCGCGGCCTTGTCCTGCGTCATTTCTGCGAGGGCGGTGGGTGCATCGCATTGCAGCAGGCGCGCATGGTTCTGCGTGTGCGAACCCACCTCCTGCCCGCCAGCCACCCACTGGCGCAACTGGCCGGCATTCATCAGAGGCACCTGCGCAATGCCAATGTCCCGGTCCCAGCTGTTGGTCTGGCCCAGCAGATTACTGACCGCATAACAGGTCGCGGAAAACCCTTGGCGCTGCAACACCGGCAAGGCATGGGTTAGGTTGTTGAGGTAGCCATCGTCAAAGGTGATGCCGACGACCTTGCCGGTTTTCTCGCCACGCAGATAGGGCAGCAGCTCGCTCATGGACACGCCTTGGTAACCCAGCAGCTTGAGCATGGCCATTTGCCGCGCAAAAGCGGCGGGCGCAACGTACAGGCCGCGAAACGGCGCACCTTTGGGCGGCGCTTCGCTGATCTGGTGATAGACCAGGATGGGGATGGATGACTTGCGGGCAACGGGCATGGCTTTGTCGCGTCTCAGAGCAGCACGATATCGTATTGCTCCTGGGCCATCGCCGCTTCGGCCTGCAACGAAATCGGCTTGCCAATGAAGTCGCTCAGGCCGGCCAGGTGCTGGCTTTCCTCGTCAAGAAAGAGCTCGATCACCTTGGGCGAAGCAATAACCCTGAACTCCCTGGGATTGAACTGGCGCGCCTCGCGCAGGATCTCGCGCAGGATGTCGTAACCCACGCTGCGCGCGGTTTTGACCACGCCCTTGCCCATGCAGGCGTTGCAGGGCTCGCACAACTGGTGGGCCAGCGATTCGCGTGTGCGTTTGCGCGTCATCTCCAGCAGGCCCAGGGCCGAGAAGCCGTTGACACTGGTCTTGATGCGGTCGCGCGCCAGCTGCTTCTGGAACTCGGCCAACACCGAGTCGCGGTGGCCCTCACGCACCATGTCGATGAAGTCGACGATCACGATGCCGCCCAGGTTGCGCAGCCGCAGTTGCCGCGCAATCGCCTGCGCAGCTTCGAGGTTGGTCTTGAAGATGGTGTCGTCAAAATTGCGCGCACCCACAAAGCCGCCGGTATTGACGTCCACCGTGGTCAGCGCTTCTGTCTGGTCGATGATCAGGTAACCGCCGGACTTCAGATCCACCCGCCGGCCCAGCGCCTTGGCAATTTCCTCATCGATGTTGAAGAGGTCAAAAATCGGCCGCTCGCCACTGTGCAACTGCACCCGTTGCAGCGTGGCCGGCATGAACTCTGTGGCGAAGGTTTTGAGCTTTTCAAACTGCTCGCGCGAGTCGATGCGGATGGACTGCGTGCTCTCATCCACCATGTCGCGCAGCACGCGCTGCAGCAGGCTCAGGTCCTGGTGCAACACCGAAGTGGGCGGCAGGCGCAGCGCGGCGTCCTTGATGCGGGCCCATGTCTTGCGCAAATAGGCGATGTCTTCGCCCAGCTCGGCGTCGGTGGCGTCCTCGCCATTGGTGCGCAGGATGAAACCGCCGCCCATGTCACCCGTCAGCACCTGCAGGCGCCGGCGCAACTCCTCGCGCTGCGCTGCAGGGATTTTTTGTGACACACCGATATGGTTGTCCTGCGGCAGAAACACCAGCAGCCGTCCCGCGATACTGACCTGCGCCGTGAGCCGGGCGCCCTTGGTGCCAATCGGATCCTTGAGCACCTGCACCATCATGGCCTGGCCCTCGTACAACTGCTTTTCAATCGGCTGCGAAGGAACAGCTCCGTTGTCGGTCTCGGCATGCCGGTTGCTGATGCTGCTCATCAGGTCAGCCACGTGCAGAAACGCCGCGCGGTCCAGCCCGATGTCGATAAAAGCCGATTGCATGCCCGGCAGCACCCTGGCGACCTTGCCGAGGTACACATTGCCGACCAGGCCGCGCTCCAGCGTGCGCTCTACATGGAGCTCTTGCACCGCGCCGTACTCGACCACGGCCACCCGTGTTTCCTGGGGCGACCAGTTGATCAAAATGTCTTGTTGCATGTTCTTTTTGAATCTAAATTTTCAGGCCTGCGGCCCTGAGTAAAAGCGCTGTCTCATGCAAAGGCAAGCCCATGATGCCAGAGTAGCTGCCGCTGATTTGCGAGATAAACATCGCCACCCTGCCCTGTATCGCATACGCACCGGCCTTGCCCATCGGCTCGCCGGATGCCACGTAGGCTGCTATTTGCGCCCGGTTCATGGGGGCAAAAGTGACCCGCGAAACACTCAGCGCCTGCAGGCGTTTGCGGCCAGACTGTACAGCCACTGCGGTCAGCACCCGGTGCGTGCTTGCTGCCAGTTCAGCCAGCATTCGCTGCGCATCGGCAGCATCTTCGGGTTTGCCGTAAATGCGGCGCCCTTTGGCCACCGTGGTGTCCGAGCAGAGAACCGGTGCGGACGGCAAGCCGCGCCGCTTGAGGCGCGCCATCGCAGCGTCGAGCTTGAGCGCAGTGACCCGCTGCACATAGGTACTGGGCGCTTCATTGGCGAGCACGGCCTCCAGCGCCTCGCTGTCTTCCGTGGCGTCGGGCAGCAGCAGCCGGCACTCCACGCCCAGCTGTTCAAGCAGTTGACGGCGACGCGGGCTTTGGGAGGCGAGGTAGATGAAGTCAGTCATGAGGATTGGTCCGTGTCGCCAGGCTGTCATCCCGGCCTCCGAGCCGGGATCCATCGTTGCGAGCCCGTAACGTCACTTTTTGCGAGGCATGGATCCCGGATCGAGTCCGGGATGACACTCTCTTTGTCGTCATTCTCGATGATAAGGATGGTTGACGGTAATGCTCCATGCCCGGTAGAGCTGCTCGATCAGCAGCACACGCACCATGGCATGCGGCAGGGTCAGATCCGACAGGCGCAGCCGCTCGTGGGCGGCCTGTTTGAACCCCGGGTCCAGCCCGTCGGGGCCGCCGATGATGATGGCCACATCATCCCCTTCAAGCTGCCAGCCCGTGAGCTTTGTCGACAGGGCCACAGTGGTCACCGCCGTCCCCCGCTCGTCCAGCGCCACAATGCGCGTTCCCTTGGGCAGCACGGCTTCGATGCGCTGGCGTTCGGCGGCCAGCAGGTTTTCAAGCGTTTTGGAGGCGCGGGGCTCGGTCTTGACCGCCTTGAGCTCGACTTTGAGCTCGGGCGGGAAACGTTTGGCGTAGTCGTCGTAAGCTGATTGCGCCCAGTCAGGCACCTTCTGGCCGACGGCTACGATCGTCAGCCTCATTTGCTCCGGGTCGTGGTTTTCTTCGCAACGGGTTTTTTCGCCGCAGGTTTGGCGGCGGTTTTCCTGGAGGCCAGTTTTTTGGCGACGGGGATTTTGACAATCGGTGTTTTGGCGGGCGCTTTTTTGGCGGCGGCGCGGGCTGGTCTGGCTGCAGGCTCTGCCGCCGGTGCGGTGGCGTTGCGCTTGGCGGTCCAGTCGTTGGTTTTGCCGACACGGCCCACATAGGTGCCGTCGTCGGTTCTGGCGGTCTTTTTGGCAGCTGGCTTGGCTGCGTCTTTGGCGGGTTTGGCCGCTGCCTTGCTTCCTGCACGCGCTTTCGAAGGCTTGGCCTCCTCCTGGACTTCAGCTTTGGCAGCCTTGACCAGCGGCGCGGGCGCGCCCAGCTTGAGCTTGACGGGCTTGTCGCCCCATAGCTCTTCAAGGTGGTAGTACTGGCGTATCACCGGTTGCATGATGTGCGCCACGGCCGCGCCGCAATCCACAATGATCCACTCACCGTTGTCTTCGCCTTCAATGCGCGGCTTGGCAAAACCGGCATCACGCACGGCGTCACGCACGCTGGCGGCCAGCGCCTTGGTTTGCCGGTTGGAGCTGCCCGAGGCGATGATCACGCGCTCGAACAGGGAGGTGATGTGCTCGGTATCGAACACCTGGATGTCCATGGCCTTCACATCTTCCAGGCCATCGATGATGGCTCGCTGCAGTTTCTGGACGTCTTTTTTGGCAGCGGTGCTGGGGGTGTTGGCAGAGGTGGAGGTCATGCAGTGGTGTGCTCGAATAAAGGGATGAATGACAGATTAGCCGGGAAGGTAAAGCCTGTGGCGCTCAATATAACGCGCAACCGGCTCCGGAACCAGATGGGCGACGGCCTGCAGACCTGCCTGGCCGGCACCGATTTTTTGCCGGATGTCGGTGGCGCTGACCCCCATCAAAGGCAATTGCAGGGTCAAAACCGCGTGCCGGGCCCGGGATGTAGGGTCAAAACCGGCTTCTGCCCTCGTGGGATGCGCCCGGTTTGCTATACAAATTATAGCTATCTCCAGGACGTCCTCCCAGCGGTGCCAGCTCTGGAGCGCCGCAAACTGGTCGGCGCCAATGATCAGGTAGAGCTGGGCACCCGGATGGTCCGCCTGCAGGGCCTCCAGCGTGTCGATGGTAAAGCTCGGTCCCACACGCCGCAGTTCACGGTCGTCAACTTCCACCCCGGCCAATCCGGAGAAAGCCAGGCGCGTCATGGCCAGGCGGTGTTCGGGCGCGCTCAAATCCCTGGCCTTGTGCCAGGCCTGCCCCGTGGGAACGATATACAGCCTGGACAGTTGCAGTTGATCCAGCGCCGCCAGCGCCAGCGCCACGTGGGCCCTGTGCGGCGGATCAAACGAGCCTCCAAAAACGCCTATGCGTTTTCCCCGGTCTTCGCCTGTGCGTTGTTCGACTGTGGCAGCAGCGGCTGCACTCACAGCCAATCCCGCCGGACCAGAAACTCGCTGGTGAGCCGCGCCTCGGCAGAACCTGGCTCCAGCGGTCGCTGGTAAGACCAGCTCGCCAGCGGCGGCATGGACATCAGGATGGACTCGGTGCGCCCGCCCGACTGCAGGCCAAAATGCGTGCCGCGGTCCCAGACCAGGTTGAACTCGACATAGCGGCCGCGCCGATAGAGCTGGAAGTCGCGCTCCCGCTCGCCGTAAGGCATGTCCTTGCGACGTTCAACGATGGGCAGATAGGCCGGCAGAAAGGCGTCGGCGACAGATCGCATCATCGCAAAACTGCCGTCAAAACCCAATTCCTGGAAGTCGTCAAAAAACACACCGCCTATGCCGCGCTGCTCGGCCCGGTGTTTGAGATAAAAGTACTCGTCACACCAGGTCTTGAAGCGCGGGTATTTGTCGTCGCCAAAAGGCGCGAGCGCCGCCTGGCAGGTCTGGTGAAAATGCACCGCGTCTTCTTCAAACCCGTAATACGGCGTCAAATCCATGCCGCCGCCAAACCAGCACACGACGGGTCCGGACGCCGGGGTGGCCATCAGCATGCGCACATTCATGTGCACCGTTGGCACATACGGATTGCGCGGATGAAACACCAGCGACACGCCGATGGCCTCAAACGGTGCACCGGCAAGTTCCGGCCGGTGCTGCGTTGCCGAGGGGGGAAGCCGGGCGCCCTGCACATGCGAAAAACCGCAGCCTGCCCTCTCGAAAACCTTGCCCTGCTCCAGGATCTGTGTGATGCCCTTGCCTTGCAGCGTTTCACCGGGCATCTTTTCCCAGGCATCGGCGGCAAACAGGCCCCCATCGATGGCGGCAATGCTGCCGGTGATGCGCTGCTGCAGCTCCAGCAGGTAGCTGCGGACGGGGGAAGAATCGGTCATGGTCGTCATTTCACAATGGTATCGGCCTGAACGCAGTCCGATTTGATCAAACGCACAGGGGCAGCAGCGCCGGCACGCAGGCCACGGATGTCCGTCAGGGCTTTCGCCATGCGTTCGAGATCCTGATCTTCATCGCCGCTGAGCCGCACAAAATCGCGAAAAACCAGGCGCTTGCGTGAATAGTCGAGTCCGGCCAGCCCGACGGGCACATCGGCCTGCAGCGCCAGCCGGTAAAACCCGCTGCGCCAGCCATCGGAAAGCCGGCGGGTTCCTTCCGGCGACAGGGCCAGCCAGAAGTACTCACCCTGGGCCTTTTTCTGTTTCATCAGAGCGGCCATTTGCCCGACCACGCCGTGGGGCATCGAGCGGCTGACGGGCACGCCCCCCACCCAACGCAACCACCGGCTGAACACCGGAATCCGGAACAGGGTGTCCTTGGACCAGAACTGCACGCGGATCCCGACCGCCCATTTCATCAGCAAGGCGACGGGGAAATCCCAGTTGGAGGTGTGCGGATACACCACAATCACCCCCTGCCGTGTCGGCAAGCCCTGGAAATCCAGGCGCCAGCCGAGGAGGCGCAGCAGCCAGCGGGCCAGCCCGCTCCCGCGGAATTGCACGGGATACGGCGGCTGGAAATCCATGCCCATCAGGGCTTGATCGCCCGGTAGCCAATGTCTTTGCGGTACTGGGCGCCGTCGAAATGAATGGCCTGTGCAGCTTCGTAGGCGCGGTGCTGGGCCTCCTTGACCGAGCTGGCCAGCGCCGTGACACACAACACGCGGCCGCCGCTGCTGACCACACCTTTGACGTCACCCTGCGAGCTGGCGGTTCCGGCATGGAAGACCACCACATCTTCAGGTACCGATGGATCAACCGCATGCAGCGGCGGCAGGCCGGTGATCAGGTCACCCTTGCGGGGATTGAGCGGATAGCCGTGCGCCGCCATCACCACCCCCAAAGCCACCCGGCGGTCCCACTCCAGCTCAACCTGGTCAAGTTTGCCCGAGGTAGCGGCCATCATCACGTCGAAAAGGTCTGACTTGAGCCTGAGCATGATGGGCTGGGTCTCGGGATCGCCCATGCGGCAGTTGAACTCCAGCGTCTTGCACTTGCCCTGGGCATCAATCATGAGGCCGGCGTATAAAAACCCGGTGAAAGGAATGCCGTCTTTTTCCATGCCGCGAATGGTCGGCATGATGATCTCGCGCATGGCCCGGGCGTGCACGTCGGGCGTGACCACCGGGGCTGGCGAATAAGCGCCCATGCCGCCAGTGTTGGGCCCCTGGTCACCGTCAAGCAGGCGCTTGTGGTCCTGGCTGGTCGCCAGTGCGGTGACGTTTTTGCCGTCGCACATGATGATGAAGCTGGCTTCCTCGCCCTGCAAAAATTCCTCAATCACCACACGCGCGCCGCCGGCATTGTGCTGGACCCCCAGCGGGTTGAAGTCGGGGCTGGGCGCCAACATGAATTCGATGGCCTCGTGCGCCTCGTGCAAAGTCAATGCCACCACCACGCCCTTGCCTGCGGCCAGGCCGTCCGCCTTGACGACGATGGGCGCGCCTTTTTCGTCCACATAGGCATGGGCGGCCACCGCGTCGGTGAAGGTTTCGTAGTCGGCTGTCGGAATGCCGTGGCGCTTCATGAAGGCCTTGGAGAAGGCTTTGGAGCTTTCGAGCTGCGCCGCTGCCTGGGTCGGGCCGAACACCCGCAGGCCGTGTGCGCGGAACTCGTCCACGATACCTGCGGCCAGCGGCTGCTCGGGTCCCACCACGGTCAGGGCGATTTTTTCAGCGATGGCCCAGTCGCGCAGCGCCGGGATATCCGTGATGTTGATATTTTCAAGGCGGGCATCGAGGGCGGTCCCCCCGTTGCCAGGCGCCACATACACGGCCTGCACCTTGGACGACTGCGCCAGCTTCCAGGCCAGGGCATGTTCACGGCCACCGCCGCCGACCACTAACACTTTCATACGGAGACTTTCATATGGTTTTTTAAAAAGGCACATGCCGCTCGAGCGGCTGCGCAGCACACGTAGCGACACGCGAGGACGTCCTCTCTTGACCAGCCGGGGCCGCGGAACCGGCTTCGCCGGGCCGCAGGCGCAGCGCCCCCTCGGGGCTGGAGCCTGCGGCTACAAACCTGCTTGAGCAGGTTTGGACAGGCACCAGAAGCGAAGCCTCTGGCGAGCGGCGGCCTGCAAGGTGCAGCGACGACACGAAGTGCGGAGCGTGGGGGCTCATGAAATGGCTGCGTTGTGAAAGACTTCCTGCGTATCGTCCAGGTCTTCCAGCACATCCAGCAGCCTCTGCATCTTTTCGCCGTCTGCGCCGGACATCTCAATGGTGTTGTCGGCGCGCATGGTGACTTCGGCCAGCTCGGCCTTCAGGCCAGCGGCTTCCAGCGCGTTCTTGATCGCTTCAAAGGCCGGATAAGGGGTCAGCACTTCGATGGCGCCATCGTCATGGGTGATGACATCGTCAGCACCCGCATCCAGCGCCACTTCCATGATCCTGTCCTCGCTGGTGCCCGGGGCAAAAATGATCTGGCCGCAATGCTTGAACTGAAACGCCACCGAGCCCTCGGTCCCCATGTGGCCGCCATGCTTGGAGAAAGCGTGCCTGACCTCGGCCACCGTACGCACCTTGTTGTCGGTCATGCAATCGACAATGATCGCCGCTCCGCCAATACCGTAGCCTTCATAACGCACTTCTTCGTAGTGCACGCCCTCCAGGCTGCCTGTGGCCTTGGCAATGCCGTATTTGACGTTTTCCAGCGGCATGTTGGCCGCCTTGGCCTTTTCAGCGGCCAGGCGCAGGCGCGGGTTGGTGCCCATGTCGCCCCCGCCCATGCGCGCCGCGACCATGATCTCGCGCATCACCCGTGTCCAGACGCGCTGGCGCTTTTCGTCCTGGCGCCCCTTGCGGTGCTGAATATTCGCCCATTTACTGTGACCGGCCACGGAAATCCTTGGTAATTGCTTTAATCTACAAGTTCATTTTACTTTTTCATTGCGGGAACCCCATGGCCGAGCCTCTATTGATTGCAAAGAATGCTTCCGTGCAGTGCGAGCTTCTCCCCGGCCTGGCCAACCGGCATGGCCTGATCACCGGCGCCACCGGCACCGGCAAGACGGTCACTTTGCAGACCATGGCCGAAAACTTCTCGAAAATCGGCGTCCCGGTTTTCATGGCCGACGTCAAGGGTGACCTCAGCGGCATCAGCCAGGCCGGCAGCGTGGGCGCCAAACTGGCGGGCATTCTTAAAGAGCGTGGCATTGAGCCCGCTGAGTCACGCGCCTGCCCCACCACGCTGTGGGACGTGTTTGGCGAGCAGGGCCACCCGGTGCGCGCGACCGTTTCCGACATGGGGCCGCTGCTGCTGGGCCGCATGCTCAACCTCAACGACACCCAGGCCGGCGTCATCAACCTGGTGTTCAAGATTGCCGACGACGCCGGCATGCTGCTGCTGGACCTGAAAGATCTGCGCGCCATGTTGCAGCATGTGGGCGACAACGCCAGCAAGTTCACGACCGAATACGGCAACATCAGCGCGGCTAGCGTGGGCGCCATCCAGCGGGGCCTGATGCAGATCGAAAGCCAGGGCGGCGACAAGTTCTTCGGCGAGCCCATGCTCAACATCAGCGACTTCATGCAGACCGACAGCGCGGGCCATGGCGTCATCAACATCCTGGCCGCCGACAAGCTGATGAACTCGCCGCGCCTGTATGCCACCTTTTTGCTGTGGATGCTGTCCGAGCTGTTTGAGCAGCTTCCCGAGATTGGCGATCCGGAAAAACCCAAGCTGGTGTTTTTCTTTGACGAGGCGCATCTGCTGTTCAACGACGCACCCAAGGCGCTGATCGAGCGCATTGAGCTGGTGGTGCGTCTAGTGCGCTCCAAGGGCGTGGGGGTGTACTTCGTGACCCAAAACCCGCTGGACATTCCGGACTCGGTGCTGGCTCAACTGGGCAACCGGGTGCAACACGCGCTGCGGGCCTTCACCCCACGCGACCAGAAAGCCGTCAAGGCAACGGCCCAGACCATGCGGCAAAAACCCGGCCTGGACATTGAAACCGCCATCACCGAACTCGCCGTGGGCGAGGCTCTGGTGAGCCTGCTTGACAGCAAGGGACGGCCCAGCGTGACCGAGCGGGTCTATGTGCTGCCGCCCGGCAGTCAACTGGGCCCCATCACGCCGCAGCAGCGGCAGGCCTTGCTGGCCGGCTCGCTGGTGGCAGGCGTGTATGAGAAGGAAGCCGACCGCGAATCGGCTTACGAAATGCTGAAGGCGCGGACCGAAGCCGTGCAAACCGAAACTGCCAAAGCCGCCGAAGACTCTGGCGGTTTCATGGGTGGATTGAGCGACGTGCTCTTTGGCTCCAAGGGTCCGCGTGGCGGACAACGGGATGGCATGGTGCAACAGGTGCTGAAGGCCGAAGCCCGCATGATGGCGCGGCAAGTGCTGCGCGGCGCGCTGGGTACCATCTTTGGAAGCAAAAAACGCTAGATATGTCCGCTGACTCCCCACCCCGCCACATCCGCCTGACATCTCACGCCGGAGGCTACGGCGCGCTGCCCATCCATTGGGCAGCCCCCACGGCGGCCGAACGCGGCCCGGTGGTCGGCACCACCACCACCCGCAGCCACCGCAACGTCATCGGCACGCACAGCGGCTCCTACAGCGTTTACCGCGCGCTGGCCGTGGCCTCGGGCGCGCTGTCGGCCAGCCACAAGGCCGATCTGACCAACACCTCGCCGACCGACATCATTGGCCCCTACCCGCAGTGGAGCGAGCCGGGCCGAATTGTTGCCATGGACCCCTGGGGCGCGACCGTGGCCGACGTGTTTGCCACCGAACTGGCGGCGGGTTATGACATCCGCCCGACCATTGCCGTCACGCAGGCGCATGTGATCCTGCCCGAGGTGATCGAAGCGCTGCAGTCGGGCCGGCTCAAGGCCGACGGCAAGGTCCTGACAGCCGGCGGCGCCGCCATGGTCACCAAGGTGGCGGTGGAACCGGTGTGGTTTTTGCCCGAGGTGGCCAAGCGCTTTGGCTGCAGCGAGACCGATTTGCGTCGTGTGCTGTTTGAGGAGACCGGCGGCATGTACCCCGAGCTGGTAACGCGCAGCGACCTGGAAGTCTTTTTGCCGCCGATCGGTGGGCTCACCGCCTACATTTTCGGCAAACCGCGCGACCTCGCCAACCCCGACATCGAGCTCACCGCCCGCGTGCACGACGAGTGCAACGGTTCAGACGTGTTTGGCTCGGACATCTGCACCTGCCGGCCTTACCTGACCCATGCCATTGAAGAATGCATCCAGGGCGCGCAACGCGGTGGTGTGGGCCTGGTGTCCTACTTTCGCAAGGAGGGTCGTGCGCTTGGCGAGGTGACCAAATTCCTGGTTTATAACGCGCGCAAGCGCCAGGTCGGTGGCGACACCGCCGACCAGTATTTCAACCGCACCGAATGCGTGGCCGGGGTGCAGGACATGCGTTTTCAGGAGCTGATGCCCGACGTGCTCAACTGGCTGGGCATACGCAAAATCCATCGCCTGGTCTCCATGAGCAACATGAAATACGACGCCATCACCCGCGCTGGCATTGAGGTGGGCCAGCGGGTCAACATTCCCGACGAACTGATTCCTGCCGACGCGCAAGTGGAGATGGACGCCAAGACGGCGGCCGGCTACTTCACGCCCGGCGCGGTGCCCACGGCGGACGAACTTAAAAAAGCCAAGGGGCGGGGGCTGGATGTCTGAGGCGGTCAAGCACCTGCGTTGTACAAGCACCATTCGTTCCCGCGCTGCAGCGCTGCTGGCCCGTGCGCGCCGCGGCGAGTCTTCATGGTTGACCGTGCATGACGGTGCCATGGCACAGGCCGCAGTGGAGGTTGCCAACCTGACCCGACAACGCTACCCGGCGCTGAAGATTCCGTACCACAGCCGCTGGCGGCATTTTGAGGCGGGCGGTGTGGACCGGCTGGCCGTATTCCATCAAGCACTGGGCTCGGCCACGACCCCGGAACGCGCCCGCGCGCAGATTGACCTGGCCCTCGTTAGCGTTCTGCTGGACGCGGGCGCCGGACCCGACTGGCGCTATGTCGAAACGGCGCAAGGCCCGCGCGGAGAGCAGGCCTACACCCGCTCAGAAGGCCTGGGCGTGGCAAGTTTTCATGCCTTCATGGACGGACTTTTCTCCAGTGATCCCCGGCAGCCCCTGCAAGCTGATGCCCAGGGGCTGCAGGCCATCACCACCGACAAGCTGGCCCGGGCCTTTCAGGTGCGTCCCGACAACCCGCTGGTGGGCCTGGACGGCCGTGCTGCGCTGATGCGCAGCCTGGGCAAAGCGCTAAAGGACGATGCGGCGCTGTTTGGTCAACCAGGCCGGCCGGGACATCTGTTCGACCGGCTTGCACCGCCGGGTACCAGCGCCGTCCGGGCGCATGACCTGCTGACCCTGCTGCTGGCAGGTCTTGCTCCTATCTGGCCAGCCCAAAATGCCATTGAAGGCGTCGCCCTGGGCGACTGCTGGCGCCATCCTGCAGCGGGTGCCGATGCCGGTGACGCCAGCGCGGGCTGGATGCCTTTTCACAAACTTTCGCAGTGGCTGACCTACTCGCTGCTTGAGCCTTTTGAGTGGGCCGGCGTGCGGGTGGACGGTCTGGACGCGCTGACGGGGTTGCCGGAATACCGCAACGGTGGCCTGTTTCTCGACGCCGGTGTGATCAAGCTCAAAAACGCCGAGTTGGCAGACCGCTTGCACGAACCCGGCGACGAGTTGATTGTCGAGTGGCGCGCCCTGACGGTGGCGCTGCTGGACGAGATCGCGCCGCTGGTTCGCACACAGCTGGGATTGACGGCGGAGCAGATGCCGCTGGCCTGCGTGCTGGAGGGCGGCACCTGGGCCGCGGGCCGCGCGCTGGCCCGGCAATTGCGTGAAGGCCGACCACCCTTGAACATCCAAAGCGACGGCACCGTATTCTGAATCCCGAGGCACACCATCCATGACCACCCGCAACGACAAAGTTCACCTGATCGACCACCCTTTGGTGCAGCACAAGCTCACCCTGATGCGCCGCAAGGACGCCTCGACCAACACCTTTCGCACGCTGCTCAATGAGGTCAGCATGCTGATGGCCTACGAGGTCACGCGCGACATGCCCATGCAGGACATCGAGATCGAGACCCCGCTGGAAAAAACAACGCAGAAGGTGATTGACGGCAAGAAGCTGGTGTTTGTCTCCATCCTGCGTGCCGGCAACGGCATTCTGGAAGGCATGCTCAGCGTCGTGCCCGGCGCGCGCGTTGGCCACGTGGGCCTGTACCGCGACCCGAAAACACTCACTGCAGTGGAGTACTACTTCAAGATGCCCCACGACATGCAGGAGCGCGACGTGGTGGTGGTCGATCCGATGCTGGCCACCGGCAACTCGGCCATCGCGGCAGTCGACCGCCTGAAGGAGCTCAACCCCAAGTCCATCAAGTTTGTCTGCCTGCTGACCTGCCCCGAAGGCATCGCCGCGCTGCAGAAAGCCCACCCCGACGTGCCCATTTTCACTGCAGCGATTGACCGCGAGCTCAACGACCATGGCTACATCCTCCCGGGTCTGGGCGATGCGGGCGACCGGATCTTCGGAACAAAATAGCGCTCCTGCCCTTGAATGACGGGCAAACTTAGCTATCAATTTAATAGTTGACGGGTTCCACATGAAAGCCATTGGCCTTGTCCTGCTCGTCAGCCTTGGGCTGGCGCACGCCGCGCCTTACACCCCCGCCAGCGACAGCGAGGTGGTTGAGCGTCTGCCAGGCCGGGCCAGCGACCCGGCCATCGGCCGCGTGGACTCGCTGCGCAAGCAGCTTGCCGCACGCCCTTCAGATGTTGGCCTGCGGCTGGAGATTGCGCGGCGCTACTTTGACCTGGCGATGGCCCAGGGCGATCCGCGTTACGTGGGGTACGCCTCTGCCGCCCTGGCGCCGCTGGCCACCTCCGCCGCAGACAATGCCGACCACTGGCTGCTGCGCGGCCTGATCCAGCAGTACAGCCATGAGTTCGAAGCCGCGCTGGCAAGCCTGGCCAAATCCAGCCAGCTCAACCCGGCATCGCCCGAGCCCTTGTCCTGGCGCGCCGCCGTCTACATGGTGCAAGCGCGTTACCCCGAGGCGCTGGCCGAGTGCGAGCGCTTGAGCCCGCTCGCCGACCCTCTGCTGGGCGCCGGGTGCAGCGCCTATGCCCGCGCGTCGTCCGGTCAGCTCCAAACTGCTTTTGAGTCGCTTTCCAAAGCGGTTCAGAACGCAGCCAAAACCTCGCCTGAAATGCTCTTGTGGCTCAACACCCGGCTGGCAGAAATGGCGGTGCGCCTGCAGCGCAACGATGTGGCCGAAAACCATTTCCGCAGCGCACTCAAGCAAGGCGTGACCGACCAGTTTTTATTGGGCGCCTATGCAGACTTTCTGCTGGCCAGGCAACGCCCCACTGAAGTACTGACGCTGCTCGCCGGCTGGGAGCGCTCCGACATCCTGCTCTTGCGACTGGCGCTGGCGGGCCGTGCCGCCAACGACCCGCGCGCCACCGGCTGGGCCACGCAATTGCGCGAACGCTTTCAGGCGGCGGCCCTGCGCGGTGACAAACTGCATGAGCAGGAAGCCGCGCGTTTTGAGCTAGACATTGAAGCCCAACCGGCCAAAGCGCTGGACCTTGCAAGCCGCAACTACCAGGAGCAAAAAGAACCGCGCGACGCCGAGATACTGATGCGCGCCGCACTGGCCGCGAAGCAGCCTCGCGCCGCCGTGCCTGCGCTGGACTGGCTGCGCACGAGCAAATACGAAGACCCGATGCTGACCGGCCTGGCGGAGAAGCTGTCCACGCCTGGAGGCGCACGATGAAGCGAGGCCTTCTCCTCCTGCTGCTGGCATGGCTGTTGTCGGCCACCGCCTGGGCCCACAAACCCAGCGACAGCTACCTGACCCTGCGCGCAACCCAGAGCAGCAGCGACATCGCCGTGCGCTGGGACATTGCCCTGCGTGACCTGGACTACGTGCTGCAGCTTGACCGCGACGGCAATGGCGAGCTGAGCTGGGGCGAAGTGCGGCAGCGCACGGACGACATCACCCGCCTGGCCACCAGCCGGCTGGCTCTCAGCTCTGCCGACAAAGCCTGCGCCTGGGCCAGCACCGCGCCCCTGGCGCTGGACAAACACAGCGACGGCAACTACGCGGTGCTCAGCCTCAGCGCGCAGTGCGAAGGGCTGACGAGAGAGGTCAAGACCGCCTATTCGCTGTTTTTTGATGTGGACCCCACACACCGCGGCCTGGTGCAGTGGATAGCGCCTGGCAGCAACCAGGCCCAGGCGCTGATTTTTGGTACCGAGTCTGCCAGCCAGTCGCTGGCGCTGCAGCCTGCGGGCGCCTGGGAAACCCTGAGCCAGTATGTGGTGGAGGGCGTGTGGCACATCTGGATCGGGTATGACCACATCCTCTTTTTGCTGGCGCTGCTGCTGCCCGCCGTGCTGGTGCGGCGCGAAGGCCGCTGGGAACCCGCACCCCGCCTGGGTGGCGCAGTCAGGGAAGTTTTCAAGGTGGTCACCGCTTTCACGCTGGCCCACTCCATCACACTGAGCCTGGCGGCGCTGGAAGTCGTCACCCTGCCCTCGCGCCTGGTCGAATCGGCGATAGCGGCATCGGTGATCGTCGCCGCGCTCAACAACCTGCGCGGCACGCTGGACAACCGGCGCTGGGTCATGGCCTTTGTGTTCGGCCTGATCCATGGCTTTGGTTTTGCATCGGTGCTGGCCGATCTCGGTTTGCCCCAGGACGCGCTGGTGCTGGCCCTGGTGGGTTTCAACGTCGGTGTGGAGCTGGGCCAGCTGGCCATCGTCGCCGTTTTTCTGCCCCTGGCGTTCTGGCTGCGCGCGACAAGGTTTTATCGCGTCGGAATACTCAAGGGGGGCTCAGTGTGGGTCGCCCTCCTGGCTGCCTGGTGGCTCGCGCAGCGGCTGTTTGATTTGTAAAGCGCTGCATCCAGCGCGGCCGCTGAAGGGCTTTCTCAGACCTCAGCTTTGGCGCGTTGTGCGCGAAGAATCCTGTGCAGGTGATCGAGGGCGGACAAGCCGTCCAGCACACGCGCCCGCATGAGGCTGAGCGCCAGCGCATCGTCGGCCCCAGAGGGCTCCATGCTGGCGCTCAGCTCCTCATCCACGGCTTCCCGCAACTTCAGGCAAACGGCGTCAAACAGCATGTCCCAGTCCTGCATAAAACTCGCATCGTCCGGCTCGTGTGCAGATGCCGGTGCCTGGCCCGCGGCGACAAAACGAAGGGGCACGGCAGGCTGGGCTGAATCAGGCAGGGCTTTGTGCTGCCGGTGCAAGGCCATGAGCTCGCGCAATCTCGACTCACGCGCGCTTGCGTCTGGCAAAACCGGTTGCGAACGGTTTTCGACGGATGGCAAAGGCATGAACTGGGCTCCGTTGATTTGAAGGACCTTGCGCCTATTCTGAGATCTGCAGCAAAAGCCGTCCGTGCGCTATCGCACACAAGGCAGTACTTCAGCGGCTTCGCTCGCGGGGCCGGCCAGGGGACCCCGTGGTGCGCGGAACGGTCAGCCCAGCCACCGGGCGTAGGCTGCGCGGTCCGAGGCGTAGCAGGTACAGGCCATCTGTTCCAGCCCGCTGCGGTCCAGCACCGTGAGATCACCGCGGTGGTAGGTGATCAGCCCGCCGCGTTGCAGGGCGCTGGCCGCCGAGGTGATGCCAACGCGGCGCATGCCCAGCACGTAGGCGAGGAACTCGTGGGTCAGGTGAAAGCTGCTGGAGTGCGCGCGGTCCTGGCTCATCAACAGCCAGCGCGCCAGCCGCGGCCCTATCAGGTGAAAGCGCAGGCAGGCCGCAGCGTTGGCCTGCTGCGTCATCAGCACATAGAGATACCGGTTCATGACCCGCAGCAAGGACGGAGCCGCGGCGAGCTGCCGCTTGAATACAGCAGTGGGAATGCGCCATGCGGCGCCTGGCCCCTGCACCAGCGCATGCCATGGGGCGGTGGACACGCCCAGCGCCATCTGCGCCCCGAGCATCCCCTCGCTGCCAACCATGCCCACCTCCACACCGGAACTGCCATCGACAATCGCTACCAGTGAAATAAAGCCCTCGGTTGGAAAATACACATGCCTGAAAGCTGTGCCGGATTCACACAGAACATCCGAGAGCACGAGGTTGACGGACTCGCATTGGGCGAGCAGGGACTGCCTGTCTTTACGGGGCAGTCGCTCGAGCAGGTGATTTTGCGCGGTGGCCACAAGGCTCTCCGGTCGGGTAACAGAACCCGTCGATGGGAACGAGGGCGCGAAACTGCATGCAGTCGGGTAGCGGCCAGTATGCGCCGTCCTGGCCGGGCTGCCGGTGCGCCAGCGCACACAGGTGCCCTGCCGCCGCGGGGCGGCGTTGTCGCCCTACTTCGCCTTGAGGGCTGGCAGCAGACGGTCGTATTCGTTCTTCACCACGGCGTAACACTCGCAGGTGCGCCCTTCCAGGCCTGACCGGTCAAGCACCGCGATGCGTCCGCGCGTATAGCTGATCAAGCCGGCTTTTTGCAGCTTGAGCGCGGCTTCGGTGACCCCTTCACGGCGTACGCCAAGCATGTTGGCGATCAGCTCCTGCGTCATGACCAGCTCATTGCCCTGCAGTCTGTCCAGGCTGAGCAACAGCCAGCGGCACAGCTGCTGGTCCAGTGAGTGATGGCGGTTGCACACGGCAGTCTGCGCCATCTGGGTGATGAGGGCCTGGGTGTAACGCAGCAACAAGTGAAGCACGGGCGCACGCTTGAACTCGTCCTTGATGACGGCGGCGGGCATGCGATAACCCTTGCCGGCACTTTGCACCACAGCCCGGCTGGGTGTCGATTCGCCGCCCATGAACAGCGCTATGCCCACCACCCCTTCGTGGCCAACCACCGCTATTTCCGCAGAAGCTCCGTTCTCCATCACATACAGCAGGGAGACGATGGCGGTGGTCGGGAAATAGACATGGCTGAGGCTGCCGCCCGATTCGTACAGGACCTGGCCCAGCGTCAGGTCCACCGGTTCGAGCTGCGGCAACCATCGCAGCCATTCGGCCTCTGGCAAGGCCGCAAGAAGCTGGTTTTTTCGGGGATCAGGACTGATTGAACTCAAGGACGCTCCAGGGCCACCCGGGCCGGCATTCCGACAGGGGGCCAAAAAGCTGTGAGTATATGGAGCCTGGCGGCTCCCGTATGTTCGATAACGCACTCATCAGGCGCAGGGTTATTGCCTTCTACCGCGTTCGTTCAGCCGGGCTGACCGACACCGGCGACCCTCTGGCGCCCGGGATTCTGGAGGCGCCTCTCAAGATTTCATCGGGCCAGGTTTCCCGACTTGTCACCCCGGACCCGAGGAGCCTGCCCCGGACCTGATCGGGGGGAATGTTGCAAAAACTGCTGGCACAGGCAGGGGCGCCATGGAGGGCAGGTCCAGCCCGCAAAGACAAGTGCGAAATCCCGTTCCTGCCCTTTAGTCATCTGAATAGTCTGCTATATATTCCATAGCACATGTCTGTCATGGAGCGTCCGGGACCGGACGTATGGAGCAAAATAGCGATCCCGCCCTTTAGTGGCGCTCATACTTCGCTATCTATTTGCTAGCAGAAAGCACCGCCATGCTCGACTTGTTGATCAGGAACGCCACGCTGCCCGATGGTCGAACGTCCATGGCACTGGCCGTGCGCGATGGAAAAATCGTTGACGTGAAGGAGGGGCTCGACGCACCGGCCCACGAGACGGTAGATGCCACCGGCTACCTGCTCAGCCCGCACTTTGTGGACCCGCACTTCCACATGGATGCCACATTGAGCTACGGCCTGCCGCGTGTCAATGAAAGCGGCACCCTGCTCGAAGGCATCGCGCTGTGGGGCGAGCTCAAGCCCACGCTCAAGGCTGATGCCCTCATAGCCCGCGCCCTCACCTACTGCGACTGGGCAGTGGCCAAAGGCCTGCTGGCCATACGCAGCCACGTGGACACGAGTGATGCCAGCCTGCTGGCGGTGGACGCCTTGCTCGACGTCAAAAAGCAGGTTGCGCCTTATATCGATCTGCAACTCGTCGCCTTTCCGCAAGATGGTGCGTTGCGCAGCAAGGGTTGTGTGGAGAACCTTAAGCGTGCACTCGACAAAGGCGTCGAAGTGGTGGGCGGCATTCCGCACTTTGAACGCACCATGGCAGAGGGCGCAGCCAGCGTGAAGCTGCTCTGCGAAATCGCTGCCGAGCGCGGCCTGCTGGTCGACATGCATTGCGACGAGTCCGACGACCCACTGTCGCGCCACATTGAAACCCTGGCCTTTGAAGCGCAGCGCCTGGGCCTGCAGGGCCGCGTCAACGGCAGCCACTGCACGTCCATGCACAGCATGGACAACTACTACGTCAGCAAGCTGCTGCCGCTGATTGCCGAGAGCGGTGTCAGCGTGGTGGCCAACCCGCTGATTAACATTACCCTCCAAGGCCGCCACGACTCTTACCCCAAACGCCGCGGCATGACGCGTGTGCCGGAGCTGATGGCCGCCGGCGTCAACGTCGCCTTCGGCCACGATTGCGTGATGGACCCCTGGTACAGCCTGGGTTCGGGCGACATGCTCGAAGTTGCCCATATGGGCCTGCACGTGGCGCAGATGACCAGCCAGAAAGGCATGCGCCAGTGCTTTGACGCGGTGACCGTCAACGCGGCCAGGGTGATGCACCTGAAAGGCTATGGGCTGGAGGTGGGCTGTGACGCCAGCTTTGTGCTGCTGCAGGCACGCGATCCGGTGGAGGCGATCCGCCTGCGGGCCAACCGGCTGAAGGTCTGGAAAACCGGGCGGCTGATTGCTCAAACGCCGCCAGTGCTGGCGCAGTTGAGCCTGCCTGGCCGGCCCTCAGTCTGCAGCTTCATGTCACAGGCAGCCAGTCCCTCTGCCGGGTTGTAGGACAAAGGAGCGTGTTGCGACCTTGCAGCATCCGCGCTTCGAAATTCCCTGGCAACTCGCTATCATCCCCGGATGCCCACCC
>JAKFXR010000020.1 GCA_021731285.1 Polaromonas sp. | reverse complement strand
CACTGTTTTCGGAGAAGTGCCCAAAGGGCAGGCCTTGCTGCGCTCGGGTGCGCGGGCCGGTGATGACGTGTATGCCAGCGGCACACTGGGGCAGGCACGTCTGGGCCTCGACGCCTTGCGCAACCCCCTGCTCGCCCCGGACCTTCTGGGGGACGCCCGCACGCGCCTGGAGCAACCGACGCCGCGCGTCGCGCTGGGGCTGGCGTTGCGGGGCCTGGCCAGCGCCGCCATTGACGTCAGCGACGGCCTGATCGGTGACCTCTCCCACATTCTCGGATCCTCGGGGGTTGGCGCCACGATCGACACCTCGCTTGCCATGGCGTTGATGGCCCCAAGCATGCGTCACCTCGGGGACTGCGGCATTCTTGCGCCGGAGCAGCAGCTCCGACACGTGCTTGCTGGCGGCGACGACTACGAACTGGCCTTCACCGCGCCGCCCACCGCCCGGCAAGCCGTACAGGCTGCGGCGCACCAAGCCTCAACGCCAGTCACCCGCATCGGGAACATCGAGCAAGCCCCGGGTTTGCGTCTGGTCGATGCCAAGGGCCAGACGGTTCCCAACACCTATGCTTCGTTTGATCACTTTGCCTGACCGTCCTCCTCAAGCCATGACCACCGACCCTCCTTTTTCCTCCGCCCCGAAACGGCCCACAGCCCGCTTCATGTTCTCGCATCCGGCCCATGTGCTGGCGCTGGGCTTCGGCTCGGGCCTGAGCCCGGTGGCGCCCGGTACAGCAGGTACCCTTTGGGCCTGGCTGGCTTTTACCGTGCTGGCGTCCTGGTTGACTGACGCACAAATGGGGGTGCTGATTGCCGCAAGCCTGCCGCTTGGCTGGTGGGCCTGCACCGTGACGGCAAAAAACATGCGCGTTCTGGATCCGGGCAACATCGTCTGGGATGAGGTGGTGGCCTTCTGGCTGATCCTGTGGCTGATCGCCCCGGCCGGGCTGGGCGCCCAGTTTGCAGCTTTTGTGCTGTTCCGCTTTTTCGATGCAGTCAAACCCGGGCCGGTCGGCTGGGCCGACCAGACCTTCAAGGGGCTGGACGCGCGCGGCGGCTTCGGTATTTTGTTTGACGATCTGGTGGCAGCTTTCTGCACGCTGCTGGTCATTGCCGGGTGGCGCTTTCTGTAAAGTTTTTCAGGCCCTCATATGCTATCTAATCAGGAGCAAACTCTTCTCGCCATGCAAGGGCGCGTGGCCGATTTGATGCTCAAACGCGGGGAGCTCCTGGCCACGGCCGAAAGCTGCACCGGCGGCATGATCGCCGCGGCCTGTACCGATCTGGCAGGCTCCAGTGCGTGGTTTGAGCGCGGGTTCGTCACCTATTCGAACGAAGCCAAAACCGAACTGCTGGGCGTGGACGCAACGCTGATTGCTGCGCACGGCGCGGTCAGCGAAGAAGTTGCACGCGCCATGGCGGCCGGTGCAATTGCCCGTTCGAGGGCGCAGGTCGCTGTGGCTGTGACCGGCGTGGCAGGTCCCAGCGGCGGCAGCCCGGCCAAGCCGGTGGGCACGGTCTGGTTTGGTTTCATGGTGGATGGCCGGCTCAGCAGCGAAGTCCGGCATTTGGACGGTGACCGCGCCGCGGTGCGCATGGCCACCGTGCAGCACGCGCTGCAGCGGCTGTTGCAACTGCTGGGCTGAACCGGTCATGCCTGTCACCCCAGCGGCTACCGAGCTGATTGACTCCGCCACGGCCTGGCGCCGCCTGCTGGTGACGCTGGCGTTGATGACCGTGGGCGCTGCCGGCATGTACATCGTGCCCGTGGTGTTGCCGGCGGTGCAGGCCGACTTTGGTGTGACGCGCGCCGATGCATCGCTGCCCTACACGCTGCTGATGATCGGTTTTGGCATAGGCGGCATGGTCATGGGCCGTCTGGCTGACCGTTTTGGCGTGGCCTTGCCGCTGCGTCTGGGTGCGCTTGGCATGGGCCTGGGGTTTGGTGCAGCCGCCTTGTCGGGCAACATCTGGCTGTTTGGGCTGGCGCACGGCCTCTTGATTGGCCTGCTCGGCAGTTCCGCCACGTTTTCGCCCTTGCTGGCCGACACATCACTGTGGTTTGTACGGCGCCGCGGCATTGCGGTGGCGGTGTGCGCCAGCGGTAACTACCTGGGCGGCGCCTTGTGGCCGCCCATCATCCAGCACTTTGTCGAAAGCGTGGGCTGGCGCCAGACCTACTGGGGACTTGCGGTGTTTTGCAGCCTGGCGATGCTCGGATTGGCCCAGCTGATGCGGCCGCGCCCGCCGGCGCTGGCACTGGCGCCGGTCACTGTCCGGGGTGTAGCCGCGAGCGACCGGCCCTTCAACCTGACGCTGGGCCAGGCGCAGGCGCTGCTCTGCGTGGCCGGCTTGTCCTGCTGTGTGGCCATGTCCATGCCGCAGGTGCACATCGTGGCCTATTGCAGCGACCTTGGCTTTGGTGCGGCGCGCGGCGCGGAGATGCTGTCGCTGATGCTGGCCTGCGGCATTGTGAGCCGGTTGATCTCCGGCGCCATCTGCGACCGCATCGGCGGTTTGCGCACGCTGCTGCTCGGCTCGGCATTGCAAACCGTGGCGCTGCTGCTGTTCATTCCGTTTGATGGCCTGGTCTCGCTGTATGTGATCTCGGCCATGTTCGGCATGTTTCAGGGTGGCATCGTGCCGAGCTACGCCATCATCGTGCGCGAACACTTTCCGGCTGCCGAAGCCGGCGCCCGGGTTGGCACCGTCATCATGTTCACCATGCTGGGCATGGCGCTGGGCGGCTGGATGTCGGGCAGGGTGTTTGACATGACCGGGTCCTACAACGCCGCTTTCTTCAACGGCATCGTCTGGAATCTGCTGAATTTCGGGGTGGTGCTGTTTTTGCTGCGCCGGACACTCAGGCGCGTCCCGTCCCAGACCCGCGCGGCCTGACCGGCGGGCCTCGCCCCGCTCATCATCAGCAAAGCTGTCGCCAGTCTGGCTCGTCTTGCCTTCATAATGCAACGCGGTCAAGCCTTGCGATTGGCCAGCCCACAAACACAACACCCCGGGAGAAACCATGTCCATCCGTCTTGCCCTGTCCGCCCTTTTACTTGCCGCAGCACCGGCTGCGCTGATGGCGCAAGCGATGCCTGAAGGCTTCCTCTGCTGCAACGCCCGCACAGACGGCAAGTGGATCAGTGACATCAACTACTCCGGGCCAGGCAAATCGATTGTTCCCGCGGGCACGCCAATCAAGGTCACAGGCTATGGCAGGCACCGCGTGATGGTGCAAGTCGGCGGTACGGCCCAGACCCTGGGCAACGACTACAGCCGCGACCTGCCGCTTGAAACTTTCGCCCAGCGCTATGTGGTTGCAGTGGATCCGCAAGCCAAAATCAGCACTTTTGAGCCCCGTGTGCGCGAGGCCATCAAGTCAGCGCGGCTCTTTCCGGGAATGACCCGTGAACAGGTGTTGATGTCGGTGGGTTACCCCGTCACCAGCGAGAACCCCCGCATGGAGGCCACGATCTGGCGCTATTGGCTGGGCATGTCCGACGAGTTCCAGGTCGTCTTCGACGCACAGGGCGTGGTCAAGGAAATCGGCGCGCTGCCGCTGGCGCGCAGCCAGGTCCTGATGGAGTAAGAAGATATCCATCCGGGACGGGCCGGTTGCAATGCCTGAGTAAAGACGCAGAACATGGCCTGATGGATGCTCCGGGCGTGTACAGTTATTTTTTGACAGGGATGCGTGCCGCAGCCCTGAATTCACAGTCAGCGGATTTAACAGGAGTGCAATGCTGTCACAACGGGTGCTGCTGAAAAGCCGGTCGCTGGCCCGGGCGGCACGGCCCCTGCTGCGTCAAGCCGGCATGGCGCTGTTGTTGCTGTGGAGCACCAGCAGCCCTGCGCTGGACATCCAGTACATCAACCCGTTTCCGGACGGACCACTCGCGGGGGTAGCCCGGGGTCTGCGGCTCAGCGGCCAGGTGCTTCCCGGTGACACGGCCAAGCTGATCGAGGTTTTTCGCCGCAAACCCGCCGACGCCTGGTTTGGTCTGGGCCGGGTAGAGGTGGCGATTTCCGGAGGTGACCAGACCGAGGCCTTGCAGCTGGCTGAAACACTGGCAGCGCTGTATCCCTATGTGGTATCCAATGCCGACTGCGCCGGTCCCTGCGCCATCATCTGGATGGCGGGCGCCTGGCGCCTGGCGCCACGAGGCAGGATAGGGCTGCAAAAACCCCCGGCCACCCAGCCAGCCGCGCGCGCACCAGCGGCGGCAGGCGATGCGCCTCCGGCCTTTGACGCGCTGGCCGCCAGGCTGCGCAACTACTTTCCCAAACAGGGGCTGCCGGTCACGCTTCAGGATCGCTGGCAGTCGGGAGGCGAGCAGATCCTCTGGCTGTCCGAGCAGGACCTCAACCAGACAGGGACCTGGCCACCCTACTACTATGAAAAGCTCCACCCCAGGTGCCCGCGCCTGGAGGCAAGCGACGAGTCTTTCCACGCGCTGCGGCGCTGCGCAGCCCGGCTGGTGATCAGCCAGAAGGCCTTTGCCTTTGATGCGCTGCTCGCCGGCGTCAATGACCCCTGGTGGAACGACAACAAGGAGTTGTTCCTGAGGGCGCCTCGTTAAACCCCGTCACAATGGCTGACGAGAAATTTTCCCAAGGAGATTCCATGCGGTTTTCACTCAGCGCCAGTGTGTGTGCCCTGTCCCTGTTGATGGCTTGCACCGTCTCGGCCCAGGCCGACGTCGCGGTGGCAGCGGCAGCGAAGGAAGCCGGTGCTGTGCTCAGCCCCAGCGGCCTGGTGTACCGCTCACTCAAGGAGGGTGCGGGCGCCAGTCCAGCGGCCACCGACACCGTCAAGGTGCATTACCGTGGCACCTTTCCCGATGGCCGCGAATTTGACAGCTCCTACCAGCGCAACGCGCCTGCTGAATTTCCCCTGAACCGGGTGATCCCCTGCTGGACCGAAGGCGTGCAGAAAATGAAAGTGGGTGGCAAGGCCAAACTGACCTGCCCGTCGGCACTGGCCTATGGCTCACGCGGGGCAGGCGCTGCTGTACCGCCCAATGCAACGCTTCTGTTCGAGGTGGAACTGCTGTCAATCTCGCGCTGAGTCTTCACCGAGCCGCTTGCAGGCCAGCGGTGATTTCATAGGAGCGCAAGCGCGCCTTGTGATCGAATATCTGCGAGGTGATCATCAGCTCGTCTGCTCCCGTGCGTGCCGCAAAGGCCTCCAGAGCGCGCCGCACGCTGTCCGGCGAGCCGATGGCGGCGCAGGTCAGGGTCTGCTCAAGAATGGCCCGCTCGGGCGGCGTCAGGCGTTCTTCATACCCTGCCACAGGTGGCTGCAGACGTGAGGGACGGCCACTGCGCAGGTTGACAAATGCCTGTTGCATCGAGGTCGACAACAAACGCCCCTCTTCGTCCGTATCGGCTGCAAACACATTGAAGCCCAGCATCACGTAGGACTTCTCCAGTTGTGCGGACGGCCGGAAACGGCTGCGGTAGATCTCGATGGCCTGCATCATCTGCGCCGGCGCAAAGTGCGACGCAAAGGCAAAGGGCAAGCCCAGCTGGGCGGCCAGTTGCGCGCCAAACAGGCTGGAGCCCAGAATCCACACCGGCACCTTCAGGCCGTTGCCCGGCACGGCGCGCACGCGCTGGCCTTCAACCACCGGCTCGAAGTAATGCATCAACTCGACCACGTCCTGCGGAAACTCGTCAGGGTTGGCATTCATGTCGCGCCGCAGGGCCCGGGCTGTGGCCTGGTCGGAGCCTGGCGCGCGCCCCAGACCGAGGTCAATGCGACCCGGAAACAGCGACTCGAGGGTGCCAAACTGCTCGGCAATCACCAGTGGCGAATGGTTGGGCAGCATGATGCCGCCGGCGCCGACGCGAATCCGCGAGGTGCCCGCAGCCACATGGCCCATGACCACCGCGGTGGCGGCGCTGGCAATGCCGGGCATGCCATGGTGCTCGGCCAGCCAGTAGCGCCGGTAAGCCCAGCGGTCAGCGTGCTGGGCAAGGTCAAGGGTGTTTTTCAGCGACTGTGCAGCGTCACCGCCCTCCACGATGGGGGAGAGGTCCAGAACGGAAAAAGGGATCATGCAGGGCAGATGGGTCGGATGAAGGCTTTATCAATGCCATCCGCCCGCCCCGCAGCCGGGAAATGTCAGGAAGTGCCTGGCACGGGCTGCCGAACCGACGGCATGGGCCGGCGGGCGCCGGGATGCGGCAAAACGGGCTGGTTGCTGCTCCGGACGGCTTCGAGGTGAAGGCGCACATCCGCCAGCGCCGGGCCGGCGGCGTCCACCGCTGCACGCAATTGCTCGGTCGTGCAGCGCAGCCTGTCGCCCCAGTACAGCTCTTCCCATGGTTCGTAAACGTTCACCCGTTCGGGATGGGCAGGTGCCCGGTTGGCATGTTGAGGCTTCATGGGGACCCTCCTGGGAAAAATATCATTGGAAAGTCTTTATACGCCCGCAAAATGACAGTCGCCAGCAGCACAGGCGCAACCGCAGGGCATGGGGCAATATGTCACACCAATAACCCCATACAGAGGTCTGAAGCGGGGGAAAGTGGTTGCCCCGCACCAACGGTTGTGGGTGTACGATTTCCCGCTACTGCCGGTTTTTTCACCAGGACCACCCCATGCACCCCAACCAGCAAACCCTGGAAAAGTTTTACGCCGCCTTTGCGCAGCTGGACTCCGCCACCATGGCGCAGTGTTACGCGCCGGATGCCGCTTTCGATGACGAAGCGTTTTCGCTGCGCGGCCACCGGCAGGTCACCGGCATGTGGCACATGCTGTGCGACGCCACCAAAGCCAGGGGGCGCGACGCCTGGAGGCTGGAGTACAGCGACTTGCACGCTGACGACGTCAGCGGCAGCTCGCACTGGGAAGCCGACTACCGCTTCAGCGCCACCGGACGGCTGGTGCACAACGTGATTGATGGCCGCTTTACCTTCAGCCCGGAGGGGCTGATTGTCACGCACAAGGACAGCTTTGACTTCTGGGCCTGGTCGCGGCAGGCACTGGGCACGCCCGGCATGCTGCTGGGCTGGACACCTTTTCTGCACAACAAGGTGCGCGCCACCGCCGCCGCCAATTTGCAGAAGTACCTGGCCAGCAGGGCTTGAGAGGAATACGCGCCATGGCCTCGACCCTGCCCGACTCCTGGTTCGAAGGCTTTCAGGCGCGTGACTTCGAGGTCAACGGCACCTCCATCTTTGCCCGCTTCGGCGGCAACGCAGCCGGGCCCACACTGCTGCTGTTGCACGGTTTCCCGCAAAGCCATGTGATGTGGCACCGCGTGGTGCAGGCCCTGCAGGCGCGGTATTTCATCGTTCTGCCCGATTTGCGCGGGTATGGTGACTCGTCCAAGGCGGCAGGGTTGCCCGACCACAGCAACTACAGCAAGCGCAACATGGCGCAGGATGCATTGAGCGTGATGGACGCGCTGGGCCGCGACCGCTTTTACCTGTGCGGCCATGACCGGGGCGGCCGCGTGGCACACCGGCTGGCGCTGGACCACCCCGGGCGCGTCGACAAACTCTGTGTGATTGACATCGCACCCACGCTGGACATGTACAACGCCACCGACATGCGTTTTGCCACCGCCTACTACCACTGGTTTCATCTGATCCAGCCCAACCCGCTGCCTGAAACCATGATAGGCGGCAATCCGCTGGCCTACCTGCACGCCAAGCTGGGCGGCTGGGGCAGCAAGGGACTGAGCTACATCGAAGCCGAAGCGCTGATCGAATACGAGCGCTGTTTTTGCACCCCCGAAGCGATTCATGCCGCGTGCGAAGACTACCGCGCCAGCGCCGCCATCGACCTGGTGCATGACCGTGAAAGCCGGACGCGCGGAGAAAAAATTGTCTGCGACATGCAGGTGCTGTGGGGGGAGCTTGGCGTGGTGCACAAGCTGTTTGAACCCCTGGCCCTGTGGCAGGCGCAATGCGCCGGTATCGTCAGTGGCCACGCCATGCCGGCAGGGCACTTTATTCCCGAAGAACTGCCGCTGGAAACCGCAGATGCGCTGTCACAATTTTTTAGCGAAGCCTTGCCCTCATGACCCACCACCCATCAGCCGGCATCCAACGCGTTGCCGCAGTTGCCGCCCTCTTCATCCTGGCGGCTCTGCTGGGTGGCTGCGCCTCCTACGAGCCCATCAACCCGGCCTATTTCAACATCGAGCCGGGCCAGCTGTCCAAACCGGACACCACGCTCAACATCGCGGGCCTGGGGCCCTGCACAGACAACCCGGACCGCAGCCTGCACCTTGATTCCAGCAAACCCGTCCACGTGCTGGTGCATGGCTGCTTCGGATCATCGGGCCAGTTCAGGGGGCTGGCGCAAGTGCTGGCCTTTCATGGCCAGCAGACCGCCTGCTTTACCTACGACGACCGGGCCAGGTTGTCGCAAGTGGCAGGTGAGCTGCAGCAGTCCATCCGGCAACTGGCCGCGCAGTCCCGCGCGCCGCAAATCACACTCATTGGTCACAGCCAGGGCGCGCTGATTGCCCGCAAGTCCATGACGGAGTCCCTCATCGGCGAAACCGCAGCCACCGGGCCTGCCAGTTTGCGCCTGGTCACCATCTCCGGCCCCTTCTCCGGCATAGACTCCGCCAAAACCTGCGGCAGGTCGTGGCTGTACCCCCTGTCGCTGGGCCTGCTGCCTTTGAGTTGCTACATCGCCACCGGTCCGAAATGGGCCGACATCACCTACTCGTCACGCTTCATCCGTGAGCCAGGCACATTGGCGCCGCAGGTCACCGACTACCTGAAAATTGACACCGACGAACGCGGCACCTGCCGGCGCGAGGAAGGCGGGCGCTGCGTGGAAGACGACGATATCTTCACGCTCGCCGAGCAACGCCAGCCGGCGGTCGAAGCCGATGCACGCACCCGGCGTGTGCAGGTCCATGCAGGCCACGTCGAGATCGTCGGCGACAAACGTGTAGCCCCCACCAAACTCATCAAGCTGCTGCAGGAACAAGGCGTGTTGCGTGCTACCCCGGCAGCGCAACTACCAGCTTTTAAACTTCTGCTCGCGCGCGTGTATGAAGCCGCCCCCGTCGACCTCCAAAGCGCGCCCTGAAATACCGCAACTCTCGCCCATGTCCAGCCCCATCCTCGTCCGCCCGATCCAGCAAACTGACTTTGAAGCCTGGCAGCCTCTCTGGGACGGCTACAACGCCTTCTACGGTCGCAAGGACGAAACGGCGCTGGATCCCGACATCACACGACTGACCTGGCAGCGCTTCTTCGACCCCGTCGAGCCGGTCTTTGCACTGGTGGCTGAAGTCGATGGGCGAGTGCTGGGGCTGACCCACTATCTGTACCACCGCAGCACCACACGCGCTGAGTTGACCTGCTATTTGCAGGACTTGTTCACTGACGCCTCAACGCGCGGACGTGGCGTCGGGCGCGCGCTGATTAAAGGGGTGTACCAAGAGGCCAAGGCGGCGGGCATCACACGGGTGTACTGGCAGACCCACACGACCAATGCGGCGGGCCGCCTGCTGTATGACAAGGTGGCCCAACACATGGGCTTTATTGTTTATTCGCAGGAGGTTTGACAGCGGCTTCGTTTCTCCACACGCAGGTCATGCCGGGAAAATTATCTCGCCATGCTATCAACTTGATAGCTAACAACCCCCATGATTAGAGGGCAAACTGCCGAAAATGCTTGTACCCTCGGATGACCCCTGTGTCAGGGAGCGGAAAAGGGCGACCTGCGGTGTTTCACGAATTTTTTATACCTGTATAAACTTGCGGCGCATTGCGGTGAAACTCAACAACCACGCCATTCTCAGGAGCTTTTGATGCCCAAGTTATACCGCAGCCGCCAAGTTATACCGCAGGTTTTGCGGCATACATTACGTTCCGATCGACGGCTGAAACAGTGGCGCTAGCAGATGAGTGGGGCATGTATAAAACGGCGATTTTCTGGTAGCTTGCATAGCTGCAACACAGCGCATGGACAAAAGCGAGCTTTGGTCCGGACGCAGTGTCACAGCTATGTGGGCTGATGGCCAAAAAGAGGCGTAGTGGTATGCAACAGTTCAAGCGCCAAGAGATGTTGCGAGCCGCGCCAGAACGAATCAATCGTACGGACACTCGCTACGCGAGCGCCGCACATTTTCAACGTTATACGGCATGGCGCTGACCAATGCTCAGGTCGACGAGTGGGCGACCGCCTTCATCCAATATCAACAGTTGCCGCAGAAAGAGCAGCAGTCGAGCGAGCAATTTTGGGCAACCGAACGCTTCATGTGCCCGGCGGACGCAGAGCATGCGGAGGATTGCTGGCGCGTTATCCTTGAGGTACTGTCGCGCAAGCCTCCTCAACGTGTAATTGGCATGCTTGCTGCCGGCGCGCTCGAAGACCTTATCGATGATTGGGGCGCCTTGTTTATCGACCGAGTTGAGTTGGAGGCGCGGCGCAATCCCGCATTTCGTCACCTGTTGGGGGGCGTCTGGGAAAGTGGCCCGCCGGAAGTATGGGCGCGCGTGAAGAATGCGCGCGGAGAAGTCTGGTGAAGCCGTATAACAGGTCAATCAACACGGACCCACAACAGCAGGTTGCGGCTTCGCCGCTAGTGTTGTGGTCCGGTTATCTCCAACGTTAGAACGCAATCGATGGCTGGTCTCCTTGCCCTCCTAGCGATCGTGTTATGGGTCGCTGCGTCAGCGAAGCTGGCGAAGGCTCTTTCGCCGAAATCAATTCCAGTGGCACTGACGGCTGCAGCAATCTTCTTTCTGCCCTTTTTGGATGAGGCGTTCGGCCTAGGGCAGTACTCGTATCTCTGCCAGAGGAGTGCTGTCAAACTTCACGGGACACTTCCCGTAGGAAACGAACTTTATTCCGAAGACGGAGCGTGGCGATTGGGAATGAACTACCCAGGTGAGCGTTGGAGAGAGCACCTTGCACTGGTACGCTTGGCTGACTCTCTGGTCCGATGGGACCACCATGGTGTATACGAGCCGATCCATCCGCTCAGCCCAGTAGACTCCATGCATAGTCAATTTGTTGATCCAAAGACTGAACGAATTCTTGCGGAATGGACGTCTTATTCCTTTAAAGGTGGCATCGTCCGACGGACCCTTCTTGGGGGTTCCACACAATGCCGTCCTGAGCCGTTTAACCAAAATGGCTACGTCATGTACAAGCAAATAATGACCTACTCAAAACCATGATGAAGCGGAATTGGCGGAAATCGCCTTCTAACTGGTCGGCCAACACGGACCCACAACCGCACAGGGCGGCGGTGCCGCAATTGTTGTGGTCCGGTTGCCTTCAACGTTAGAAGGCTGATTTCGGTGATCGACCCGCCCCACATTGCTGCCGTTCCCACCCACTTCGCCTCAGACGAAACAATCCACGTGTCGTTGGTTGAATTCTCGTCTGACGGTCTAGCCATTTCGGTCTCGTCAGCTCAGTGGGATGCAAAGGTCACGTTCACACAGACATACGGGTTTCGCGTGTTAGACGAACTGGACCTGGCAGAGTTTTGGTCGCAATGTTCCCTGCGTGACGGCTGGTTCTTCGAAGTCACAGCCAATGGCTGGAAGGCCTTGGAGCTCTCCCGTCCAACCTTCTTTTCTGGTCGCCAAAGTTGGGTACGCGAGTATTTGGTTGTCGGTCGCAACGAGTGCGTGTCTGTCCTAACCAAAGAAGATCCAACGGTTGTTGCCGCCGTGCCTTCTAACCTCTCGCTGCAGCGGATGGCTTGGCCGCCCGCTGAGCCTTAACGTTAAATTTCATGGGTCCATTTGCTAAAGACTGGGACGAGGCCACTATCGAGGCGGCAATCGCTCGCGATGACCCCAACGAACTCCTCTATGTGCCTATCATGGTCGGGATGAATGCGCCAGAGTTCGATAGCCTCTGGGTTCAAGATGTCTGCGTGAAGCTTGCGGGGCATCCCCACTTCAATGTGCGTGCTAATGCAATGCTGGGGTTCGGTCACATCGCGCGCACTCGCCGCGAGCTGGACCTCATTCGGGTTGCCCCGATAATTTCAGCAGCACTTTTGGATTCACATCCCGATGTCAGAGAGCACGCGAACAACGCTGCTTGCGACCTTGAGATGTTCCTCGGCTTTTCAGTGCCGGGATACGATGGCGAAACCACAGTTGCGGTCGGCGAAGCTATCGAGGAATTGCGGAGACAGCATGGAATTTAACTGATCGGCCAACACAGGCCCACAACAGCAGATGGCGGCTCCGCCGCATCTGTTGTGGTCTGGTTGCCTCAAACGTTGAGACCCAAGCTCACCCCGCCCCATGACACTTCTTGTACTTTTTGCCACTGCCGCAGGGACATAAATCGTTGCGCCCCGGCGCAGCTTCCTTGCGCACGGTCTCCACACGCGGGCCCATGGTTTTCCAGAGTTCACGCAGGTCGTACACGGCCCAGATCGCGTCGCCAAAGGCATTGAGCCGGGCGATGCTGGTGCTGGGCGCGCCATCTTCGCTGAGGGGCGAGACTTGTGGCACCGCTTCGTCGTCTTCTGTCATGGCCACCACAGCCTGCAACGCGTCGTCGAGCCAGCGGGCGGCTTCCTTGTCGCGCGGGGCGGCCCAGTCTTCTGGCCAGCTTTCCACCGCAAACATGAAGCCCAGCGCCCAGACCTGGGCAAAGGCCGGCAGCTCTTCACTTTTGAAGGTAGCTTGCTCCTCTAGCGGCATGTCGGCCACGGCGCCGCGCACGTCCATCACCTCGGGGTGGTAGCAGGCATCGTCTTCCAGTGATTCAACCCTGGTGTCCAGCGCTGTCTCGACTTCTTTCCAGCGCTGATTCCACAAGGCCATGAAGCGGGCTTGCTGCTCCGGACTGGCAAATGAGCCGCCCTCGGCGTCTGGCGCTTCGCCTGCGGCCGGTGTGGCCAGCAGCACCCCGAGGTACTCGTCTGCGGCCATCGGTCGGCGGGAGCAAATCACCGCCGCCATGAAACCTTCACAAAACTCCCACTGCGGCGTTTCGTCATGCCGGGTGCGCAAATCGTCGAGGATGGCATCAAGCTCGTCAAATGCTTCCATCTCCATCCAGCCGCCATCCGGCGCTGATGAATCTGGCGTTTGGGGTGCTGCAGGTAATGAAGAGGGAGATGGCATTGGAAAATCGGTTGAGCGTCGCGGGAGGCTCTTATGATCTAGGGAAGCGCTGAACAAGTTCCCTGCGGCGCGCGATCAGCCGGGCTCGGGCGGTCTGCTGCGTTGAACTTCTTGCCAATAGCCAGCTATTGGCTGCGAACTCCGCCTTGCGTCCCATCCCGATCCGGCTGCCGCGCATCCGCCAGAACCTATTCGGCGCTTCCTTCAAGTGTATCTGCCCCCCACAAGGAAACACGCCATGTTTCAAAAACTCGACGCCCGCTTTCCCGTCCGCTACACCTTCATGGGTCTGTGTGCGCTGGGCGGGCTGCTTTCGCTTTTCAGCCTGGTCGCTTTTGGCGTGGGCTGGATCGCCCTGCTGCTTTGCATGGCGCTGGTTGGACTGGGCATCAGGGACGTGCGCCAAACCAAAAGCTCCATCCTGCGCAACTATCCGGTGATCGGCCACATGCGTTTTCTGCTGGAGTTCATACGCCCGGAAATGCGCCAGTACTTCATCGAAAGTGATTCCGAGGCCGCGCCGTTTTCACGCTCGCAGCGCTCGCTGGTGTACCAGCGGGCCAAGGGCGAGCTGGACAACCGGCCTTTTGGCACCCAGCTCGATGTCAGGGACCATGGTTATGAATGGATCAACCATTCGGTGCAGCCCACCCACATTGCCTCGCACGACTTTCGCATCACCATTGGCCCTGACACGGCACAGCCCTACAGCGCCAGCATCTTCAACATCTCGGCCATGAGTTTTGGGGCGCTGTCGGCCAATGCCATCCTGGCGCTCAACAGCGGTGCCAAAAAAGGCGGCTTTGCGCACGACACCGGCGAGGGCTCGATCTCTCAATACCACCGCGTGCACGGTGGCGACCTGATCTGGGAAGTTGGTTCGGGTTATTTTGGCTGCCGCAACGATGACGGCAGTTTCAGCCCAGAGCGTTTTGCCTCCAGCGCCGCCGATCCGCAGGTCAAGCTGATAGAGCTCAAGCTGAGCCAGGGCGCCAAGCCGGGGCACGGCGGCATTTTGCCTGCCGCCAAGGTCACGCCGGAGATTGCCGCTGCACGCGGCGTGCCGGTGGGCCAGGACTGTGTGTCGCCCTCATCCCACAGCGCGTTTTCAACACCGGTGGAGATGATGCACTTCATTGCGCGCCTGCGCGAGCTCTCGGGCGGCAAGCCGACCGGCTTCAAGTTTTGCATCGGCCACCCCTGGGAATGGTTTGCCATGGTCAAGGCCATGCTGGTCACCGGCATCACGCCGGACTTCATCGTGGTCGATGGCGCCGAGGGCGGCACGGGCGCGGCACCGCTGGAATTCACCGACCATGTGGGCGCGCCCGTGCAGGAAGGCCTGCTGCTGGTACACAACACCTTGCTGGGCGCCGGCCTGCGCGAGCGCGTCAGCGTCGGCTGCGCGGGCAAGGTCATCAGCGCCTTTGACATCACACGCATGATGGCGCTGGGCGCCGACTGGTGCAACTCGGGCCGGGCCTTCATGTTTGCGCTGGGCTGCATCCAGGCGCAGACCTGCCACACCGGCAACTGCCCGACCGGCGTGACCACGCAGGACCCGGCGCGCCAGCGGGCGCTGGTGGTGCCCGACAAGGCCGAGCGCGTCTGGCGCTTTCACCAGAGCACGCTCAAAGCGCTCAGGGAACTGCTGGAGGCATCCGGCTTGGAGCACACCGACGATGTGACGGCGCACCACATCGTGCGGCGCATCAACGACACCGAGGTGCGGCTGCTGTCCAACCTGGTCATGCACGTCAAGGAGGGGTCCCTGTTGACCGACCTCGACTCGCAGCACCAGGTGTTCAGGCTGTACTGGCCGCTGGCCAGCGCCTACAGTTTTGCAGTCATCAAGCCCGACAACAAAGTCTCCAGCACGGGCGAAACCCAACCCGCCGCCGTTTGACGGTCAGGCTCGGCCACCCTGCATTGGTGCCACGGATCAATGACCTGCATAGGCCTGGCCACGACCGGGGGACCAGTCGACGGGTGAGTTTTCCATGAGCGCGATCATGATGTCGTCCGTGGCAAAACCGGCGGTGGCGGCCTGGTCAACCACATACCTGTAGAGCTTGCGCTTTTCATCCTCGCTGCGGCCCTGCAAAAAGCTGATTTCAACCACGCAGGCATCCGCGGTTCGCGTCACATTGGGATAGGTCGGATGCAGGATCATCGCCTCCGCCTGAAAGCGCGAGATGAGCTGAAACCGGTCATCCTGCGGCACTCTGCAGGTTTCAACCAGGCCTTGATGAACGGCATCTGCAAGTGAGCTGACTTGTTCCTGCGGAAGGTGGGCGGGGACGGAAATACGGGCCAAGGGCATGGAAGTCTCCAGTGAAGTATTAAAAACCCACTGTATAGCGACCGAAACCGGAGATAAACCATCTTTTCAGTCAGTTATTACGACCAATACTGAGAGAATGAACGCAATGCAAATCACCGACGACATCGCCCTCTTTGTCCGCACAGTCGATCTGGGAACCTTTGTGGCTGCCGGTCTGGAAGCCGGCCTCAGCGCCTCGGCTGTCGCACGCATCGTTTCGCGTCTGGAGCGCCGGTTGGGCGCAAAGCTTCTGCATCGTTCGACACGGCGGCTGGTGCTGACGCAGGAAGGAGAAACATACCTCCCCCATGCCCGCGCCATCGTTGCTGCCGTCGAAGAAGCGCAAGCCGAAGTGGGAGCGGACCGTGGGCGCGCGCGCGGCCTGCTTCGCATCAACGCGGGAACGGCCTTTGCAAAACACAGGCTGGTGCGCCTGCTGCCGGAGTTTCAGGCCCGCTACCCCGACATCTCCGTAGAGCTGTCAGTCAGCGATCAGCGGATCGACCCGGTGCTGGACCAGATCGATGTGACCCTGCGGGTGGGACCGTTGCAGGACTCCGGGCTGGTGCTGGTTCCGCTGGGCACGGTCAAGCGCATCATCGTCGCCAGCCCCGACTACCTCGCCCGCAGGGGCAGGCCCGAGGTCCCGCGCGATCTCCTTGAGCACAACTGCCTCCAGTTGAGCGGCTTTGCGCGCCTGGCGCAATGGCCGATGCTGGAGGGGGGCAAGCGCATCTTGTTGCCGGTGAAAGGCTCCATCGCCTGCGACAGTGCCGACCTGCTGCTCGACCTGGCGCTGGCCGGGGTTGGCATTGTCCGGCTGGGGGACTTCCTGGGCGAGCAAGCCCTGACGGACGGACGCCTCGTGCCCCTGCTGTCCGACTGCCACGACCCCGACCCGACGCCCCTGTCGGCATTGATTCTTCCGGGACGGCAGAACATCCCGCGTGTGCGGGCATTCATCGCATTCCTGAAGATGGCTTGCGAAGGAAGCGCATTGCCAGCTCCTCGGGAGAGTCGCTATTAATTAAATAGCAGACTGTGCCCGCACATCAAGGGCAAGAAGCCGTTTTTTCATGCAAAGAACGGCCAGGTCCTTGCTGAGCAGCCATGCCTTGTGCGCGACGGCCAGGTCAATGAAGATCTGGTCATCCGCGTCGCTGCAGGTCACGGGCGCCTTGGGCGGCGCATGGGTCAGGCGCGCATGGCGGTCAAAATTTGCCAGCACGTCGGCGGCGCTGCGCTTGTGGAACACCAGGCGCGCAATGATTTGCGGGTAGGCCAGCACACGCTCGAGCTCATCGCGCATGGCCTGCGTGGCCACCCAGTCAAGCTCGCCGGCTTCCAGCGCTGTCCTCAGAGGCGCGGCTTGCGAATCATCGAAGACAAAAACATCAAGCACGATGTTGGTGTCCAGCACCAACGTGCCGCCAGCCTTGCCTTGCTTGTCCATGGCGATGTGGCTCAGGCGTCTGCGGGTTTCTTCCCGCGCGCCGAGCCTGCCACCATGTCAAAGCGGAACAGCCGGCACTCGATCGGGCCGTTCCACATCGGCACACGGCGCGATTCCTTCAGGCGCATTTTCTGCGGCAGCTTCATGTCGGGCGTCAGGACATGAGCGGTCCAGCCGGCGTAGTTTTTCTTCCAGTGGCTGGCCAGTTGCGGAAAAAAGTCCGAGGCCTCTTCGCCGGTGACGGTCTGGGCCTGCTCACGGCCGGGGTTGGCACTGCGGTCGCGCCGCGGTGCATCGCCTGACTCATCCCGGTCGTCGGCCGCCCGGGCCAGCGGCTGGCCAAACTCGTCGATGCTTTCACCCTGAAACTGGCCATGGCGCCGCTGGTCGCGCCCCTGCACCGCGGGAATGCCGGCCACACCGGCCACGTCAATCCGCTCGCCATAGGGTGGGTTGACCAGCATCACGCCCGCCGGCGCCGGCGGCATGCGCTGCAAGGCGTCACCTCCGCGCAACTGCACCGCATCGGCAACGCCAGCGCGCTCGGCATTGCGCTCGGCAAAATCGACCATGCGAAAGGACACATCGCTGCCAAAGACCGGTGCCGTCGGCGCGGTGACCGCGGCCTCGGCCTGGTCGAGCAGGCCCTCCCAGACGTGCGGCTGGAAAGGCACAAACTTTTCAAATGCAAAACGCCGGCCCATGCCGGCGGCAATATTGCGGGCCACCTGCGCGGCCTCGATGACGATGGTGCCGGAGCCGCAGCAGGGGTCATACAGCGGCACACCCTGTTTGCACAACTGGTCCCATCCGCTTGCGGCAATCATGGCGGCTGCCAGGGTCTCCTTCAGCGGGGCATCGCCCTTGTCCTCGCGCCAGCCACGCTTGAACAGCGGCTCACCCGAGGTGTCGATGTAGAGGGTCACCGTGTCGGTGGTCAGATGGGCGTAAATGCGCACATCGGGCCAGCGGGTGTCCACATCGGGGCGCACATCGTATTTGTCGCGAAAGCGGTCGGCAATCGCGTCCTTGATCTTGAGCGCGGCAAAGTTCAGGCTGGTCAGCGGGCTGTGCTGCGCGGTGATCTCCACCTTGAACGTCTGCTTGGGCGTGAACCAGATTTCCCAGGCCACCGCTGCTGCCGCGTTGTACAGGTCCTGCTCGCTGCGGTAGGCGTTGTGCTGCAACTCGATCAGCACACGCTGGGCCAGGCGGCTGTACAAATTGAGCTGCATCGCATCGCGCCATGAACCGGCCACCTGCACACCGGCCCGCCAGGCTTTGCCCTGAGTTCCAGTGATGCGCTTGACCTCGGCGGCCAGCAGCTCTTCAACGCCGGCGGCGCAGGGTAAAAACAACTGAAGCTGATTCATAAAGATTTTCTGAGGTTGGCCGGCGCAATACGCAGCGCTTCGCGGTATTTGGCGACGGTGCGGCGCGCGCACTCGATGCCCTGCTCTTTCAGCATATCGGAAATCTGGTTGTCGCTGAGCGGCTTTTTCAGGCTTTCGGAGGCGACAAACTGCTTGATCAGCGCGCGTACTGCCGTGCTCGACGCATTGCCGCCGGTTTCTGTGCCCAGCGCCGAGCCGAAGAAATACTTCAGCTCAAAGGTACCGAAAGGTGTGCTCATGTACTTGGCCGTGGTCACGCGGGAGATGGTTGACTCATGCAGTCCCAGCTCGTCGGCGATCTCGCGCAGCACCAGCGGACGCATGGCCAGCTCGCCATGTGTGAAAAAGTTTTTTTGCCGCTCGACGATCGCGCTGCTGACGCGCAGGATGGTGTCAAAGCGCTGCTGGATGTTCTTGATGAACCAGCGCGCCTCCTGCAGGCGCTGCTGCAGGGCCTGGCCGCCCTGGCCCTTGTTGCCCTTGATCGCATTGGCGTAGATGTCGTGCACCCGCAGGCGGGGCATGACGTCGCTGTTGAGCGAGACCTTGAATCCGCGGCCGGACTTGACAACCAGCACATCCGGGACGATCAGGTTGCGCTCGATGTTGACAAAGCGCCGCCCCGGTTTGGGGTCCAGCCTGCCGATCAGCGTTATGGCTCCCTTGATCACCGCCTCGGGGAAACCGCAGAGAGCCGACAGGCGCTTGACATCACGCCGGGCCAGCAGATCCATGGGCTGGCGGCACATGGCGATGGCGGCGCGGCTTTCCTCGCAGTCCCGGCAGTCGAGCAGTTGCAGCCCCAGGCACTCTGCCAGATTGCGGGCGCCTACGCCGGTGGGCTCCATGTGTTGCAGCAGTTTGAGCGCGACGGCAAACTCATGCTCCAGTTGTTCGGTCTGCTCGAGATCGTCACCCGCCAGACCCGCAGCCAGCGAGCTCAGGCTGTCTTCCAGATAACCATCGTCATTGAGTGATTCGATCAGGAAATGCAGTGCCGCGCGGCCTTCGGCAGTCAGCCGCAGCGACAGTGCCTGCCGGTGCAAATGGTCCTGCAAGGACTCATGGCTACGGGCCAATTCGCTGGCATCAACCTCGCCGTCGTCGTTGTTGTTCTTGCGCGGAGCGGCATCGCCACCCCATTCGTTGTCATCGGGCGCGGTCTCCACACTGCCGTCGCCGTCCCAGCTTTCCTCGAGCCTGGCTTCCGAGCTGGATTCAGCATCATTTTGGCTTCCGGCTCCCGCATCTTCTGATGGTGCCGCTATCGGATCTGTAGCAGATTCAAACTCGCGCGTTTCCAGACTGACCGGCGTATCGACCTGGGCCAGACCGAAATCCTCCCGCGCCGCTGTTTCGTCACTGACTTCAAGAAACGGGTTTTCGTCGAGCATCTGCTCGACCTCCTGGCTCAGCTCCAGCGTCGACAACTGCAGCAGACGTATCGACTGCTGCAATTGCGGCGTCAGCGCCAGATGCTGCGAAACACGTAAGGACAGCCCTTGTTTCATGAGCCTTCCCGCGAAGGGTATTTTTCCAGCAGGGGCCGCGGATCTGGCTTTGCCAGTCCGCAGGCGCCGTCCCCTTGGGGGGAGAGGCGGCTACACGAAGTGAGTCCGCAACAGGGGGGGGCCATCACATTTTGAAGTGTTCGCCGAGGTAAACCCGGCGCACGTCTGCATTGCTCACAATTTCCGAAGGCGTGCCCGTGGCCAGCACGTGGCCGTCACTGATGATGCAGGCATGGTCGCAGATGCCCAGCGTTTCGCGCACGTTGTGGTCGGTGATCAGCACGCCAATGCCACGCCCTTTCAAAAAGCCAATAATCCTCTGAATTTCCATCACCGCAATCGGGTCGATGCCGGCAAATGGCTCGTCCAGCAAAATGAATCGCGGCTGTGTCGCCAGGGCGCGCGCAATCTCGACGCGCCGGCGCTCGCCGCCTGACAGGGCCGGCGCGGGAGACTCGCGCAAATGGTCTACCCGCAGGTCCTGCAGCAAGGTGTCCAGCCGCTCCCGGATCTGTTCCTCGGCCAGCGGCTTGCCCGCCTCGTCGGTTTGCAGCTCCAGCACGGCGCGCACGTTTTGCTCGACGGTGAGCTTGCGGAAAATCGAAGCCTCCTGCGGCAGGTAGCTCAGGCCCAGCCGGGAACGCTTGTGAATGGGCATGTGCTCAATCGACTCGCCATCAATGGTGATCTCGCCGGCGTCAGCGCGCACCAGGCCGACGATCATGTAGAACGACGTGGTTTTGCCGGCGCCGTTCGGTCCCAGCAGCCCCACGACCTCGCCTTTTTGCACCGTCAGGGAAACGTCCTTGACGACCTGGCGGGTGCCGTAGGACTTTTGCAGTCCAGTGGCCACCAGGCGGCTGGGAGGGGGGGCTATTTCCGGGGACACATGCATGGCGGCTTGACTGCTTGGGTTAGGCTCTGCTCGCACTGCTTTTTACACAGACGAACAACAATAAAAATCACGACGGGCAGACTAGTTGCTCAACCGGGTGCTGGGACGCAAGTTCGGGGTGGGTCCGGCCGGCGCTGCGGGAGGCGGTGAAACCGCCGCGCCCGGCTCGGGCGTCAGCATCCTGTTGCGCGGCGCCAGCAAGGCGCGCACGCGTCCCGAGGGATTGGCGGCGGTGCGGGTCTGGCGGCCGCTGTCGACAGTAAAAACATCCGTCGGGTTGTCATAAACAATCAGGTCACCGGTTGTTTCATCGGCGAGCGCGGCGCCAACATAGCGGCGCAGCACGGCCCGCTTGATGAACTTGACGGTGTCGGCGCGGCTGTCGTACTCGATGCGCTCGCCCTCGCCCTCGATGTATTCGTCCACGAGATCGCGCTTCTTGCGGTAGAACGCAAGCTTGTCGGGACTGGCGATCACGATGGCGGTCTGGTAACCCTCTGCATCCTGCTGCACATCAACGCGCGCGCCGCGGATGATGATGGTGCCTTTGGTGATGACCACATTGCCGGTAAAAACGCTGGTCTGCTTGAGGTCGTCGTAGCGCAGGGCGTCCGACTCGGCATTCATGGGCTTGTCCCGGTCAGCCTTTTCAGCCGCCACCGGAAAAGCTGCCAGGACGGCGGCCAGCATCAGGATGCGGGTGAGTGTATTCATAAAAGGCACGAATCTTGCTGCAATTGTTGTGTTGCCTCATTGTAGCGACGCAAGATGCCGGCAATTCATGCATTTACACAAAAGCCACCGGCTTTACGGCAGCTTTTCGACACGTCCCCTGCCAAAGGAGGGGACGGTCATCTCCGGGAATAAGCCCGCTCAGGCTTTGCGCGCCTGAGTGATCAGGTGATCGGTCACCCAGAGCGCGCGATCCATGGTCTGCGCGAGGGAACCCGACGTATAAAAGCGCCCGGCAATACCCAGTGCCGGAACCCCGTCAATCTTGTAGGCGTCCTGCAACAGCGTCGCCTTGCGGGCATTGGTGATGACCGGGGCCGAGTTATACATAACGGTAAACTGCGCCCGGTTCAGGCCCTGCTTTTCGGCCCAGTCGGCCACCAGGTCAGGCGTATTGAGCAACTGGCGCTCTACATGAATGGCGTGAAATACCTTGGCATGCAGGGCCTGAACCTTCTGCATGCCTTCAAGCACATAGTAAAGACGCTGCTGCGGCTCGAAATCGGGACGGAAGGCCACCGGCACACGCCGTACCACCACATCCTTGGGCGTTTTTTTGATCCACTCTTCCAGCGCAGGCTCAAAGCGGTTGCAATGCGGGCAGCTGTACCAGAAAAACTCCACCACTTCGACCTTGCCTGCCGGCGCTTCAACCGGCGCGGGCCTGTCGAGCACCACGTAGTCTGTGCCCTCCTGAGGCGCTTTGCGCTGAGCGCGGGCTGAGGTGGCCAGCCCTCCAAACGCCGTGGCTGCTGCGGCCGACGCCGCAGAAATCGAAAACACTCGTCTTTGCATGGTTTGATTCTCCTGTGGATGCATCTGTTGGACGCCGTGGAGGCCAAAAGTTCAGCGCTGAACCCTGACCATGGCAGTCTCGATGCCACTCGAGTCCAACCGCTCCTTGGCCTTGTCGGCATCGTCTTTCTTTTCAAACGGGCCCAGACGCACGCGAAAGACAGTGCGGCCGGACTGCTCGCGCTCCGTGACCTTGGCCTCCAGCCCCATCAGCGATATCTTGGCGCGCTGCTGCTCGGCGTCCTCAGGCGTGCGGAATGCGCCCACCTGCACAAAATAGTTGAAAGGGTCGGCGCCCGCCGCCGGTGCGGGCGCAGGAGTCGCCATCTTCGCCCGGGCCAAGTCGCCCAGGGGATCGGCCGACGGCTTGGCGGTTTTCGGGTCGGCCGACGCCGGGGCGGAAGCGGCTGGTTTGAGAATAGCGCCGGGCACCCGGGGCGTCACGTCGACCACCGCAGCGTCCGGTGCCGACGAGGGCTTGGCCGGGTTCTTGCCAAACAACGGCGCATTGGGATTCCAGTCGCGGTTTTTCCTGGCTTCGGCCGCATCATGGTCGGGGCTGCGGGTCTGGCCCTTGTTCATGAAAGGCACCGGCACCTTGGTGATGTAGACCGCCACCGCCAGCGCAGCAGCCAGGCCAATCACTGCGCCAATCATCAAACCCAGAAGGGTCCCGCCTCGTTGTGTTTCCATACCTTGTCCAGTGTGCATAGTGCAATGGGGCTGTGCCATGGTTGTCATCAATCTTTACATCTTGCGGGGCGCATCAACGCCCAGCACCGCCAAACCATTGTGCAACACCTGTGCGGTCGCGGCCACCAGCGCCAGGCGTGCAAGTTTGACCGCTTCGTCGTCGACCAGAATGCGCTCGGCGTCGTAATAGCTGTGGTAACTGGCGGCCAGCTCACGCAGGTAAAACGCAACATCGTGCGGCGCAAACCCGCCTGCGGCATTGGCCAGCATGTCCGGGTATTTGGCGATCAGCAGCATCAGCGCCTGGGCCTGCGGGCTGTCCAGCGCCGACAGATCGACATTGCACAGCAAAGCTGCATCGCCACCCCAGGCCGTGAGCACCGAGCAGATGCGCGCATGCGCATACTGCACATAGTAGACCGGGTTTTCGTTGTTTTTGCTGAGGGCCAGGTCGATGTCAAACACATACTCGGTGTCGGGCTTGCGGCTCAGCAGGAAAAAGCGCACCGCATCCTTGCTGGTCCATTCAATCAGGTCGCGCAGCGTGACATAACTGCCCGCACGTTTGGAGATCTTGACCTCCTCGCCATTGCGCACCACCCGCACCATGGTGTGCAGCACATAGTCCGGGTAGCCGACGGGGATATCGCTGCCGGCGGCCTGCAGCCCGGCGCGCACGCGGGCGATGGTGCCGTGGTGGTCCATGCCCTGGATGTTGATGGCCTTGGTGAAGCCGCGCTCCCACTTGGTCAGGTGGTAGGCGACGTCAGGCACGAAGTAGGTGTAGCTGCCGTCGCTTTTTTTCATGACCCGGTCCTTGTCGTCGCCGTAGTCGGTGGACCTGAGCCACAGTGCGCCGTCCTGCTCGTAGGTCTTGCCCGCGCCCGTGAGCTTGGCCACAGCCGCTTCGACGCGGCCCGAGCTGTACAGGCTGGACTCCAGGTAGTAGTTGTCAAAACGTACCGAGAAAGCCTGCAGGTCCAGGTCCTGCTCATGGCGCAGGTAGGCTACCGCGAACTGGCGAATGGCGTCCAGGTCTTCGATATTGCCGGATGCGGTGAACTCACGGTCGTCGGATTTGACGGTTTTTTTCGCCAGGAAGTCTCTGGCGATGTCGGCAATGTAGTCACCGTTGTAGGCAGGCTCGGGCCAGCCTGCGTCGCCGGGCTTGAGCCCTTTGGCGCGTGCCTGCGTGCTGGTAGCCAGCGTATGAATCTGCACACCGGCATCGTTGTAATAAAACTCGCGGTAGACGTTCCAGCCCTGCGTTGCAAACAGGTTGCAGATGGCATCGCCGAGGGCCGCCTGCCGTCCGTGGCCCACGTGCAAAGGCCCGGTCGGATTGGCCGACACAAACTCGACCAGCATGCGGCGCGCCTTGTCGGTTGGCCGGGTTCCATACGCCCCTGCGCCGGCAAGCACTTCGCGCACGGTCGCCTGCTTGGCTGCGGGCTTGAGCCGGAAGTTGATGAAGCCGGGCCCGGCGATGTCGATGGCGTCCACCCAGCGCTGGTAGGCCGGCGCCGCCATCAGCGACTCGCGCAGCGACTCGGCCAGTTGGCGTGGATTGAGTTTGAGCGGCTTGGCCAGCTGCATGGCCGCGGTCGAAGCAAAATCCCCATGCGCCGCCACCTTGGGCGACTCGAAAGCGGCTTTATGGCCTGCGCCGGGAGACAGCTTTTCCAGCTCGGCGGCAAGCACCGCGAGCAATTCTTGTTTGACTAGGAGCATGCGCCGATTTTACGGGCGGCGTCTGCCCGGCGACCCAGGTCCCGCGCGCGGCGCTTATTTGCCATAACCGCGCGCAAGAAAAACGGCGGCCAGCGGAATCAATGGGAGCAGGTGCGCCTGCACCATCACCAGTTTGCGCGCGTGCCTGACCTGGCGGTCATCTGGAAGCCCCCCCGAAGAACGCAACGCCTTGCGCCAGCGGGCAAACATCAGTGTGGACCGGATGGAAATCAGGCCAATCGCCAGAAACAAGCCCAGCTTCACATAAAGGAGTGGATTTGTGCCGTACCAGGATGCGCCCTTGGCACCCAGGAAGACACGCAGCAGACCCGTCAGCAACACCGCGCCGGCGGACAGACCGTAGATCAGGTCCAGTTTGGCCAGCCGTTCCACCACGGCAGCATTCATCCATTCCGTGCGGCACAGGGCCGCCTCACTCGAGAGGAACACCACCATGGTCAGAATGGCAAGGATATGGGCGTAGGCGAACAGGGCTTCCAGCGTCATGGTGTTGTCAGTGTTGTTTAACGGCGTTCGGTCGGGACACCCGCCCAAAACTCCGGTTGCGCGTAGTTGTGCTTGAGAAAGTCTATCCACAAGCGCATGCGCAGAGGCAGGTGTTTGCGCTGCGGAAACACGGCATAAATGCCATTGGGCGGCGCGTCAAAGTCCTGCAGCAGCGGCACCAGCTGACCCGCTGCAATTTCGGCTTCCACCTCCCAGATACTGCGCCAGGCGATGCCGTAACCCTTGATGCACCAATCGTGCAAGACCTGGCCATCCGAGCAATCAAGCGGGCCGCCGGGTTTGAGGTGAATAACCTCGTAGTCTCCATCGACTTGCGCGTCCGTCAGGACGCTTTCATGTTGTCGCCCACGGGCGTTGCGCGGAACGCGAAACGCCCAGCCGCGCGTTTGCGACGCGTCGCTGGACAGGGTCAGGCAGTCGAACCTGGCAAGTTCGGTCGGGTGCTGCGGCGTGCCGTGCCGCTTGAGATAGTCAGGTGCGGCCACACACATTCGCCGGTTGTCGGCCATGCGCACGCTGACCAGCGAAGAATCCGGCATGTCGCCCACCCGCACGGCGCAGTCAAAACCCTCGCCGGCCAGGTCCACCACGCGGTCGCTCAGGTTCAGCGAGATGGTGACATCGGCGTGGGCCTCGCGAAAACGCGGTATCAGCGGGGCAACATGCCGCCGGCCAAAGCCCGCCGGGGCGGTGATGCGCAGGTGCCCGCTGGCCTTGACGCCACCCGCAGAGACGCTGGCCTCGGCATTGGCCACATCCACCAGCAGGCGCTGGCAGTCTTCCAGAAAGGCGCTGCCCTCGTGCGTCAGTGAGATGCGCCGCGTCGTGCGCACCAGCAGCTTGACGCCGAGTCGCCCTTCGAGCGCGTCCAGCCTTCTTCCCATGATGGCCGGGGCCACGCCTTCGGCCCTGGCGGCGGCGGTCAGGCTGCCGCGGGTCGCCACGGAAACAAAGGATTCCAGCTGCTTGAGTTTGTCCATAGCGGCGAATTATGGGCAGAAAAGGTGGAAATAGTGGATTAAGGTCTTTGATTACTGCTATCAGTGCGATTGGCATGCTAACCACGCATCGGTGCACTTGACAACCAAAAGGCTCCTCCAGACCCACAGCCATTGCGGCCTTGCGCCTACGCGTGCGCCCCGGCGAGCCGCGTACAAAGGTGATGACGCCGCAACTTCAAGCAACTGCACTACCGTAGCTCTGTCCGGGAAACGGCCGTTTCCAATCAAGGAATTCCCATGAAATATTCAATCCTCGCCACCGCCGCCCTGGCCGTCATGACCCTGAGCGCATGCGACAACCGCCCGGCCACCGTGGTGAACCCCGCTGTGATCTCCGTTCCAACACCTGTCCCCGGCCCTGCCGGTCCCACAGGCGCCACGGGTTCAACCGGGTCAACGGGCTCGACAGGTTCTACCGGCTCGACCGGCTCGACCGGCTCGACCGGCGCTACCGGCTCCGAAGGCAAACCCGGCGAAACGCTGGTCATCGTGCCTGCCACGCCGGCGCGATAAGCAACGCGCCAGTCTCTGAGAGCCGGGCGGCGCTCCTAGTTGGTGACGCCGCTGGCTTTCAGGGCTTCAATGGCCTCCGCGCCATAGCCGAGTTCATCCAGCAAGAGCCGGGTGTGCTCGCCTGTGCGCGGTGGATTCAGGCGCACGGCGGGGCGCTTTCCGTCCAGCGTCAGTGGCAGCAGCACCGTGCTGCTCGTCTGGCCGGACCTGGGACCATCGGGCAGGGTGATGGGGGCCAAGCCGCCTGTTGCCAACAGATGGGGATCGTTGACCAGGTTCTCGGGCCGCGTGATCGGCGCGAACGGCAATCCATTTTTTTCAAACACCTCACTTAGTGCGTTGGCAGTCCAGCCTGCCAAACGGGAACGCAGCAAGGGCATCATCCAGTCACGCGCACGGACCCGGTCGTTGTTGGTGGCAAGCCGTACATCGCCAAGCCATTCAGGCATGTCCAGTGCCTTGCAAAACACGCCCCATTGGGTGTCGCTGACGACCGCCAGAAATATCTGCTCATCGTCCCTGACCGTGAAAACGTCGTACACCCCCCAGGCAGAAATCCGGCCTGGCATGGGCGCGGCGGGCTGGCCCGTCACTGCAAACTGCATCATGTGCTGGGCCACCAGAAAAACATTGTTTTCAAACAGCGCCGATTGCACCTCCTGGCCCCTGCCGGTGCCATGGACCGGATGGTCGCGTGCCGCCAGGGCGGCCATCGCGCCTATCGCTCCAAACATGCCACCCATGATGTCGTTGACGCTGGAGCCTGCGCGAAGCGGATCACCCGGCCGGCCTGTCATGTAGGCCAGTCCGCCCATCATCTGCACGACTTCGTCCAGAGCGGTGCGGTGGTCGTAGGGCCCGGGCAGGAAACCCTTGTGACTGACATAGATCAGGCGCTCATTGAGGCGGCTCAGGGTGGCATGGTCCAGACCCAGCCGCGCCATGGTGCCGGACTTGAAGTTTTCGCTGACGACATCGGCACTGGCGACCAGCTTCAGGGCAATCTCCAGCCCCTGCGCGGTCTGCAAATCAAGCGCAATGCTTTTTTTGTTGCGGTTGAACAGGGGGAAGAAGCCGGCGCCCGCACCCAGCAGCCTGCGCGTGCTGTCGCCACCCAGCGGCTCGACCTTGATCACCTCGGCGCCCAGGTCGCCGAGAATCATGCCGCAGGTCGGGCCCATGACCATGTGGGTGAATTCGACCACCCGTATCCCTTCCAGGGGAAGCCGGTCCACAGGTGGTTTAGCAAACGGGGGCGAGGTATCGGCCATTCATCAAATTATGGGGCTCGCGCAGAATCTTGAAGATTGCATATATAAATGTCACAGATAAATGACTTTTTGACTAATTAATCTTTGTTGAAGTATCTAATACAGTAGCTGTATAAAACTTGCTACAAGCTTGCCTCCCCTGCTACGGGACCAAGAGGCTTGTGGCAAGCTCTTTCCTGTTTCCTGCCCTTCTGAGGTTTCTCCATGACTACCACTCCCCGCAGCACCTTGCACCGCCTCCAGGTCGCCACCGTTTTGCAGCAATTCATCGACGAGCAGGTCTTGCCCGGCACCGGTGTGGACCGCGACACTTTCTGGAAAGGTTTTGATGCCATCGTGGCGGACCTGGCGCCGAAAAACATCGCCTTGCTGGCCGAGCGCGACCGTCTGCAAACCGAGCTCGATGCCTGGCACAAGGCCAACCCCGGCCCGATCCGCGACATGAAGGCCTACCGCGCCTTCCTGAACAAAATCGGCTACCTCGTGCCTGTGCCCGACAACGTGACCGCCACCACCACGAACGTGGACGATGAGCTGGCGCTGCAGGCCGGTCCGCAGCTGGTGGTGCCGGTGCTCAATGCACGTTATGCGCTGAACGCAGCCAACGCCCGCTGGGGTTCGTTGTACGACGCGCTCTACGGCACGGACGTGATCCCCGAGGATGAGGGTATTGAAAAAGGCAAGGGCTACAACCCGGCACGCGGGGCCAAGGTTATCGCCTACGCCCGCAACGTACTGGACAAATCGGCGCCACTGGCCGGCGGATCCCACAAGGACGCCGCGAAGTACAGCGTGGTGGATGGCAAGCTGCTGGTAGCGCTCAAGGGTGGCACCCCTACCGCCCTGAAGGATCCGGCGCAATTTGCGGGCTACCAGGGTGACGCGGCCGCGCCTTCGGCCGTGCTGCTGCGCCACCACGGCATCCACCTGGACATCCGTATCGACCGTACAACGCCCATCGGCAAGGACGACGCGGCCGGCATCAGCGACGTGGTGGTGGAAGCCGCCCTGTCCACCATCATGGACCTGGAAGACTCCGTGGCCGTGGTGGACGCGGACGACAAGGTGGTGGCCTACAAAAACTGGCTGGGCATCCTGCAGGGTACGCTGACCGAGGAAGTCAGCAAGGGCGGCAAGAACTTCACGCGGGGCCTGAACCCCGACCGCAACTACACCACGCCGGCCGGCGGCAAGCTCACGCTGCATGGCCGCTCGCTGATGTTCGTGCGCAACGTCGGCCACCTGATGACCAACCCCGCCATCCTGTACACCGCTGCTGACGGCCGCACACTGGAAATTCCGGAAGGCATTCTGGACGCGGTAGTCACCACGGCCATCGCCATGCATGACCTTCTGCGCAAGGACCAACCCGGCATCAAGAACTCCCGCAAGGGCTCGGTCTACATCGTCAAACCCAAAATGCACGGCCCGGCCGAAGTGGCCTTTGCCTCGCTGCTGTTCAGCCGCGTGGAGGCGCTGCTGGGTCTGCCGGAGAACACTGTCAAGCTGGGCATCATGGACGAAGAGCGACGCACCAGTGTGAACCTCAAGGCCTGTATCGCCGAATCGGCGGCGCGCGTGGCCTTCATCAACACCGGCTTCCTGGACCGCACCGGCGACGAAATCCACACGGCCATGCACGCGGGCGCAATGATGCGCAAGCCCTTGATGAAAAACACCAACTGGCTGCGCGCCTACGAGATGAGCAACGTGCAGATCGGTCTGGCCTGCGGCCTGCGCGGCCGCGCCCAGATCGGCAAGGGCATGTGGGCCATGCCCGATCTGATGAACGAGATGATGAAGCAGAAGATCGCCCACCCACAGGCGGGCGCCAACACCGCCTGGGTGCCCTCGCCCACCGCTGCGACCCTGCATGCGCTGCACTACCTGCAGGTCGATGTAGCCTCGCTGCAAAAGGACATGGAAGTCTTCGTCAACGAAAAGAAATCGCTGGCGATGGAGGAGAACCTGCTGGACGCCATTTTGCAGATCCCTGCGGCGCTGGTGCCCTTCTGGACCAAGGCCGAGATCCAGGCCGAGCTGGACAACAATGCCCAGGGCATCCTCGGCTACGTGGTGCGCTGGATCGATCAGGGCGTGGGGTGTTCCAAGGTGCCCGACATCCACAACGTCGGACTGATGGAAGACCGGGCCACCCTGCGCATCAGCAGCCAGCACATGGCCAACTGGCTCTTGCATGGCGTGGTGACCAAAGCGCAAGTGCAGGAAACCTTTGAGCGCATGGCCGCCGTGGTGGACAAACAAAATGCCGGTGACCCCCTGTACAAAAACATGGCCGGCAACTTCGACACCTCAGCGGCCTACAAGGCTGCGTGCGACCTTGTTTTCAAGGGCCTGGAGCAACCCAGCGGGTACACCGAGCCGCTGCTGCATGCGTGGCGCTTGAAGGTCAAAGCCGGGACAGCCTGATCTGCCACGGAAGCAATAGCCGCCAGTGCTTGTCCAGACAAGGGCCAGCGGGAGATTTGGCACTTCAGTAAAAGCAGTGCATGGGCGGCAAAGCGGAGCCCATGTTTACTACTTTATTGATAGCGAACTATTTCCGTCGCCAAAGGGCGAATTGCCATTTTCCTTGATGCACATGCGGCACAGGACGGGCAACACGCCATCCCGGCGTTGGCCGACCAGCCTGCCGCCCTGACACGTTAGTAGCGCGGGCTGACACCCGCGAACCCAGGATCGTACTTGCGCATCTGCGCAAGGTCATTGCGGTTGCGCACACCACAATCGAGGTACTGCTGATGCAGCCGCGCAAGCTGCACCGGGTCGATCTGCACGCCCAGGCCCGGCTCGCCGGGCACCTTGACCGAGCCACCGTGGAACTGGATGCGTCCACCGCGTATCACTTCTTCTTCCTGCCACGGGTAGTGGGTGTCGCAGGCGTAGGTGAGATTGGGAATGGCGGCGGCGGCATGCGTCATGGCCATCAGGCTGATGCCAAGGTGGGAGTTGGAATGCATGGACATGCCCATGTCAAACACGCTGCACATGCGCGCCAGCGCGGCGGTGGCGCGCAAGCCGCCCCAGTAATGGTGGTCTGACAGCAAAATCTTCACGGCGTGGGTAGAAGCATTGCGGCGGAACTCCTCCATGGTGGTGACCACCATGTTGGTGGCCAGCGGCATGCGGCAATGTTTGGCGAGTTCTGCCATGCCGTCCTGGCCTGGCGTGGGGTCCTCGTAATACTCCAGCAGGTCGTCGAGTTCTTTTGCCGCAGCAATGCTGGTGGCCAGCGACCAGTTGGCGTTGGGGTCCAGGCGCAGGGGCAAGTCAGGAAAGGCTGCGCGCAGCGCTTTCATGGCGGCAATTTCCTGCTCTGGAGGAAACACACCGCCCTTGAGCTTGATGCTCCTGAAGCCATACTGCTCAACCATGGTGCGGGCCTGCTGAACCACCTGCGCCGGAGTGACAGCCTCTCCCCAAGCGTCCGGTGGGTAGGGCTTGTCGGCATGCTCTGCATATTTGTAGAACAGGTAAGCGCTGTAAGGCACTTCGCTGCGCACTGCGCCGCCCAGCAGGTCGCAAATGGGCAGACCAAGCATTTGCCCCTGCAAATCGAGCATGGCCACTTCCATGGCGCTGATCACCTTGTCGGCATTTTTGGCGGTGTGTGAGCCGGGCGCGAGTTCAAACTGCACGCTGCCGTCGCCCGCTTTCCCCGGCCGTATGGTGGCACGCACGCGCGCTTCCATCACATTCAGCTCAAAGGGCGAAAGCCCCTCCAGCAAACTCGCTGCCTGCTGCAGCACTTTCACCATGGGCTCGTCACCGTAGGTTTCGGAGATGCCGGTCCGGCCATCGGAGGTTTCCACTTCAACAATGCTGCGCAGCGCCCATGGTTCGTGGATGCCACTGGCGTTGAGCAGTGGCCCGTCACGAAACGCGATGGGCGTGATGCGCACCGCCCTGATTTTTGTATTCTTCATTTGCAGAACGGCTATTCGGCCTTGATCCCGGCGATTTTGATAACCCGCGTCCAGCGGTCGAGTTCTTTGGCCACGAACTGGGTGTAGTCCGCGCTGCCCTGGTTGGGCACGACAAAGCCGTTGCCTTCCATGCGCGCGCGGATGGCCGGCGACTGCATGGCCTTGACGGTGGCTGCTTCCAGCTTGTCGACGATGGCCTTGGGTGTGCCTTTGGGCAGCGAGATGCCGGACCAGGACAGGGCCGAGAAACCGGGGTAACCCGACTCGTGAATCGTCGGCACATCCGGGTAGAGCGGGTTGCGGGCCAGGCTGGTCACGGCCAGCGGACGCAGCTTGCCCGCCTTGATGTGCGCCAGCGCGACGTCCTGGTTGATGAACATCAGCGGGATCTGCCCGCCCAGGATGTCCGTCAACATGGGACCGCCACCACGGTAGGGAATGCCGACCATGAACAGCGGTTTGCAGTTTTCCTTCTTTGCACCCACGCAGGTGCTGACGGTCTGCTTGAGCAGCTCCATGGCCATGTGGCCCGACGCCGCCGGTGTGTAGCCATAGCTGAGCTTGCCCGGATTGGCGCGCCCGTAGTCGATCAGGTCCTTGAAGGTATTGAACGGCGTCGAGGGGTGAACCACCAGCACGTTGGGGCCGGAATGGACCTGGGTGAGGTGGATGAAGTCCTTGACCGAGTCGTACGCCACCTTGGGGTTGAGGCCATGCGCCACGGCGTTCTGGCCAACGCCGGTCTGGATCAGCGTGTAGCCGTCAGGCGCAGCCCTGGCACCACGTTCCGTACCGATCACGCCGCCAGCCCCTCCGATGTTCTCCACCACCACCGGTTGCTTCAGTGCCCTGGTCAGCTCTTCTGCAATCATGCGGCCCATCACATCGCTGGTGCCGCCTGCCGGGAAGGGCACGATGAGCTTGATCGGCTTGGTGGGGTAGTCCGCCTGAGCCTGGGCCGGCAGCGCCAGCAGGCTGGCGGCAGCAGCCGCGCACACCAGCGCGGCAGAGAAAATTTTCTTGTTCATTTCTTTTCCTGGTTGGGTTCAGACCGCGCCATGTGATTCCACATACAGCGCGTAAAGGGAGTGACTGCTGGCCATGTACAGGCGGTTGCGTTTGGGGCCGCCGAATTCGAGGTTGGCGCAGCGCTCGGGCAGTCGTATGAAACCAATCGGTTTGCCGGCCGCATTGAAAATCTTCACGCCGTCAAAGTCTTCGGTCCTGGCGTTCTGCAGGTGCGCCTTCATGCCGCCACCTACATCCGTGGCCGTCGGCTGAAAGGATCCGTTGTAGCCCCAGCCGCACCAGAGGTTGCCGTCACGGTCAACCCGGAAACCATCCAGCGATCCCGGGCCGTCAGCATCGATCAGCTTGGTTTTGTTGCTGCAGGAGCCATCGGCCCCCACGTCATAGCTCCAGATGCTGCGATTGGGCGTGCCGCGCCATTCAACGACGTACAGCTTCTTTTCGTCGGGCGAGAACGCCAGTCCATTGGGATTGACCAGGTCGGTGATCACCGCGCTCAGCTTTCCATCGCCGGCGATGCGATAGACATTGGTCGTGGCCTGCTCAGGCCTGGCGCGGGAACCCTCCCACTCGCCGTTGATGCCAAAGACCGGGTCGGTGAACCAGATGGTGTCGTCGGATTTGACAACCACGTCGTTGGGCGCGTTCAGGCGTTTGCCTTCAAAGCTGTCGGCCAGCACGGTCACGCGGCCATTTTTTTCGGTTCGCACCACCCGGCGCGTGACCGAATGCTCGCAGGTGACCAGGCGCCCCTGGCGATCGCGGGTGTTGCCGTTGGCGTAGTTTGCGTTTTCCTTGTGGACGGTGAAGGCGTTGGTCGCCTCGTCGTACTTCATCAGGCGGTTGTTGGGGATGTCACTGACCAGCAGATAGCCGGGCTTGCCAGCGACCTCATTCGGGAAATAGGCCGGGCCTTCTGCCCAGCGCATGCCGGTTCCCACCTGCTCTACCGTGCTGCTGTAGATGCGGTATTTCCCGAAAGACGGGTCCAGAATCAGCACCGCCGGATCGGGGTAGCGCTGATGCGGCTTGAATTCAAAGGACTGGGCGAAGGCGGAGGCCGCCATGGCCGCCCCGGCTCCTGCGGCGGTTTTGAGAAACCTGCGGCGCGCGCTTGTATGGACTTCACTCATTTTTGTCTCCTCTTTATGGTTTGCCAACGGCAAGGTCGGCGGTTGCGGACTGAAATTCGGAAAAGGAAGGGTTGAGAACCGTTCGTCGAAGCAAAGCAGTTGGCTGTCGCCTTCCGGATTCAATTGTTAGCGCTAACAATTGAATGTTAAGACCAAGGCCCGGCCTGCGTCAAGTCAGGCGCTGGACCTTTTTGTAATGGTAAACCCGAGATCACGCACTTTGGGTCCAACGTCCCGGTTTTCTGCGCGGTCCAGAATGAATTTGGCGGCCTGGCGGCCTATGGACGTCCCGTCTATGCGTACCGTGCTCAGCGACGGATGGGTGAAAGCGGCAAACGGCAGGTCACCAAAACCCATGACCGCCACGTCACCGGGGATGGACAGGCCCAACGCCTGCGCCTCGGTGATGACGCCATGGGCAATCACGTCAGAACCGCAAAAAACAACGTCGATATCGGGATGGCGCGCGCGCAGATCGGCAAACCCGGCGCGGCCATTGGCCAGTGACGAAGGCGCGGGCACGGTGCACACGGGGATGCCATGCACACCGAGTTCGGCCAGCCGATCCTCGAAGCCGGTGCGCCGGCGCATGGCACGCTGGTCTTCTGCAATGACCACACCGGGCCGGCGAAACCCCTGGCTGTACAGGTAGTCCGCCACCGCCACCCCGACTTTCTCATGGGAGAAACCCACAATCATGTCGATGGGCGTGGGCGTGATGTCCCAGGTTTCGACCACCGGAATACCCGAGGCCAGCAGGCGCTTGCGCCCCTGCGCGGAATGCATGATGCCGGTCAGCACGATGCCGTCGGGCCGGCGTCCGATGATGGCGTCCAGCAAGGCGTCTTCCCGCGCACCGGTGTACCCGCTCTGGCCCAGCATCAACTGGCACCCGGCTTCGGCCAGCGCATCGGTGAGGGACTGGATGGTCTCCAGGAAGACCGGCCCGGCTACCGTGGGAACCAGGGCGGCCACCAGCCGGCTGCGGTTGGAGGCCAGCCCGCCGGCCACCAGGTTGGGGACATAACCGCTGCGGGTGATGGCGCTGCGCACCCGTTCCATGGTTTCCGGCGACAGGGCGGCCGGCGTGTTGAGGGCTCGCGACACGGTGATGGCCGACACGCCAGCGAGCCGGGCGACATCGCTGAGGGTGATACCCCCGGTCCCTGGGCGAGCGGCGCGCGCAGGCTTTTTCCCGGAGTCTGGTCGCAGCGTTTTCATGCACTTATGTTAACGCTAACGACGTCCTGTTGCCGTCCCCCGTGCAATCGAAAACCGATACCCACATCCGCCCGGCCGCGCGCTGCGTATCTCCTGCAGGCGGCCAGAACGCTCACCCGCTGTGGCGGCTTTCCACAGATCTATCCCCTATCCGTTTTAACAGGAGACTTTCATGAAAAAACTCATCATTGCAGCCGGCGTTGCCGTTCTTTTGAGCGCTTGTGCCGGTGGCATGTCCAACAGCCCCATGTCCGGCGGTCCGTCGGTCATGGTTGGCGGCGCCGCCATGTTCCCGAGCAAGGACATCATCGACAACGCCGTCAATTCCAAAGACCACACCACGCTGGTCGCCGCCGTGAAGGCCGCTGGCCTGGTGGACACGCTGAAGACGCCAGGTCCTTTCACTGTATTTGCGCCCACCAACGCTGCCTTTGACGCCCTGCCAGCCGGCACGGTGGCCACCCTGCTCAAGCCAGAGAACAAGGCCACGCTGACCAAGATCCTGACGGCGCACGTGGTGCCCGGCAAGCTGGACGCAGCCGCCCTGAGCCAGCGTGTCATGGCCGGCAATGGCCGCACTACCCTGACCACCGCTTCCGGCGACAGCCTGATCGTCACCACCAGCGGCTCCAACGTCATGGTGACGGACGAAAAAGGCGGCGTGGCCATGGTGAGCATCGCCAATGTGTACCAGTCCAACGGCGTGATCCACGTGGTCAACAAGGTGCTGGTGCCCAACTGATCGCTTTCCCGCCTTTTCCCGCCTTTCGCTGGTGCCGGCAACTGCAGCACCAGCTTTCCAGGGACACAGCCACAACAAACTGCAACGGTTTGTTGTGGCTTTTTCCTGGGGACCACCAGCCCGGCCTCCTCCCCTTTGCAGCACCCTGCGCCACGTCCTGCCTGCTGGCTGGAGGATAAAGTGCTATCTTTTATATAGCGTCTTTCTCCCGCCAACAAAGGGCCGGAACCCAATTTGTATTGAATAAATTCAGACGTGCAAGCCAAAGCACGCAGCTGGCGCCTCAGCGCGTCCTTACCGTGAGACCTGTTTCCAAACTGTAAGCAGCGTCCTTTTGATGGTGCGCGGGTTAGGAATCGTTACAAGAAACGCCCCGGCAGGGGATTGGCAAAAATTTGGTTCAGCCGACACTGCGTAGTCGGGCTGGCACAGTTGCGCCGCCCTGGCCCGGGCCCCGTCCCCTGTCGAACCCACCACGGCATGCCACATGACTTTGCACACTGAGGTTTTCAGCCGTTGCCTGCGGGAAGCTTCCGAAGCTTCGCAGCCCGCGCTTGAACGCTGCGTTGATCATGCAGTGGCCGCGCTGCAGGTGGCAGAAACGCAAAGCATGAAAGCGGCCGAGCGAGACGAACTGGGCCTGGCCTGGCGCGGCCTTTTGCAGCACAAGGAAAGCTGGTGCCGGCAGTACCCGGCGGACTTGCTGCGTGTCTTCCAGCGCAAGGCGTCCGGCCTGACACCGTCAGCAGTTGCGTCCAGGCCGGCCACCGTCCAGAGCCTGGCGTTCACCGCCGATACCTTTTCGCTGGTCGATGATTCGCAGGTCGAGGACGGCATTGAATCCTCACGCCTGCTGCAGCAGATGTTGCCCGTGGTGGAGCAGTCGCTGACCGAGCTCGATGCCCTGATGAGCGCAGCCCAGGGACTGGCCAACGTCAACCCCGCAATCAATCCGGTGCGTCCGCAGGTCTACGCGCAGGTACTGCGGGACATGATCGACCGCACCCCGGCTCAGGCGGGTATCAGCGCCTTGTGGCTCAAGCATCTGGCAGAGCCACTGGGGCGTGAACTCCAACGGGTTTACGAGCGCCTGATCAACTCCCTGGAGCTGTCCCGAGTGCAGGCGGCCAGCTACCGGGTGCTGCCCACCCCGGCGTCAACCCGGTCCATTGGCAACAGCGGCTTCGGTGACCTGGCCGCAGACAAGCCCGCCGCGCAACACTCGCCCGCCCCGGTTCCCGTGGTCAGGGGTTATGCGTCGGAAGAGCCGGGTACACGACCCCCGTCCTATGTGGCCGACCCGTCCAGGGACGATGTCCGCGACGAACTCTTTCAGGACTTCCTGCTTCGCGGAGGGGGCAAGGCCAGTCACAGACTGGCGCCCTCCTACTACGCCACGGTTGACGAAGAACTGGCCGCACTGAAGGCCTCGCCAGACTCGGTGCCCGCAGCTCTGACGCGCCGCCTCCCGGCAGAGGATGACAGTTACCACGGCACCCGCAGCGACCCCCGCCGCCACACACTGCCGGCCACCGAGACACCAGCGGGGCCAGCGCACATTGTGGACGTGCTGAGCCAGTTGAGCTCACAGGTGTGGGGCAGCTATGGCCGTGCGCGTGAACGCGCGCTGGTTCGCACCCAACTGAAAAAAGATGCCACCCATGTGGGTCAGGTCATGGGCATGGAGGTGGTGCGGCAACTGGTAAACCAGGTGGCGCAGGACCCGCGCCTGCTGGCGCCGGTGCGCGAGGCCATCGTGGCGCTGGAGCCTTCCCTGCTGCGGCTGGCCATGGTGGACCCGCGTTTTTTCAGCGAAGAGCAGCACCCCGGCAGGCGCCTGATGGAGCGCGTGGCCCAGCGCAGCTTTAAATTCAACGACGAGTCCGGCGCTCCTTTTGAAGCATTTTTCGAGTCGGTGAGTCAGGTCGTCAACGCCCTCAACACCCGCCAGATCGACAACGCCCGGCCTTTTGAGGAAGCGCTGAACACGCTGGAAAACCGGTGGCAGTCGCAGGACCGGCAGGAGCAGGCCCAGCGCAAGGCGATCCGGCAGAACATGCAGTTTGCCGAAGAACGGCAAACCCAGGCCGACCAGATTGCCTATGACATGAGCCTGCGGGCCGATCTGGAGCATGTGCCCGGGGTGGTGCTCGATTTTCTGTTCGGGCCGTGGGCACTGGTGATAGCGCATGCCAGGCTGACCGACCAGTTGCGCCAGGTGGATCCGCAGGGCTATGGCTCGCTGGTCACAGACTTGCTGTGGAGCGTCAAGCGTGAGGTCACGCTCAAGCGGCCAGCCAAACTGATAGAGATGATTCCAGGTCTGCTGGCCAGGCTGCACGACGGCCTGGACTCTCTGGGGCTGGATCCGCGCGAAACCGAGGCCTTCTTCAGGTCCATGGAAAAGCTGCATCGACCGGTGCTCAAGCTGCGGCGTGTGCGCAGCCGGCGTGACGCCGCCGAGTCTGAGCCGGCGCCTCTGGAAGTGATGGTGGAAGAAGCGCCCGCCCAAGAGCCGGACCTCAGCGACATCCTTCCGGCGACCGCCGAGCAACGCAAGGCAAAGGCCGCTGGCCAACCCTGGCTGGCGCCGCAGGAACTCGATGACGCAGGGTTTGAAGACACCATGGCGTCCGGCCCGGCGGCGCTGGACGCGCTGCCGCAGGACTCCGACATGGCTGCGCTGGAGCCGCTGCCCGACGATGCGCAGGACACGTGCGCGCCCGACGAAATGCCCGATCCGGAACAGGTGTTGCGCAGCCTGCGCGAAGGCAGCTGGGTGGACCTGTATTCCAGACGCCGCTGGCTGCGCGCCCAGCTGATCTGGGCCAGCACCAGAAACACCCTCTTCATGTTTGTCAGTCACGGCGGGCGGCCGCACTCGATGACGAAACGCAGCTGTGAACGCCTGATCATGGAGGGCCTGCTGCGCCGGGTTGATACCGGCGGTGTGGTTGATCAGGCCCTGGACGCGGTGATTGCGCAAAGCGATACGGCGCCGGAGACTTCTGACGGCCAGACCGCAGCCAGCCCAGACACCTAGCGCCCGTCGGCTTTTGTCAGATAAACAAACAGGCCGGCGATGGCCCGTCCACGCTCCTGGCGAATCGGGTGCTCCAGCATGCGCGTCACGGAAAACCCCGCCTGCTCCGCCAGCGCTCGCAGGTAGCGCTGCGAATGCGCATAGCGCTGCCCCGGCGTCAGCCGGTAGTCAACGCCATCATCTGCGAGCTCGACCGAAAAGCAGAACATGCCCTGCGGATCCAGCACACGCTGAACGCCGGCAAAAACAGCCTCCAGCGCGCCCACGTAAATAAAGACATCCGCCGAGACCACCAGATCGTGACGCCGGGCAGTGCGCTGCAGATGCTCGGACAGGTCGGCCTGGTCAAAGCTGTCGTACACGCCCAGTGCTCCCGCCCTGGCAATCATCATGGCGGACAGGTCCACCCCCTCGATTCGTTCAGCGTGCGCTTTCACGAGCGGCCCGCACAGACCTGTGCCGCAGCCCAGGTCCAGCACACTGCGAAAGCGTGTACTGCCCCATCCGGGCACATGACTGATCAACACGGTGTGCGCTGTGTAGCCCAGAACGTCAAGCAGATGCTGGTCAAACTCGTCTGCATAACCGTCGAACAGGGCCTCCACATACTGGCGCGGCGCAGTCACAGGTGCCTGCTCACCCGTCAGGGAAGCCAGCAGATAGGCATTCACCTCCGGATCACCGCCCAGTGCGAGCGCCTGCTGAAAAGCCTCAATGGCTTCTTCGTTGCGTCCGAGGTCCTTGAGAATCCCGCCTCGCTGGCTCCACGCACGATGAAGCGCGGGATCCAGGGCCAGCGCTTTGCCGTAGGCAACCAATGCCTCACCAGGGTGATTCAATCTGTGCAGGAGATCGGCGCGCAAACACCAGCCGTCCACGCTGGCTGGTTCAAGAATGAGCAGCCGCTCTGTGGCCTCAAGCGCGTCTTCCAGACGATCCAGGACACCCAGCATCAAACTGCGCTGGTACCAGGCCGGCACATTGTCTGGCTGCAGGGCTATCACGCGATCCTGGCACTCCAGCGCAACAGCGGGCCGGTGCAAGTGCGCCTGCGCCAGTCCACGGTGCGCCCAGGCATCGGCATAGGCCGGGTCTGCCGTCAGAGCCTCGTCCAGCATCTCAAGTGCCGCCTCCGGCCTGTCCAGTTTGATGAGCGCGGCACCCAGGTTGCAAAGCGTGGAAACACGGCCAGGCACACGCACCAGCGATGCCTCAAAGCACTGCTGTGCCTGCTTAAAGTGCCCGGCCTCGTAATGGCTCACGCCCTCCAGGAAAAACCGCTTTGCCTCCTCGAACACAGCGGTGTCCGTCATGAGGGTGTGACCGGGTTCCATGCCCAGGTTTGCGACTGCATCTGCAACTGTGGCAAGGCCTGTGCTTCCTGCTCGTGGCTCGCATCAACGCTTTCTTGCGCCGGCGTTGGCGCCCGGGACGCTTGCCCTGTTGCGCTGACCAGGAGATGGATGAAGTGAAGTTTAGCCACGACTTCGTGTGGCAGGACAAAGGGATAAAAGTCCGGCTGACCCATGGCGCGCGACATTTCGTTGAGCAGCGTCGTCAGTTGTGTCCACTGGTTCAAAAAAGCAAGAAAGCGCCCTGCCTCCGGGTGTTCGGGTTGGTAGAGGGCGTCGAGGGTGAAAGCAGTGAACTCCAGTTGAGCGCTGTCGGGCGACAGCCCGAAACTCAGCGCGGTATCGACCGTGTCGCGCATGTGCAGGTAGTGCGCCCAGCACTCGGCCCAGTCTTCCCACGGGTGCACGCTGGCATAGGCACTCACGTAGTGCAACTGCCACCCCGGACGGGGTCCCTGCTCGTAGTTGCCTTGCAGGCTGGCCGCATAGTCCTGGGTTTCGTCGCCGAACAGGGCACGGAAATCTTCAAGCCAGTCGGTACCCGACACCAGACGATCCCAGTAGTAATGACCCACCTCGTGGCGAAGGTGGCCCAGCAGGGTTCGGTAAGGCTCGCGCATGGCTTTGCGCGCCGCTTCGCGGATGGCGTCGTCAGCTTCATTGAGGTTGAGGGTGATCAGGCCGGTGTCGTGGCCGGTCAGGATATGAGGGCCAAAGTCAGGCGACCTCAGAAAGTCGAACATCAGGCCCTCTTCCAGGTCTTCGCTGACGCGCGACGCCACTGGCAAACCAAGCACCAGCAGGGCAGACACCAGGCGTCGCTTGGCCAGCTCGACCCGGCCCCACAGCTCGCCGTTGTCGGGGTGGTCCGGATCGTTGAGGTCCGGGATGGTGCGGTTGAGCCTGCAGGCCCGGCACAGCAACACCGGGGGCTCGGCCCGGCTTGCGGGAAGCAGCCAGTTGCAGGCCGCCGGCGTCTGCAGGTTGGCGCAGCGAAGGTAGACCGTCGCTGGCGCCTCGACCTGCCAGGCGATCCAGGTATCGGCCTCGTCTCCGGGCTGCAGCGGCAACAGCCGGGCCTGCTCGGGGTCGTACCCCAGGGGCGTCCCGCAGGCCAGGCAGGTGCTGTTTCTGAAAAACACGGGGCAGCCGCATTGACAGCGGTAGGCACGCCCTGCCAGACCAGGGAGGTGCGCAGTGCCGTCGGAAGTTGAAAGGGAAACGTTGGACAAAAAAATTCTCGGGCTTGAAGGCATGCGCAGGACGCATCACGCGCCATGCAATCAGTCAAGTTTGCCATGTTTGCGCCCGTCCACCCCGGGCACATGCCGTGTACGCGTGTCAGCCAAGCCTGACAAGGTGGCCAGGGCTTTTATGATTCATCCTCGTCTGAGTTCTCAACCAACCAAGGAAACACCATGCCCACGTACCATGTCGAAATGCTGGAAGGCCGCACCATTGAACAGAAAAAGAAACTGGTGGCGGAGATCACCCGCGTCAGCGTGGAGGTTCTGGGCGGTGCGGCCGACTCCGTGGACGTTCTCATCACCGACGTCAAGCGCGAAAACTGGGCCACTGGCGGCAAGCTCTGGTCGGAGCGCTAGCGTTCAAGACGGCGTGTCGCGTTAGACTGCTGGCATGCCCTCTGTCAAAGCCCCCGCGCCCTCGGACTGTCCGCTGTGCGGGCAACCGAACCAGTGCGCCATGGAAACCGAGCGCACCACCGGTACCCCACAGCCACCCTGCTGGTGTACGCGGGTGGACTTCTCACCGGCATTGCTGGGCCGCATTGCGCCCGAGGCGCGAGGCCTGGCCTGCATTTGCCAGGCCTGTGCCAGCGCCGGCAAAACCCCCACCCCCCTACCCGACAGCAACTGAGTCCAGCCATGTGCCAGCTGCTGGGAATGAATTGCAACACCCCGACCGATGTGACCTTCAGCTTCACCGGTTTTGCGCAGCGTGGCGGCAAGACAGACCACCACGCCGACGGCTGGGGCATCGCTTTTTTTGAAGGGGGAGACGACGGCGCCTGCGACAAAGGCTTGCGGCATTTTGTGGACCATCAATCCGCCAGCGAGTCACCGGTGGCTGCGCTGATACGGCGCTACCCCATCAAAAGCCGCAACGTCATTGCCCATATCCGCAAGGCGACGCAGGGCCGGGTGGCGCTGGAGAACTGCCATCCTTTTGTACGCGAATTGTGGGGCCGCTACTGGGTGTTTGCGCACAACGGTGACCTGAAAGATTTCAGCCCGCGCCTGCATGGCAGCTTCAGGCCCGTGGGCACCACCGACAGTGAGCGCGCGTTTTGCTGGATCATGCAGGAGCTGGCCAAATCACACGCCGGCGTTCCACAGATTGACGAGCTGAGCTTGACACTGCGCGAACTGGCCGCGCAGATTGCGCCGCGCGGCACTTTCAACTTTCTGCTGAGCAATGGCCAGGCGCTGTGGGCGCATGCCTCGACCAGCCTGTATTACGTAGAGCGCAAACACCCATTCGCCCACGCCACCCTCAGTGACGAAGATCTCAGTGTCAACTTTGTGGAACACACCGACCCGGGCGACCGGGTAGCAGTAGTGGTGACCGCACCCCTGACCACCAACGAAGACTGGAAGGCCTTTACACCGGGGGAGCTCAAGGTCTTTGAGGGCGGCGCGCTCAGGCCTTGACGGCGGCCTCCAGCGCGTCGATGAACATCGCTGCCACGTCAAAGCCGGTTTGGTCAAAAATTTCCTGGAAGCAGGTCGGACTGGTGACGTTGATCTCTGTCACATAGTCACCGATCACGTCCACACCGGCCAGCAGCAAGCCGCGGCCTTGAAGAATGGGGCCAAGCGTCTCGCCGATCTCGCGGTCGCGTACTGACAACGGCAATGCCACGCCCTTGCCGCCTGCAGCCAGGTTGCCGCGCACCTCATTGCCCTGCGGAATGCGCGCCAGGCTGTAGGGCACACACTTCCCGCCGATGACCAGCACGCGCTTGTCACCGTCCACAATCTCCGGCAGAAACTTCTGCACCATCAGGCTTTGCGCCCCATGGCGATTCAGGGTTTCAGTGATGGAACCCAGGTTCAACCCGTCGGGTCCGACACGAAAAATGCCCATGCCGCCCATGCCATCGAGCGGCTTGAGGATGATGTCGCCGTGTTCGGCGTGGAAACGTTTGATGTCCTCGGGGTCACGCGTCACCAGCGTGGGGCCGATGAACTGCGGGAACTCCATGATGGCGAGTTTTTCCGGATGATCACGCAGCGCGCGCGGCTTGTTGAACACCTTTGCACCTTCGCGCCCGGCCTGCTCCAGCAGATGTGTGGCGTAGAAATACTCGCTGTCAAAGGGCGGGTCCTTGCGCATGAGGACGGCGTCGAACTCTTTGAGCGCGACCTGGCGCGTGGCGCGTTCGGTAAACCAGTCCTTCGCGTCGCCGGTCAGCGTGATGTCGCGCACATGGGCCATCACGGGCGCGCCGCGCTGCCACATCAGGTCCTGCTGCTCGCAGGCGCTGATCACATGGCCGCGGCGCTGCGCCTCGCGCATCATCGCGAACGTGGTGTCTTTGTAGATCTTGAAGGAAGCAAGGGGGTCGGCGACAAATAGCAGATGCATGGGGATTGACCGGTGAGACTTGGGCTGTTTTGGGCAGGGTTGGCGGTATTGTTCTACAAAACGGCAGGGCGTGTTTGGGGCGGTGATTCGGAGAGTTATTGCGGCGTCACGCTGCGCCTGTAGCCCGTTGATGACAGTAGGCGTAACTCCCCACTCCCACCCC
>JAKFXR010000005.1 GCA_021731285.1 Polaromonas sp. | reverse complement strand
GGCCGAGCCCGATTTAGCTGCCGCGAAGGACGCCAAGGCGGGAGGCGGGAAAGTGGCAAAAAAGCCAGCCGTGACAGGGACTTAAGTCTGTTTCTGCTGGGTTTTACATGAATCCCTGCCGACCCTCTAGTTGATTAGGTCAAACGCGCATATTAGCTGTACAGCAAACAAGGCCAGCCTTATTTACCCCAACGAAGCACCGACAAGACGGTGCCTCGCTGAACCTTAGCTTGGGCGAGGCCTGTTGACACTTTCATTTCATAGAAAAGGTCGAAAAAAGCCAGCGAGCTGCGCAATTTTCGAAATCGACGGATTGCGATGGTGGCCCGGAACCCGCATGGGATAAGGAAAGGTGGCTGAGTGTTGACACTTTCATTTCCAAAGTGTTGTCAACTTCATTTCGCCGGACGGACAAGTTCAACAAGCTGCGTTTGCTTTGTAATGTGTTAGTTAACATAATATACATCGTAGAATCTAAATCAAATAAGAGGCCGCCGATCGAGATGTGCTTTGCGCTGACTGCGCCCAGCAGTTACCACTTGCCCGTGGACCGGCTGCGGCGCACATAGCTTGTGATCAGCTCTATCGAGTCGTTGCGGCTGGCGCGCTGGGCAAACTGGATGGCGGTCAGGCCTTGCTGGTTTTTGAGCAAGGGATCGGCTCCGGCTTCCAGCAGCAGCTTGACTGCAGGCGCGCTGCCGTACTGGGCCGCCATCATCAGCGGCGTCGTGCCATTGGGCGACTCTGCGTCAATGTAGGCATGGTTTTCAAGCAGCAGGCTCATGATCTCCAGATGGCCGCCGCTGGCTGCATAGTGCAGCGGCGCCCAGCCCGTCTTGTTGACGTCGGCACCGCGCTTGATGAGCCTGGCTGCGATGTCCTGATGGCCTCTGAGCGCTGCGATCATCAAGGCGCTTTCGTCCCTTGCGTTGAGCGCGTTCACGTCGGTTTTGGGCCAGTCTGTCAGTGCCTGGGCGGCTTTGAGCGAAGGCTCCCGCAGGGCCAGGTACAGGCCGTGCAGGCCTTGGGGGTCTATGGTGTTGGGATCGAAACCGCGCGCCAGCAACTGCCGGATGACCGGCACGTCGTCCTGCTTGATGGCCGTGAAAAAATCCTCATAAGAACCTGCATTAACGTCAATAAATCCAGTAATAACATATAGATATAAGATGTTTCTAATGTTTTGGATTAAGTTCTTTGTCATGTCATGACTCCCGTGAAAAGCTGCTCGAAGTTACGGCTTGAAGCCTCGGCAATGGTTGTCACGGGCACCTCCCGTACTTCCGCAATCTGCTTGGCTACGAAGGGCACATAGGACGGGTTGTTGGTCTTCCCACGGTAAGGAACGGGCGCCAGGTAAGGGCTGTCAGTCTCGATGAGGATACGGTCCAGCGGCACAAAACGGGCAACCTCGCGCAGGTCTGCAGCATTTTTGAAGGTCAAAATGCCCGAAAACGAGATGTAAAAACCCAGGTCCAGCGCCGCGCGCGCTACCTCCAGCGTATCGGTAAAACAGTGAAAAACCCCACCCGCCCTGCCCGCCTGGCCTGTCGATTCGCCCTCTTCCTTCAGGATGGCCAGGGTGTCGGCGGAGGCGCTGCGCGTGTGGATGACCAGCGGTTTGCCGGTTTGCTGCGCCGCCCGGATGTGGACGCGGAAGCGCTCGCGCTGCCAGGCCATGTCGGCGACGCTGCGGCCTTCCAGGCGGTAGTAGTCGAGGCCGGTTTCACCAATCGCGACAACCTTGGGCAGGGCTGCGCGGCTGACCAGGTCGTCCAGGCTGGGTTCGGTCACGCCTTCGTTGTCCGGGTGCACGCCGACGCTGCACCAGAAATTGTCATAGGTGGTGGCCAGGGCATGGACGGTGCTGAACTCTTCCAGCGTCGTGCAGATGCACAGCGCCCGCTCGACCTGGGCCTGGGCCATGGCCTCGCGGATTTCGGGTAAACGGGCCTGCAGCTCGGGAAAACTCAAATGGCAATGGGAATCGGTAAACATCAAAAATTCAAAGATAAATGCGACATGCGCCCTTGAATGACGGGGCTATGAAGCTATGAAAATAATAGCGTATGGGATGCGGCCCCGCGGGCGGGCTAGATGGTCTGCGTCGGGCGGTCCGAAGCCAGATGAGCACCAAGAATCTCTTCGATCTTGATTTTCAGCAAACGCGACTTTTCATCTTTGGGAAAACGCACACCCACTCCCTGGGTGCGGTTGCCCGAAGCGCGAGCCGGTGTGACCCAGGCCACTTTGCCGGCCACCGGATAACGCTGGGTGTCGTCGGGCAGGGACAGCAGCACGTAGACATCGTCGCCCAGCTTGTAGTCGCGTGCTGAAGGAATAAACACCCCACCCTCGGTGAAAAGAGGAATATAGGCTGCATACAGGGCGGCTTTTTCCTTGATGGCCAGCTGGATGACGCTGGGCCGCACAGCGTTTGCAGCGGCTCCGGCGGCGGCCGGAGCACCGGCTGCGCTTGCAGGGGGCGTTGTACTCATGGCGCTAGTTTATCGGCTTGCCCCAGCAACTGCCACCGGGCAAACGTTTATTTTGAGTTGAGCGCCAGTTGCGCGCGGCTGACCAGTGCCTCCAGCATCAGCCCGGGGTTGTAGGGGTGCTCGACGCTGCGCGCGCTGGCTGCCAGCTCTTTGGACCAGGCGCCCAGCGCCGAAAAACCAGGCGCGGTTTTGCCGCCGGGCAGATCAGCCGCGCGGAAAAACCGCGGTTGCGCCCCGACCTTGACGGCCAGCACGTCGTGACAAAGCTTTTGCAAGGCATCCAGCGCCTGGGGCGGCGTCCAGTCGGCCAGTGCGCTGACATCGCCCCGGGCCATCGCCCCGGGAAGGGCCTGCCAGTGGCCGGCTGCCAGGTCCGCCGGGCCGGCCTGCAGGCGGCCCAGCACATCGGCCGGCCGGCCGCCGGCGGCAGAAAGCAGCGTGTGCAAATCGGCCACAGCAGGGGCCTTGCCGGCTCTGCCTTCAGGTTTGGCTTGTTCGCCCAGCCACGCCAGCGCCTGTTCCTGCGCAGGCCAGTGCATGGTGTGCCCCTGGCAACGGCTGCGAATGGTGGGCAGCAATTGATGCGCCGCTTCGGTGGCGAGAATGAACTTCACTGCGCCCGGCGGTTCTTCCAGGGTCTTGAGCAGGGTGTTGGCGGTGATGCCGTTCATACGCTCGGCCGGGTAGACCAGCACCACTTTGGTGGTGCCGCGCGAGCGGGTGAACTGGGTAAAGCTCACGGCTTCACGTGCTGCATCCACCTTGATCTCCTTGCTGGGTTTGCGTTTCTTGCTGTCCAGCTCATCCTGGGTTTTCTCATCCAGCGGCCAGCCCAATGCGAGCGACAGGGTCTCCGGCATCAGCAGGCACAGGTCGGCATGGGTGTGGACATCCACCGCATGACAACTGCCGCACTGACCGCAAGCGCCGCCCGGAGTTGGTTGGTCGCACAACCAGGCACGGGCCAGGCCCAGAGCCAGATCAAACTGCCCCAGTCCCGAGGGACCACTGAGCAGCCATGCATGGCCGCGCTGGGTCAGCAGGCTTTGCAACTGGGTTTGCAGCCATGGCGCCAGAGGCGGCCGGTCGGTCGCGGTGTCGCTCATGGCAACCAGCCTTTCTCGGCAAATACCTGGGACACCGATGCCCAGACGACATCGCGCGGCGGCGACGAATCGATGCGGGCAAAACGCCCCGGGTCCGAGGCCATGCGGTCGGCGTATCCCCGCGCCACACGGCGGAAAAACTCCACCGGCTGCGATTCAAACTTGTCCGGCACACGGGCGCCGGCCAGGCGCTTTGCAGCTTCTTCGGCAGGCAGGTCGAACCAGACCGTCAGGTCCGGCTGGACAATCGGCAAGGGCCCGCTTTTGGCGCCCAGTTCGCGAACCAGCCCTTGCCCCAGTCCCTGCGCGTCCTGAGCCCACTGCTCGAGCTGCGACAACACGTCCAGGTCAAAGCCGCGTCCGCTGCCCTGGTAGGCGAAGGTGGCGTCGGTAAAACGGTCACACAAGACCACATCACCACGCGCCAGTGCCGGGGAAATCACGGTGGTCAGGTGGTCGCGCCGCGCCGCAAAGATCAGCAGTGCTTCGGTCAGGGCATCCATGGGATCGTTGAGGATCAGCACGCGCAGTTTTTCAGCCAGCACGGTGCCGCCGGGCTCGCGGCTTAAGGTGACGGCCCTGCCCTGCCCCCTGAAGGCCTCGGCCAGTGCGGCGATGTGCGTCGATTTGCCTGCGCCGTCTATGCCTTCAAAGCTGATGAAAAGGCCGGGCATCGGACGCGGCGACGGGCCGCCCCTAGCAAGTCCAGCCCCCTCGGGGGACAGCGACGACACGTCAGTGCGGAGCGTGGGGGTCGTCATTTGTTCCGCTGATATTTGTTGACGGCGCGGTTGTGCTCGTCGAGCGTCTCGCTGAACTGGCTCGCACCGTCACCGCGCGCCACAAAATAAATGGCCTTGGTAGGCGCGGGCTTGACGGCTGCCAACAGTGCGGCCTTGCCTGGCATGGCAATCGGCGTGGGCGGCAGGCCGGCGCGGGTGTAGGTGTTGTAAGGTGTGTCTTGCAGCAGGTCGCGGCGGCGCAGGTTGCCGTCGAACTTTTCGCCCATGCCGTAAATCACCGTGGGGTCGGTCTGCAACAGCATGCCGATCCGCAGGCGGTTGGTAAACACGCCGCCTATCTCTGCACGATCGCCCGGTTTGCCGGTTTCCTTTTCGACAATGCTGGCCAGCACCAGGGCTTCGTCGGGCGTTTTGAGGGGCGTGTCGGGGCTGCGCTGGGCCCATGCGGCTTCCAGCCGCTTGTCCATGGCGCGGGCAGCGCGCTTGAGCACCGCCAGATCGCTGGCACCCTTGCTGTAGGTGTAGGTGTCGGGGAAGAAACGGCCCTCCGGATGTACGCCGGGTTTGCCAAGCTGGGTCATGAGGGCTTCATGGCTCAGACCGAGGGTGTCGGGTTTCAGGGCTTCGGCTTTTTGCAGCGCTGCCAGGACCTGCCGGATGTTCCAGCCCTCCACCAGCGTGATGCTTTTGAGGCTCTCCTCGCCGCGCACCAGCATGCTGAGCAGTTTGCGCGGTGTGGTGCCGGGCGTGACCTCATAACTGCCCGCCTTGAGCTGGCGCGCCTGGCCAGACAATCTGAACCAGGCATACAGCAGCACGGAAGGTGCATCCACGCCGCTGGCCACCACGGCTTCAGCCACACCCTGGGCGGGAGTGCCCGGCTCGATCTCCAGATCCAGCACCCGGGCGCCGGGCGGCAGCCGCAAGGGCAGCGGTTCGTGCAGCCACCAGCCTGCGTAGGCAAATGCCAGAAGCCCGGCCACAAAGACCAAGGCAAATAACCCCGTGAATAAACGTCTCAAACCCTTGTGCCTTCCGGAAAACGACAGGTCTATGATAATTCAGCGCATGTCCACCTCCCCTTCTCAATGGCCTCTGGCTTCTTCCCTTTCCGGCGTTGCTCCCATGACACACATGGGGGTGATACGCGCGGTGGGCGAAGACGCCGTCAAATTTCTCCAGGGCCAGTTGACGCATGACGTGGCATTGCTTGGCCTGTCCGGGGCGCGTCTGGCAGCTTTTTGCAATGCCAAGGGCCGGATGCAGGCCAGCTTTATCGTTTTCAAACGCAGTGAACAGGACATCCTTCTGGTGTGCAGTCTCAGCATCCTGGCAGCGACCCTCAAGCGCCTGTCCATGTTTGTGATGCGAGCCAGGGTCAAGCTCAGCGATGCCAGCGCCGAATTTTCCCTGTATGGCCTCACCGGAGATGCTATTGAATCCATAGCGGGCTATCCCCGCGATATATGGGCCAAGGCCGATTTTGGCGATACAAACGTGGTGAGGTTGTATCCGGGTGCCGGTGTAGGGCGTGCCTTGTGGTGTGCGCCCGCCGGGACGCCCGCGCCGGCGGGCCCGGCCCTTGCCCTCGATGTGTGGCACTGGCTCAGTGTGCAGTCCGGCATTGCGATGGTCACGCAGCCCATTGTTGAAGCCTTTGTGCCGCAGATGCTCAATTACGAATCGGTGGACGGCGTGAGCTTCAAGAAGGGCTGTTATCCGGGCCAGGAGATCGTCGCGCGCAGCCAGTTTCGTGGCACGCTCAAGCGCCGGGCTTACCTGGCACACACCGAAGGCCTGCCGGCTGTCGGGCAGGAAGTCTTTCATGCATCCGACGCCAGCCAGCCCTGCGGTCTGGTGGCTGCCTGCGCGCCTCATCCTTCGGGTGGGTTTGACGCCATCGTCTCCATGCAAACTTCGGCGGCTGCCGATGCGCAGGCGGGACAGTTGACATTGGCCAGCGCCGCTGGCGACGCGCTGGCACTGCTGCCGCTGCCCTACCCGCTGCTCGAAGACATCTGAAGCGGCGCGCGGCATGTGCCTCATTGCCTTTGCCATTGGCGCATCTGACAAGTGGCCGCTGGTAGTCGCGTCCAACCGCGATGAATTCCTGAACCGTCCCACCCTGCCTCTGGGCAACTGGACCACGGACGCCGGCAGGCCGGTGATTTCGGGCCGCGATGAGCGTGCCGGTGGCACCTGGCTGGGCCTGAGTCCCGGGGGCCGTCTGGCGATGCTGACCAATGTGCGTGAGCCAGAGCGCCGCCCCGGCGAAAAATCCCGGGGCGAACTGGTCACACGCTGGCTGGAGGGCGACATGGACACCACGCAGTTCATGGCACACACCGACAGCGCAGCCTATGGGCCCTTCAACCTGGTGCTGGGTGATTTTCAGAGGGGGTCATGGCATTGGCTGACCAACCGCGCCCGAACATCGGGCTGGCATTGCAGCGCGCTGGCTTCCGGCGTGTATGGCCTGTCCAATGGCGCGCTCGACACGCCCTGGCCCAAAACCCTGGCGCTGAAGCAGGCCATGCAGGCTGCACTGGCAGTGGACACGCAGGAGGAAATGCAGGCCAGGTTGCTGCAAGCCTTGCTCGATCGTGAACGTGCCCCCGACAGTGACTTGCCGCGCACCGGCGTACCGCTGGCGCTGGAGCAGGCGCTGTCCAGCGCATTTGTGGATTTTCCGGAGCATGCTTATGGCACGCGTTGCAGCACCTTGCTGGTGGCCACGGCTGACTCCGCGCAGCGCTGGGATGTGCTGGTGGAAGAAACCACCCATGTCCGGGGCGCGGGCATGCCGCTGCCCGTGCGCAGTTGCCGGCTGGCGTGGGAGCCCGCAGCTCGCGCAGCTTAAAGCTTTTTGACCATTTCGATGTGCGAGATACCCGCTTCATCGAAAGGCTCGCCCAGGGGCTCAAACCCAAGTCGGCTGTAAAAATCCTCTGCGCTGCGCTGCGCGTGCAGGCGCACTTCGGTGTCGCCACGCGCACGGGCAGCGCCCATCAGTGCGTGCAGCACCTCGCGGCCCAGACCCGAGCCCCTGAGCACCCGGCTCACCGCCATGCGGCCTATCTTTGCCGAGCCCTCCACGGGTAGCAGCAGCCGGCCCGTGGCCAGCACCTGGCCCAGGCCATTGCAGGCGACGGCATGAAGGGAGGTGTTGTCGGCTTCATCCCATTCCATGTCCAGCGGCACGCCCTGCTCCGTCACAAACACCTCGGTTCTCAAGGGCGCAGCCTGCGCGCCCAGTTCGGTCCAGGGGCCCAGCCGCACGGTGACCATGGGCTCGCCAGCTTCATAGCCGGTCAGGATACGGCGCAACTCAGGCGGCACGGGGCGGGAGGTCTGGGTTGCAGGATCGGCGAACACATAGATCAGCTCTCCGGTGATCAGCAACTGGTCACCGCGGAAGATGGCGCAGGCAAATGCCATGGACGAGTTGCCGATGCGTGCGCATTTCATGCCGATGTCAAGCTGGTCTTCGTAACGGGCGGAGGCATGAAACTCAATGGACGCCTTCTTCACAAAAAGCTCGCCGCCCATCAGGTGCATGGCATCTTCATACGGCAGCGCCATGGCCCGCCAGTAGTCGGTGACCGCCGTGTCAAAGTACATCAGGTAGTGCGCATTGAAAACGATTTTCTGCATGTCCACCTCGGCCCAGCGCACGCGCAGCCGGTGGAAAAATCGGAAGTCCTGTCGGTTCATGTTTGAAGGTCTTTATTGAAAGCGTTGCGCAGGGCCAGCGCGGCGTCGTCATGGGCCTGCCGGGCTTCGGGGATGATGCGGCCCATTTTGATGAACTCATGGGTGACGCCGCGGTAAATCTCAAGATCGACCGCCACGCCTGCCGCCCGCAGCTTGTCTGCGTACAGCATGCCGTCGTCAAACAGCGGGTCGCACTCTGCCAGGCCTATCCAGGCCGGGGCCACGCCATCCACATCGGGCGCGTTGAGCGGAGAAAACCGCCAGTCATCGCGGTCAGCCGTGCTGCGCAGGTAATGGCTGAAAAAGTAGTCAATGTCAGCCGCTTCCAGCACAAATCCCCGGGCAAACGCCAGATGTGACGCCGAGTCCTGCCGTGCCGCGCAGCCGGGGTAAACAAGCAGTTGCAGCTCCAGCGGAAGCGCTGCGTCGCGGGCCTGCACCGCACAGGCAGCGGCCAGCGTACCTCCAGCACTGTCGCCGCCAATCGCCAGCCGGTTGCCGTCCAGGCCTTTGTCGTCGGCGTGAAAGGACAACCAGGCCAGGGCATCCCAGGCGTCGTCGGCAGCGACCGGAAAGCGGTGCTCCGGTGCCAGCCGGTAGCCTACCGAAATCACCGCACACCCCGCCAGATGGCTAAGCTGGCGGCACAGAATGTCGTGCGAAGCCACGCTGCCAATGGTGAAACCTCCGCCGTGAAAATACAGCAGCACCGGCAGCGCTTCGTGCGAGGGTGCGTACAGGCGCATGGGCAGCTCATGGCCGTCACGCGCAGCGATGCTGAAGTCTTCCACGCGTGCCAGGGCTGGCTTGGGAATCTCCAGCACGTCCGCGCCCGCCTCGTAGGCTGCGCGTGCGTCCTGCGGGCTCAGGGTGTGCATGGGTGGGCGGCCTGCACGCCTCATGCGAACCAGCACGTCACGCATGGCTGGCGTCAAAAGATCGGGTGAATCGACCGGTCGTCTCATGTCAGGGAAACAGCGCCCTTATCGCCAAAGTGACGGCCATCCCGGTTTGCGCGTGGTCCAAAGTCTCTCCAGCCATTAAAGTAGGGTGCATTCGGTTCGGAAATTTCGAGCACCATCGTACAACGCGGAAAGACAGCAAACCATGGCCTTTATCTACTACGTGACACAGATCCAGTTTGACTACGGCGCGGTCAAGCTGCTCAAGCAGGAGTGCGAGCGCGTGGGCATCACCAAACCGCTGATCGTCACGGATGCGGGCGTCAAGGCTGCAGGCGTGCTGCAAAAAGCGCTGGATGCCCTGCCCGGGATGACGGTGGCGGTGTTTGACCAGACGCCCTCCAACCCGACCGAAGCTGCCGTGCGCGCTGCCGCCGCCATGTACAAGGCCAGCGGCTGCGACGGCCTGATCGCCGTTGGCGGCGGCTCGGCGATTGATTGCGCCAAGGGTGTGGCGATTGCCGCCACCCATGAAGGCCCGCTCACCACCTACGCCACCATCGAAGGCGGTTCACTGAAAATCACAGACCGGGCCGCGCCGCTGATTGCCGTGCCCACCACCAGCGGCACCGGCAGTGAGGTGGCGCGCGGCGCCATCATCATCGTGGACGACCACCGCAAGCTGGGTTTTCACTCCTGGCACCTGGTGCCCAAAACCGCCATCTGCGACCCTGAACTGACCCTGGGCCTGCCCGCCAAACTGACAGCCGCCACCGGCATGGACGCGATTGCGCACTGCATGGAAACCTTCATGGCACCCGCCTTCAACCCGCCCGCCGACGGCATTGGCCTGGACGGTTTGCAGCGCGGCTGGGCGCACATCGAGCGCGCCACCAAAGACGGCAGCGACCGTGAAGCCCGGCTCAACATGATGAGCGCCTCCATGCAGGGCGCGATGGCTTTCCAGAAGGGCCTGGGCTGCGTGCACTCCTTGAGCCACAGCCTGGGCGGCGTTGACCCGCGCCTGCACCATGGCACGCTCAACGCGATGTTTCTTCCGGCTGTGGTGCGCTTCAATGCCAGCGCGGAATCGATTCAAAAGGAACATCGTCTGCAGCGCATGGCGCAGGCGATGGGCATTGGCAGTTCAGACAGCAAAGGCACCGAGATAGCCGACTGTATCCGCGACATGAATTCGCGACTGGGTCTGCCCTCCGGTTTGGCCGCACTGGGTGTCACGAAGGATATGTACGAAGACGTCATCAATGGCGCCATGGCCGATCATTGCCATAAAACCAACCCCCGCATTGCGACGCGGGAGGACTATCGGGAGTTGCTGGACGCATCTGCTTGACCTGAATTCACGGCGGCTATTGATCCAGGGCCTTGCGTTATATCAAATGCAGGAATTTCCACTCGTCTAAGCTGAGGCATGAAAATCCAGTTCCTGGGGGCCACCGACACCGTCACAGGCTCCAAATACCTGATCCGGCAAGGTGATTCATCCGTGCTGGTGGATTGCGGCCTGTTTCAGGGCTACAAGCCACTGCGCCTGCGCAACTGGGCGCCCCTGCCTGTGACCCCGGCCAGCATTGATGCGGTGATCCTCACGCATGCCCACATCGACCACAGCGGCTACCTGCCGCTGCTGGCGCGCCAGGGTTTCACGGGCAAGGTGTTCTGCACACCGGCCACAGCCGACCTGTGTCGCATCCTGCTGCCCGATGCCGGCCACCTGCAGGAAGAAGAAGCCGAATACGCCAACCGGCACGGCTTTTCGAAACACGCGCCGGCACTGCCCCTGTACACGCGCGAGGATGCATTGCGTTGCCTCAAGCTGCTGCACCCGGTGCCCAACGGCAAACACTGGCATCCAGCACCGGGGCTGAACGCCAGCCTGACGCCTTCGGGCCACATGGTGGGGTCGTCTTTTGTGCGACTTGACAACGGCTCGCGCTCCATCCTCTTCTCCGGAGACATAGGCCGGCCCAATGACATGGTGCTCCGGCCACCTTCCCAGATGGATGGGGCTGATTACCTGGTGGTGGAGTCCACCTACGGGGATCGCCTGCACAAGGATTCGGACCCCCTGCTGGCGCTGGGCCAGGTGATCAACCGCACGGCGGCACGCGGTGGCGTGGTGGTCATCCCGGCCTTCGCGGTCGGACGCGCGCAAAGCCTGTTGCACTGCGTTCAGGTTCTCAAGACGCAGGGCGTCATACAGCGCAGCCTGCCGATTTACCTGAACAGCCCCATGGCGGCCAATGCCACGCAGGTGTACCTCAAGCACAAGGCCGAACTGCGCCTGACATCTGCGGAATGTGAGGCCATGGCCCATACGGCCCACATCGTCGCTTCGCCGGAGGAGTCGCGCCTGCTCAATGCCAGGCATGGCCCCATGGTCATCATTGCCGCAAGTGGCATGGCCACGGGCGGGCGCGTGGTCCACCACCTCAAGGCCTTCGCACCGGACAAACGCAACACCATCGTGTTTGCCGGTTTCCAGCCCGGCGGCACACGCGGCGCGCTCATCGCCGGCGGCGCGCCCACGGTGCGGATCCATGGCCAGGACGTGCCGGTACGCGCGGAAGTGGCCATGCTGGACGATCTGTCGGCCCATTCGGATGCCGTGGAAATCATGGGCTGGCTGCGCGGCTTCAAGTCCGCGCCCAGACAGACGTTCATCACCCACGGCGAGCCGGCTGCGGCCGACGCCATGCGCCAGCGTATCGAACGTGAGTTGCACTGGCCCTGCCACCTGCCCTGTTACCTCGAGTCGGCCACCCTGGCCTGACTGAATTTGCGGGACAGCGGTACCCGGGCGACCTCAGGCAAGCAGCGCAATCACGCGATGCGGTGTATCAGACCGGCCCCCCGAAAAGGATGCCCGGCGCGGGTCGCGATCTCAATGAACGCGCGTCTCGAAGACACGCTGGAGGGCTGCGGCATCGATGATGCGGATGTGGCGCTTGTCGACTTCCAGGATGCCTTGCTGCTGAAACGCGGAAAAGGTGCGGCTCACGGTCTCCAGCTTCATGCCCAGGTAGCTGCCAATCTCGGCGCGCGACATGCGCAGGTGGAACTCGCGGGCCGAATAACCGCGCAGTTTGAATCGCTGTGACAGGTTGAGCAGGAAGGCGGCCAGCCGCTCCTCTGCGTTCATGCTGCCCAGCAGCATCAACAGGCTGTGGTCCCTGACAATTTCCCGGCTCATCAGGCGGCTCACGGCTTGCTGCAGGTCGGCGCTGGTCGCAGCCAGCTTGCTGATCTGGTCATAGGGAATCGTGCAGACCTCGGTGTCCTCGAGCGCGGTGGCGTTGCTGGCATAGGTGCCGTTGGCGATGCCGTCCAGCCCCATCAGCTCACCGGCCATCTGGAAGCCGCTGACCTGCTCACGGCCGTCGGCGAGGGTCAGGCTGGATTTGAAGGTGCCCATGCGTACGGCGTAAATGTTGCGGAAGATTTTCCCCTCGTGGTAGAGCGTCTGCCCTGCCCCGACCTTGGTGCGGCTGAACTGGAGCTCATCGAGGCCGTTGACATCGGATGGCTTCATGCCGCAAGGCAGGCAGATGTCGCGCAGGCTGCAGTTTGAGCACTGCGTTTGCAGAGGGGCGACAGACCTGGCCGGAGGATTGAAGTTCTGCGCCTGCGATGCATCCATCGCGGAGGTAAGGGCTAAGGGCATGACGGCTCCTTGGGTTGAAGGGAGGAAACTGGCTGGTGAGAGCGTTGCAGCCGTCCAAGTCGAGCCGCGGCTTCGCCGAGCTCATGGAATTCGCTGCATTTATCGAGAAACTGGCGGGCTCCCGCAGCCAGGTAGCGGGCGCGGTAAGCCGGTTCGGCGTGGTTGCTGAGGATGATGAAGGGGATGTCCCGTGTGGTCTTGAAGACGTCCTGAAGCACCTGCAGGCCCGTACTCTGCCTGAACTGCACATCAAGAACCACCACATCCGGCTGTGTCGCCAGGATCCCCGATACCGCTGACTCCGGCGTATCCGCCTGGCCCGCAACCACCATGCCCTGCGCAGTCAGCATCTCGGCCACGCGGTGGCGGCTCAACTCCGAATCATCGGCAAGGAATACCCGGGTAGGTGAAGCAGTGGATGGCATGCCCCTACTGTCGCGCAGGCGGCGACGCCGGAACATCGTCTTTTGCTGAAAGGCCGGCTCGGACAAGGCTGGTTTGTTGCCGCCAGCGCTCCGAGCCGTTCTCGGAATTTTCCGAGTTTTCGCCGCTGGGTCAGGAAACCCTTAGTGCGCCATCAGAACGGGCAGCGTCATGCTTTTGAGCACCGTTCGGGACACGCCGCCCAGTACCCATTCATAGGCGCGGGCGCGGCCATAACACCCCATCACCAGCAAGTCTGCTTGCAGGTCAAACACGCGCGACAGCAACAACTCACCCAGATTTTCCGGTTCCACCCCTTCCTGCTGCCAGCTGGCGTGGATGCCGTGAGCCTTCAGGTAGGAGACGATATTCGGGCCGGTGCCGGTGTGCACCGCGTCTGCGCCCCAGCTCAGGACGTGCACGGAGCTGGCGTTGCGCAGGAGCGCAAGGGCCGCGGCCACGGCGCGAGCGGCCCCACGGCTGGGCTTCCACGCAATCACCACATGGCCCGGCAGACCGGGCCGGGCCGACGTGTAGGGAAGCACCAGCGCCGGCCGGCCGCTCAGGGCAATCACGTTTTCCGGGAAATCCGCAGGCATCGGTGTGGACCAGCCTTCCCCCGGGCCGTGCTGGCCAAGCACCAGCAAGTCGGCGTAGAGCGCCTGTTCTGCAAATGCCGGCGCACACGGAAACTCATGGATTTCAGCCCAGGTGGCCGGCAACCCCGCGGACTTGAACTGGTCGAATACCGAGCGGGCACGTGCCAGCTCGGTGTCCTGCACGTTCTCCCGTCTCACCGCCAGACCGGGCCCCATGCCGGAAGCGACGGCAAGTGCCGCCGAAGCTGAGGGCGACGCATACAGTGCGGTGATGCCGGCGCCGTGGCGGGAGGCCAGCCGGCCGGCAAATTCGAGGCGTTGCGCAAATTGCGGCGAGGCATCGGCGTGGACCAGCAGCTGTTTGAGTTCATTGCTCATGGAACATCCCCGGCTCAGAGTTTGAATACCCTGACTCTAGGGAGCTGCGCTCGCGGCGGTGTTGACCCTTGTCAACATCACGTCATTGCGCGGCAGCGCGTTCAGGACCGGGCTCAGGGCTCCAGCGGTTCAGTCAGGCCGTGCTTGAGCGCGTAACGAATCAGCTCGCTCTGGTTTTGCAGACCCATTTTTTGCATGAGATTGGTTTTGTGGGTGCTGACGGTCTTGACCGAGAGGTTGAGCTTTGTACCGATGTCCGTCATGGAAACGCCAGCGACCAGCAACTGCAGCACCTCGAACTCGCGATTCGACAGGCTCTCGTGTGGAACCGCCTCGCTACCGGGCATCGCTCCCAGCGCCAGCTGCTCGGCCACCTCGGCGCTGATAAATGCCCCCCCCGAGGCCACCTTGCGTATCGCCTGCTCCAGCTGCGCCGGCGCGCTTTCCTTGGTCAGGTAGCCGCTTGCGCCGTTCTTGATGGCCCGCACGGCGTACTGCAGTTCCTGGTGCATGCTCAGGACCAGGATGCGCAACTGCGGCTTTTCGCTTCGGACCAGCTTGATCAGTTCCATGCCGCTGCGCCCGGGCATGGACAGGTCGAGCACCAGCACATCGAACGTCAGTTCGCGCACCCGCTGCATGACCTCGGTCCCGTTGCCGGCCTCACCGGTAACCTCCATGCCTTCAATCGATGACACGATGCGCTTGATTCCCTCGCGCACGATGGAATGGTCGTCGGCAATGACAATCCTGATCACGTGATGTCTCCTGTTTCGGGGATCGGGATGCTGACTCTTATGCGGGTGCCGCAACCGGGTGCCGTGCGTATGTCTACTGTTCCCTGCAGCAGGCGGGCCCGTTCACGCAAACCCATCAGGCCCAGAGAGTTGCCCTTGCGCGGTGCGTTCAGGTCGAAGCCGGCGCCGTCATCGACGACCTCGAGAATCACGTCACCGGAGACTCTTTCAATGCGCACGTCAACCTGCGACGCGCCGGCATGTTTGGCCACATTCACAAGCGACTCCTGAACAATGCGAAAAACTGCGGTGGCATAAGGTTCGGCCAACTCCACATCGTCATCCAGCGAGAGCTTGCACCGGACGCCATGGCGCTGGGTGAAATTGTGGGTCAACCATTCAACGGCAGGCACCAGGCCCAGATCGTCCAGCAGCAGCGGACGCAGGTCGGAGGCGATGCGCCGGGTGGCGGCGACGGTGGTGTCCAGCAGGCCCAACATGTCATCGAGTTTGGCGCGCACGGCATTCGCATCGGGGGCCATGGCCTCCCGGATCCAGGTGGCGTCCATTTTGATCGCTGTCAGCGACTGGGCCAGCTCGTCATGCAGTTCGCGCGCAATGCGTGTTTTTTCACTTTCGCGGATGGCGTGTGCTGCCGACGCGAAAGCGCTCAGTTCCTCGCTGGCGCGCACGCGCTCGGTCACGTCGCGCAGTATGACGGTGTACAGCTTGCCATGTGCGGTATCGAGTTGCGAGATCGAGGCTTCCAGCGGGAACTCTTCACCGCTGGAGCGTCGGCCATAGAGAACGGTGCCGTCCCCCATGCGCCGCGAGGTCGTGCCTGTCTGGCCGAAGCGCCGGACCTGATCGCCGTGCGCGGCCTGGTGGCGCTGCGGAATCAGGCGGGTCAGAGACTGGCCCAGCATCTCGTCGGTGGGCCAGCCGAAGATCTTCTCTGCGGCCTTGTTGTACAGGATGACGTGCTGCTCACTGTCCACGGTGATGATGGCATCCATGGCGGAATCCAGCAGCCCGGCCAGCCTGGCGTCCGCGCCTTCGAGGGCCTGTTTTCCCGCGCGTTCCCTCGCAGCGTCGCGCAATGCCAGCAGCCAGGCTGTGCCGCAAGTGATAGCGGCCAGGACCACGACTGTCAGGCCGGCCGGAGCTTGCGCGCCCGATGCCAGGTAGGCTGCGGCCAGCAGGGTCGCGGTTGCCATCAAGGCTACTGCCATCGCCAATGAACGCCGGCGCTTGGGCGTTGCATCGACGACATGGGGAGAAAGAGACATGGGGGCAGCTTCGGTTGTAAGCACGAATCTTACCGCTCCGCCCTTTTGCAATCCTGCGTCCTGTCGCCGCATGCGATCACAGCCAGCCTGCACCCAGAGCGGCGCAGTTGACATGGATCAAACTGTGTTCGGTGTGACGCTTCTAGACTGCGGACGAATCAACACAGGAGAATCACCATGTACCAGCGCATTCTTGTTGCAACAGACGGCTCCGCACTGTCAAAAAAAGCGGTCAAAAATGCAATTTCCCTTGGCGCGTCCCTGGGTGCCGGGCTGGTCGTTCTCAACGTCGTGCCGCGCTATCCGATTGCCTACTTTGAAGTTGGAATCGCCATGTCGCCTCAGGATGTGGCGCGCATCGAGAAGGAGTGGGCACAAAGGGGTCAGGCCATCGTTGATGCGGCGCAAAAATCCGCAGAGGCCGCCGGCTTGAAAGCCAGGGGCGTGATCGCCAAATCCGATCTCGTCGCCAGTGCCATTCTGGCCACCGCAAAAAAGCACAAGTGCGACCTGGTCGTGATGGCCTCGCATGGCCGCAAAGGCATCTCCCGCATCCTGCTGGGAAGCGAAACCCAGCAGGTGCTCGCACACAGCACCATTCCCGTCCTCGTCTTGCGCTGAACGCGTCCCTTTCAATTTCACTGTTTCAGGAAAGCACCATGAGAATCCTCCTGGCCGTTGACGGCAGCAAGTTCACCAAAAAAGCCCTGGCGTTTCTCGTCACGCATGAAGCCCTGGCCGGACCCGACGCCGAGCTTGTGGTGTTGAACGTACAGCCTGCCGTTCCTCCGCGCGTCAGGGCCATGCTGGGTTCTGATGCTGTTCGTGCCTGGAACCGCGAAGAGGCGGAGAAAGTCCTGCTGCCCATAGAGCGTTTTCTCAAGCGTCACCACATCGCCTTCCGGACTTCATGGACGGCAGGCAATGCCGCCGCGCAAATCGTGCAGGCGACGCAGCGCGAAAAGGTGCACATGCTGGTCATGGGCACTCACGGCCACGGGCTGCTGGGCCGGGCCCTGCTTGGAAGCGTTGCCCAGCGGGTGGTTGCAGACGTTGACGTGCCGGTGCTGCTGGTTCAGTAGCCGAAGCAGCACGTGCAAGAGCCAGGTCGCAAGCCCGCTTCGGCGCGCGTTGACCGGTCTTACAACGCTTCCACCCGCCCCATATCCGGCCTTGACAGCCAGTCCTGCAATTCGTCCGCCAGCTGACGGCTGGCCGCCACGGCCGCGCTCCAGACCTTCATGCGGCCCTGGGGGTCGCGGCTGTAGCGCTGAAAGTCATTGCGGTCCGGCAGCTTGCCGTTGGGCAGGGTCTTGATCCATTGCGGGTCGGGGGCCAGCAGGACCATGTTGTCGAGAAAGTGGGTTGCGCCGTGCCGCCACTTCAGGCCCTTGTCCAGCCAGCCCGGCACCACGGCTTTCTGGAAGTGCGGGTAGAGAACCAGCCCGCCCTGTGCCGACGCCTGGGCGTCAAACTGGCCTTCTGCCCTTTCACCACAAGGAATTTGTGCTATCAATTCAGAAGCATAGTTGAGGTGCAGGTGGTAGTCGGTGATGCCGCCATCCCAATAGGCGCCGGGCGGTGCACCGGGAATGTTGTGCACTGCCTTGAGCATGAAGGGGATGGAGCAACTGGCCTGTAGCGCCGGGTTGAAGTTGGCCTCGGTCAGTGGCAACTGGCGCGTGCGGTAGTCGCTGGTGGCAAAGGGAAGTGCTGCGTCCTGGCTGGAAAACACGACACGCTCCAGCCATGCGCCCATGGCCTTGCGATGCAGGGTGTTGGTCAGGAAAGCGCCCAGGTAGCCCAGGGGCGTGCCCACGCCATGCTCGCGGCGCAGCAGGTGGCGACCGCGCGAGGTGACGATGTGCAGACGGTAACGCGGGTGCTGCAGCACCTGCTTGATGCGGCCACCGTAAAAGTCTTTCAGGCTCTGGCCAAACTGCTCGCTGACGATGTGGGCAGGTGGGAGTTTTCTGCCCGGCGGCGCGGCAATGTGCTGCTGGATGTAGTCGTCCTCCAGCTTCTGGAAAGCTGCCACCGGGTCGTCCAGGCAGGCCGTGGCCATGCGCCATGCACCGATGGAAGCGCCGACCAGATGCACGGGCTGCGACGTGCCAGCCAGCCAGTCGCCAAAGATGAACCGGTCCAGCGGCCCCAGCACCAGGCCTTTGGGGCCACCGGCCGCCGCCGGAACCACGCGCACGTCTTGCGGACGCAGGCCGTGGTCGGCCATGTGCTGACGGGCTGTGGGGCCGGCGTAAAGGCGGAGGGCTTTCATGGAAGGATGCGAAACAGGGCTGACAAGGTCGATGGACGATGGGACCAGAGATTATCAAGGAAATCGGCATCCTGCCCTTGAATGACGGGAATAGTATGCTATTAATTACGTAGCATTCCGCAGGTGCCGCCTATTTCTTCAGTCCCGCCAGCTTGCTGAAGGCCGACTCCATCGCCGTGGCGGTTGTTGCCTGTGGCGCTCTGGCCGGGCTGCCGTGGTGTCCCCGGTGTTGCGGCCCGGGCCGTGCGCCCTCAAAGCGGTTCTCGCGCGGGGCATCGCGTCTGCCTGGCGCAGCGTCCAGTTTCATGGTCAAGCCTATGCGTTTGCGCGCCACGTCCACCTCGGTCACGCGCACCGTGACGATGTCGCCGGTTTTCACCACCTCGCGCGCGTCGTTGACAAACTTGTTGGCGAGCTGGCTCACATGCACCAGGCCATCCTGGTGCACGCCGATGTCAATGAAGGCCCCAAAGGCCGCCACATTGCTGACCGTGCCCTCCAGCGTCATGCCTTCCTTGAGATCCTTGATGTCTTCCACGCCGTCGTTGAAGCGCGCCACCTTGAAGTCGGGGCGCGGGTCGCGGCCTGGTTTTTCCAGTTCGGCAAGGATGTCCTTCACGGTGATCACGCCGAACTGCTCATTGGCAAACAATTCGGGTTTGAGCGTCTTGAGCATCTCGGCGCGGCCCATCAGCTCGGCCACCGGTTTGCCGGTGTGAGCCATGATTTTTTCGACCACCGGGTAGGTTTCGGGGTGCACGCCGGTCATGTCCAGCGGGTTGCTGCTGGCATGCAGGCGCAAGAAGCCGGCGCTTTGTTCAAAGGTCTTGGCGCCCAGACCGGTGACCTTGAGCAGGTCGGCCCGGCTGGCAAATGCACCGTTCGCGTCACGCCAGCGCACCACCGCTTTGGCCACGGTCTGGCTCAGGCCGGAGACGCGTGCCAGTAGCGGCACGCTGGCGGTGTTCAGGTCCACCCCCACGCTGTTGACGCAGTCTTCCACCACCGTGTCCAGGCTGCGTGCCAGCTCACTCTGGTTCACGTCGTGCTGGTACTGGCCCACACCAATGGATTTGGGGTCAATCTTGACCAGCTCGGCCAGCGGGTCCTGCAAGCGGCGCGCAATGCTGGCCGCGCCGCGCAGGCTCACATCCACGTCGGGCATCTCCTGGCTGGCAAATTCGCTGGCCGAATACACCGAAGCGCCGGCTTCGCTGACCACTATGCGCTGCATGCCGTCGATGCGCTTCATCAAATCAGCGGCCAGTTTGTCGGTCTCGCGGCTGGCCGTGCCATTGCCAATGGCAATGAGGTTGACGCCGTGTTTTTCGCAGAGCCTGGCCAGGGTGTGGAGCGAACCGTCCCAGTCCTTGCGCGGCTCGTGCGGGTAAATGGTGGAGGTTTCGACCAGTTTGCCGGTGGCGTCCACCACAGCGACCTTGACGCCAGTGCGTATGCCCGGATCCAGCCCCATGACCACACGCGGGCCAGCGGGAGCGGCCAGCAGCAAATCGCGCAGGTTGTCGGCAAATACCTTGATGGCGACTTTCTCGGCCTCTTCACGCAGGCGGCTGAACAGGTCACGCTCTATCGACAGGCTCAGCTTGACGCGCCAGGTCCAGGCCACACATTTGCGCAGCAGGTCGTCGGCTGCCCTGCCCTTGTGGCTCCAGCCCAGGTGGAGCGCGATTTTTCCTTCCGCAATGCTAGGTTGCCCGGCTTCCGGCGGCACGGGCAGAACCAGCTTGGCGTCCAGAATCTCCAGCCCGCGCCCGCGAAACACAGCCAGCGCCCGGTGCGAAGGCACGCGGCCTATCGGCTCGTCATAGTCAAAGTAGTCGCGAAACTTGGCATGGTCGGGATGGTTTTCGTCCTTGCCCGCAACCAGTTTTGAGGAAAACAGGCCTTCGCTCCACAGCCACTGGCGCAGCGACTGCAACAAGGCCGCGTCTTCTGCCCAGCGCTCGCTCAGAATGTCGCGCACCCCATCAAGCACGGCCTGCACGGTGGTGAAGTCGTCGCCGTTTTCTGTTTTTTCTGCTTTCACAAAGGCCACGGCCTCCTCAAGCGGCACCAGGGTCGGGTCGGCAAACAATTTGTCGGCCAGGAGTTCAATGCCCGCTTCACGTGCCATCTGCCCCTTGGTACGGCGCTTTTGCTTGAAGGGCAGGTACAGGTCTTCCAGCTCCTGCTTGGTCGGCGCGGCCTCGATGGCGGCGCGCAGCTCAGGTGTGAGTTTGCCCTGCTCCTCAATGCTTTTGAGCACGGATTCACGCCGCTCCTGCAGTTCGCGCAGGTAACCCAGACGAAACTCCAGTTCGCGCAGTTGAATGTCGTCGAGGCCGCCGGTGACCTCCTTGCGGTAACGGGCAATAAAGGGCACGGTGGCCCCGCCGTCCAGCAGCTCGACCGCTGTTTTGACCTGGTGTTCCTGGACTTTGATCTCAAGCGCGATCTGGCGAATGATTTTTTGCATGTATTTTTATGAAGTGCGCTGGGAGAAAGTGGGCGAGTTTGCCACATGCCACCGCACCGGCAGGCCGTCAAAGTCCGCTACCATGTTTGCCTCCTCTCTCCACAACGCGGCACACAGGAAATTCATGGCAGTCGAACAAGGCAGTGAGCTCGTCAAAGTGGTGGTCTTGCTGGGCGCGGGCGTACTGGCGGTGCCACTGTTCAAGCGCCTGGGATTGGGCTCTGTGCTGGGTTATCTGGCGGCTGGCCTGGCCATAGGCCCTTTCGGTCTGGGGTTTTTCAGCGAGGCCGGGACCATCCTCCACATCGCCGAGCTGGGCGTGGTGATGTTTCTCTTTGTCATCGGCCTGGAAATGCAGCCGACGCGCTTGTGGACCCTGCGCCGCCAGATTTTTGGCCTGGGCCTGATGCAGGTGGCGGTCTGCGGCGCGCTGCTGACGGTCGTGGGCGTGCTGGGCGGGCTCAAGCCCCTGGTGGCCTTTATTGCCGCCATGGGTTTTGTGCTGTCGTCCACCGCCATCGTGATGCAACTCCTCGACGAGCGCGGCGACACCTCCACCCCGCGCGGCCAGCGCATGGTGTCCATCCTGCTGCTGGAGGACCTGGCCATCGTCCCGCTGCTGGCCCTGATTGCCTTTCTGACACCCGAGCCCGCCGATGGCGCCAGCGTGTCGCGCTGGGTATCCATAGGTGTGGCGCTGGCCGCCATCATTGGGCTGGTGGCCGTCAGCCGCTGGCTGCTCAACCCGCTGTTTCGCGTGCTGGCCAAGGCCAAGGCGCGTGAGGTGATGACTGCTGCGGCGCTGCTGGTGGTGCTGGGTGCCGCGCTGGCCATGCAATGGGGCGGTCTTTCGATGGCGCTGGGCGCTTTTGCCGCCGGCGTGATGCTGTCCGAGTCCACCTTCCGCCACCAACTGGAGGCTGATATTGAGCCTTTTCGCGGCATCCTGCTGGGCCTGTTTTTCATGGGCGTGGGCATGTCGCTGGACCTGCCGCTGGTGCTGGCCGACTGGCCGTTTATCCTGGGTGGCGTGCTGGCCTACATGGCCGTCAAGGCGCTGGGCATTTATGGGGTGGCGCGCATCACGCGTTCCAGCCATGGCGATGCCCTGCAGCGCATGGCCATGATGGCCCAGGGCGGCGAGTTTGCCTTTGTGCTGTATTCGGCTGCCGCAGCCGCCGGTATCGTGCAGGCCAATGTGAACGCGGCGCTTACCGCGGCCATCATCATCTCCATGGCGCTGACCCCGCTGGCGGTGATGGCCCTGCGCTGGGCAGCCCCCGAAAAAGCCGAGCAGGACATGGAAGGCGTGGAAGTGGCCCAGGGCCTCAAGGGCAGCGTGCTCATCATTGGTTTCGGCCGGTTTGGGCAGATTGCCAGCCAGTCGCTGCTGGCCCGCGGCATCGACATTGCCATCATCGAAAACGACACCGACATGATCCGCGCGGCGGCGCAGTTCGGCTTCAAGGTCTACTACGGCGACGGCACGCGACTGGACGTGCTGCACGCCAGCGGCGCCGGACATGCGCGGGCCATACTGGTCTGTGTGGACAACAAGGAAGCCACCACCTGCATCGTCACCCTGGCCAAACACGAATTCCCGCTGACGCCGGTGCTGGCGCGGTCCTATGACCGCCAGCACGCCATCGAGCTGATGCGCCTGGGTGTGGACTACCAGATGCGGGAAACTTTTGAATCGGCCCTGGCCTTCAGCGCCGAAGCCTTGCGGCAACTCGGCGTTCAGGAGGTCGACGTGGCCGAGGTGGCCGAAGACATACGCCGCCGCGACAGCGAACGCCTGCAGTTGCAGATGGGCGGCGACATCAGCGCCGGTATCAGCCTCATGCACGGTGGGCGCTGGACACCTGCACCGCTGACGAAGCCGCAGCGCTCGGCCAAAGCGCTCAACGAGGAGGCGGCCGAAGCGATGGAGTCCGAGGCCAGCGCCAAACCACCGGGTGAGGCCAACGAGGCAAAAACCGGCTGATCACTCGTCCGAAACAGGCCATTTGCCTACAAGCCCGCCTCTTGTGCGGCGGCACCATGGACTTCTATTTCTGGAGTCCTGACCATGCGCACCCGAACCATCGTATTGATCATTGCCATTGTCCTGATGGCAGGATTTGCCGCTCTCAATGTGGATGAATTCAGCCGCTCGACCCTGCTGAGCTTGGGCTTTACCACCGTGCAGGCGCCGCTTGGCGTGCTGATGCTGGTACTGCTGATGGCCGTGTTGCTGGCCTTTCTGGCGACGACGCTCTACATGCAGGGCGCACATTTGCTGGAGACGCGACAACATGCCCGCGAATTGAGCACCCAGCGCGATCTGGCTGACAAGGCCGAGGCTTCACGCTTTACCGAGCTGCGGCAGTACCTGGAGGCCCAGGCGGCCAACGCGCAGCACCGTGAGGCCGCGCAGGCCACAGTGCTGGCCGAGCGCCTGGCGCAAACCCAGCAAGCGCTGGTGGCAAAAATTGATGAATCCGCCAGTTCAACATCAGCCTACATTGGCGAGCTGGAAGACCGGCTGGAACGCCGCGATGCGGCCAGCAAGCCCGTGCCACTGCCCGGGGAACCGGTGCTTTACAAGCCGAATGCCCAAACTGCAAGCGTTTAAGCCTGGCGGCTGACGCCCGGCCCCACATGGCCGTGGACAGCCTCTTGCTCGGCGGTTGAGATAAAAATCAGCGTTTTGCCCTTTATTGGCGGGAATAGTTTGCTATCAAGTAGATAGCAGTGCGCATGCCTCCCGATCCACGCCGCAAATACCTGTAATCTCCAGCCAGCCCGCACGACCAATGAGGGTCACCTTTCACAAGGAACCCGCATGCACCCCTGGGCTACAAAAACAATCGCAAGCTGCGCCCTGCTGACACTGGCAAGCGCCGGCCTGGCCGATCCCGGTCAATGCACCGCCAGTTCCGGCCCGCAGCTCACACCGGTGGTGGAGCTCTACACCTCCGAGGGCTGCAGCTCCTGCCCGCCTGCCGACAAATGGGCCTCCACGCTGAAAGGCAAAGACCTCGTGGTGCAGGCCTTTCACGTGGGCTACTGGGACTACATCGGCTGGGTGGACCGTTTCGCCGCCCCCGCTCACACCGCCCGGCAACGCGAGATTGCCGGCAAAAACCGCCAGCGCACCATCTACACGCCGCAGGTGGTGCTCGATGGCCGCGACTGGCCGCAATGGAACAGCTGGACCTCCAGCGTCACAGGCAAACGGGAGCCGGCCCGCGCGCACATCGCCCTGAAGCGGCTGGCCGATGACCAGTTTGAAGCGGCGGTCACCGCCAAATCAGATTGGGCGGCCTATTGGACGGTGACCGAACACGGCCACAACTCCAAAGTAAAAACCGGCGAGAACGCGGGGGAGTTTTTGAAACACGATTTCGTGGTGCGCCAGTACACCCAGGCCGGCAAGCACAAAGCCACTGAAGCGCAAGCCGCGAAACTGGGCTTTCGCAGCATCGCACCCACGCCCGGCCATGCGCGGCAAATCAACCTGGTGGTGTTTGAACCGCAAACCGGCAAAACCCTGCAGGCACTGAGCCTGCAATGCCAGGGCTGACCCGCATGAAAAAAATTGTCTTGTTGCTGGCGTCGCACTTCGTGGTGCTGGTGCTTGGTTTTGGCCTCGGGGTCTATTTGCTGCCCATCCTGACCGCTCCCATGACGCCATCAGCCGCCATTGTTGCCGCCGTGGCCGGGAGTTCCGACTTCCGCGGCACCTTCCGGCGCGACCTGCAGGGCAGCGACTTGCTGCACTGGGGCGAAGGCGAGGTGTCGGTTGGCAAGCGGGCCATTGCACTGATGGGCAAGGTTGCGCCGGGGCCGGATTACAAGCTTTACCTGGTGCCCGAGTTTGTTGAAAACGAAGCGCAGTTCCTGAAGCTCAAAAGCCAGTCTGTCCGTGTCGGCGACATCAAGACCTTTGAGAACTTTGTGGTGCCGGTGCCTGAGGGTGTGGACCCGGCGAAGTACACCACGGTGCTGGTGTGGTGCGAGACGTTTTCGGAGTTCATCTCGGCTGCGAAATACCGGTAGACGCCGGAGTTCAGGCCTCGCGCAAGGCCTTCTTCAGCTCCACGCCAAGCTCGGGCTTGTGGGCAAACGGGCTGGTCGGGTTGCGTGCTTGCAGGATGTCTTCCAGGCGGGTCTGCACCGAGCCAATCGCCTTGGGATGGCTGTAGATATAAAACTGGTTGGCGGTGATGGCATCAAACACTTTCTGCGCCACGTCGGCCGCCGTCACCTTGCCTGAACCCACGGCCTTGTCGCTCATGGCCTGGCCTATCAGCTGGCTTTTGGTGGGCTTGGTCGCCGGCATGTCGCCCGGACGGTTGCGGTGGCTCTGGCTGATGCCGGTGGGCACAAAGAAGGGGCACAGCACCGAGGCGCTGATCTGGTCGGTGACCAGCGACAGGTCCTGGTACAGCGTCTCGCTCACGCTGACCACGGCATGTTTGCTGACGTTGTAGATGCCCATGTTGGGCGCGTTGAGCAGCCCGGCCATGCTGGCGGTGTTGACGATGTGGCCCTGCCAGGTCGGGTCTTTTTTGGCGGCATCGAGCATCATGGGTGTGAACACGCGCACGCCGTGGGCCACGCCCATCAGGTTGACGCCTATGACCCACTCCCAGTCTTTCAGGGTGTTCTCCCAGATCAGGCCCCCTGCCCCCACGCCGGCATTGTTGAAAACAAAATGCGGCGCGCCAAAACGCGCCAGCACAGCTGCGCCCAGCGCTTCGACTTCGGCGGCTTTGGAGACATCGAGCCGGAAAGGCAGTACTTGCGCGCCTGTTGCGGAGATTTCTGCCACGGCCTTGTCCAGCGCATCCTGCTGCACGTCGGCCATCACCAGGTTCATGCCCAGGCGCGCGCCTATGCGGGCGCACTCCAGGCCAAAGCCCGATGCCGCGCCTGTGAGAACCGCTGTTTTCCCCTTGAAATCCGTGATCATGTGTGTCCTTGTATTTGCTCAGGCGTCTGTCTTTTTGAGCACGTAGCCAATGCGTGGGAAATGCACATGCAGTTTCCCGGCGCGCTCGTCGGTACGGCCCAGGGTGTAGTGGGTGCGCGTGGCGGCCAGCAGTTCGCCCTCGGTTGGCTCGGGCCCGAAGCTCTCGGAAGTGATGACCACCCGGCTGCCCAGGGCAATGCCATGTTCGTCCTGGAAGGTGCTGTCGCTCAGGTAGCCCTTGCCCACAACCGTCGGCTCGGCATCTGCGGCCACGGCGATCGCCTGGGCGGCGTCAAACTTTTCCATGCTGCCCTGGCCGATGGCGTGCATGCGGTCCATCCACTCGAGGACAGCCGGGGTGTGATCCAGAATGTCGGCCACCACCGGTGTGCGCACGCGGGTGAACCACAGCGGGTGGTAGGCAGAAAAATCGGCCACGCACGGCACCTGGCCCAGCAGGAAAGGCTGGCCGTCCAGCATGTCTGACAGGCGGCGCAGGTAAGACTTGTAGGCTGCGGCAGCATCGGCCGGCCGCAGGCGCGCCATGTTGGCACTCATGGCCTTACGGTCTTCGCTGAAGGCCCTCGCCGCTTCGGCGGGCAGGCCGCCAAACATGTGGACCGCGCCCTTGGGTCCCAGGTTGTGGGCCATGGCGGCCCAGAACAGCGTGCCATCGGCCCACTGCGCCACGGTGCGCGCCAGGCCCTTGCCCGGCTCAGGGTAAATCGACGGGCTGGGCTGCAGATGCTCCAGCACATCGCAGATCAGCGCGGTGTCGCAGTAAATGTCGGCGCCTATCTGCAGAAACGGCGTTTTGCGGTAGCCGCCGGTCAGTGCCACCACATCGGGTTTGGGCATAAGGCTGGGAATGATCACCGACTTCCAGGCCAGCTTTTTGTAGCCCAGGATCAGGCGGATCTTTTCCGAGAAGGGAGATGCCGGGTAGTGGTGAAGAATCAGGTCGGCCATGGGAGGTTCCTTCAGACGAGTTTGACCAGCTGCTTGCCAAAATTTTTGCCCTTGAGCAAGCCGAGGAAGGCTTGCGGCGCGCTTTCAATGCCCTGCGCTATCGACTCGCGGAATTTGAGCTTGCCGGTGGCCACCAGCGTGCCCAGCTCGGTCAGCGCGGCGGGCCAGTGCTCCATGTGTTCGCTGACGATGAAGCCCTGTACCTTGAGGCGATTGGTCAGAATCAGTTGCGGCTGCAGCAGGGGCAGAGGCTGGCCGTCGTAGCCGGCGATCATGCCGCAGACTGCGATGCGGCCAAAGGCGTTCATGCGGCTGAGCACTGCGTCAAAGATGACGCCGCCTACATTTTCGAAATAGCAGTCCACACCATCCGGCGTGGCCTCCTTGAGCGCCTGGTAAAGCGACTTGGCATCCGGATGCGCCTTGTAGTCAATGCAGGCGTCAAAGCCCAGTTCTTCGACCACGTATCTGCATTTGTCCGGCCCGCCTGCCAGCCCGACAGCGCGACAGCCGCGCGCCTTGGCCAACTGCCCCACCACGCTGCCGACGGCACCGCTGGCTGCGCTGACCACCACGGTTTCACCGGATTTGGGCTCGCAGATTTTGCTCAGGCCGTACCAGGCGGTCACCCCGGGCATGCCTACCGCACCGAGGTACGCACTCAGGGGAATGTGCTTGGTGTCGACCTTGCGCAGGGCACCCGGCTGGCCGGCGTCGACCACGCTGTATTGCTGCCAGGCACCCATGCCCACCACCTTGTCGCCCACGGAAAATTTCGGATTCTTCGACTCGATCACCTCGCCCACGGTGCCGCCGCCCATCACCTGACCGAGGGCCTGCGGGACGGCATAACTCTTGGCGTCGTTCATGCGGCCGCGCATGTAGGGGTCCAGGCTCAGAAAGTGGTGGCGCACCAGCACCTGGCCGTCCTGCAGTGCCGGGGTTTCAGCGCTGACGAGTTTGAAATTGCTGGCGACGGCATCCCCCGTGGGACGGTTGTCGAGCAGGATTTGCTGGTTGGCAGGCATGGCGTACTCCGGATAGTTATGTTATTGATAGCAAACTGTTGCCGTCGTTAAAGGGCAAATTGCTGATTTCGATCTTCATTTTGGTGAGGAAGCCCCAAACGGCATGCACGCCACTCAATCGGTGGAAATCCCGGCGTTGAGGGGATGAACGTTCCTGGCCCCCACCGCCAGGCGCTTGACGTATTTGAAGGTACCGGTGGCGTGGGCGCAAGGCTTGCCCTGCTCGTCAACCACTGTGGCCTCGGTAAATGCCATGGTGGCTGTGCGGTGCATCAGGCGCCCCTTGGCCACCAGTTTGCCGCGCGCCGGCTGCAGGAAGCTGGTTTTCATCTCGATGGTCACCGCCCCCATTTCCGGCTGCACGCTGCGCGCCGCAATCGCCATGGTCACATCCAGCAAGGTCATCACCGCGCCGCCGTGGGTGACCGAAAAGGAGTTGAGATGCTCGGGCCTGGCTTCGTAATGGATTTCGGACAGGCCGTTTTCAAACAGCTGGAGATCAAACCCCAGATGGTTGACGAAGGGAATCTCAACGCCGAATTGCATGGCTAGCCACCGGTTAAGGAGGACACCCCGCCGTCCACTGCCATGTATTGCGCGGTGATGTGCTTGCCGGCGTCGGACGCGTAGAGCACGCACAGGCCCTTGAGGTCTTCGTCGTCGCCCAGCCGGCCCAGCGGTGCATGCGCGGCCAGCGCTTCCTCGCCCAGGGCTTTGAGGGTGCCGATGGTCATCTTGCTGGGGAAAAAGCCCGGGCAGATGGCGTTGACGGTGATGTTGTACTTGCCCCATTCGCAGCCGAGCGCACGGGTGAAGTTGATGACCGCGCCCTTGGATGTGTTGTAGGCGACGGTCATCATCTCGCGCGGGTTGCCACCCAGTCCGGCGATGGAAGCGACGTTGATGATGCGGCCGGACCTGCGCGCAATCATGCTGTGTTTGGCGATGTGCTGGCTCAGGATGAAGTAGCCGCGGATGTTGAGGTTCATGACCTTGTCCCAGGCTTCCACCGGGTGATCTTCGGCGGGCGCGCCCCAGGCGGCGCCGGCGTTGTTGACCAGGATGTCCACATGGCCCATGCGCTTGATGGTCTCGTCGGCCAGCGCGCGTATGTCGGCTTCCCTGGAGCAGTCGGCGGCAATCCAGTCAACCGCTATGCCTGCGGCCCTGAGTTCTGCAGCGGCCTCCTCCAGGTCTTCGGCCTTGCGCGAGCTCAGCATGACTTTTGCACCCGCCTCGCCCAGCGCCTGCGCCAGTTGCAGCCCGAGGCCGCGTGAGCCGCCGGTGACCAGCGCGGTCTTTCCGGTGAGGTCAAAAAGTTGTTGAATCGTGCGCGTCGGGGTCATGTTGGGGTCCTCCTGTGTGAGATGCAAGTGTGGCGCAGGTCGCCGGAAGAACCTGTCGCGTTGTGGACGGTGTCCCTAATCGTCGGTGCTGAGCCGGGATCGGACGTAAATCAGCGCAAACCCGGCCGCGGCAATCAGCCCGCCGCCGGACACCAGACACCAGCCCAGGGCATGCCCGCCGGCGCGTTGCACCGACAGACCCAGCACCAGCGTGAGCAGCCCGACATAAATCAGGACCCAGATCAGCTGCTGCAGGCGGGCAATCGACTTGTTCGACGTCGTGTTGCCCGATTCCTTGAAAAACCCCATTAGAAAGCCTCCTCCGGCATATCTGCACAGGTCATGTCGCGGTTGGTGACCACCTGGAGCCAGGCGTCGATTTTAGGCAATTCATAGTGATAAAAGTAACGCACAGCCCCCAGCTTACCTGCTGTAACACCAAGGGATTTTGTAGCGTCTGACTTGAGGGCTGCGAGCGCTACGTCAAGCCAGATCCAGGCCAGAACGGTGTGGCCGAAGCCTTGCATGTAGGGGACGGCGTTGGCCAGGGCGTCCAGCGGGTTGCCGGTAGACCACGCCGCTTTGGTGGTTGCGCCCACCTGATGCAAAGCCTTGTCCAGTGCGCTCGCGTAGGCAGCCAGCTCGGGGACTTGGATGGCGCGTTCAATCGTTGCAGTGATGCGCGCCGCCAGTAGCGCCAGGCCTTTGCCTTCTTCCATCAGCACCTTGCGGCCCAGCAGGTCGGTGGCCTGGATGCCGTGTGTGCCCTCGTGAATCATGTTGAGGCGGTTGTCGCGCCAGTACTGCTCGACCGGGAAGTCACGCGTGTAGCCATAACCACCGTGGATCTGGATCGCCAGCGAGTTGGCTTCGAGACACCATTCGCTGGGCCAGCTTTTGGCAATGGGGGTCAGCACTTCCAGCAGCAGGCGGGCCTCGTCGGCGGCCTGCGCATCGCCGGTGTGCTGCTCGTCCACCAGCCGGGCGCAGTACAGCTCCAGCGCCAGCGCGCCTTCGCAATAACTCTTCTGGGCCAGCAGCATGCGTTTGACGTCGGCATGTTCAATGATGCGGATTTGCGGCTGGGCTGAATCTTTCCCTGCCGGTCCCATTGGCCTGCCCTGCGGCCGGTTCTTCGCGTAGTCGAGCGAAGCGTAATAACCGGCCATGCCCAGCATGACGGCGGCGGTGCCCACACCAATGCGCGCCTCGTTCATCATGTGGAACATGCAGCGCAGGCCTTCATGCGGCTTGCCCACCAGGTAGCCCACCGCGCCCGCCTGTCCTTCCACGGGATATTTGCCTTCCCCAAAATTAAGCAAGGTGTTGGTGGTACCGCGCCAGCCCAGCTTGTGGTTCAGGCCGGCCAGGGCCACGTCGTTGCGCTCGCCAGTGAGCTGGCCGTCTGCGCCCACCATTTTCTTGGGCACGATGAACAGCGAGATGCCGCGCGTGCCGGGAATCAGCTTGCCATCGGGGCCGGGAATCTTGGCCAGCACCAGGTGGATGATGTTTTCGGTCAGCTCATGCTCGCCGCTGGAGATCCACATCTTGTTGCCCTTGAGGCGGTAGCGCGGGCCCAGGGCATCGGTTTCAAAATCAGCGCCGTCCGGCACGGCCCGGGTGGTGATGTCGCTCAGCGAGGAGCCGGCCTGTGGCTCGGACAGGCACATGGTGCCGGAAAAGCGCCCCGAAAACTCATTGCGCGCAAAGACCTCTTTTTGCGCGTCCGTCCCGTGCACCAGCAGCAGATTGGCATTGCCCTTGGTCAGCAGGCTGGAGCCAATGCTGACCGAAGCCATCGCAAAAAAAGCGTTGGCGGCTGCTTCCACCGTGTAAGGCAGCTGCATGCCGCCCTCGTCATAGTCCTGCGCAGCGCTGAGCATGCCCGAGCCGGCATAGGCCTTGTGCGCCTCATGCGTGGCCTGCGGAAGGATGACTTTTTCGCCGTCGAAATGCGGCTCCTGCGTGTCCACCAGGCGATTGAAGGGCGCGTATTTCTCGCGCGCAATTCGCTCGCAGGTGTCAAACACCGCGTCAAAGGTTTCGCGCGAGTGGTCGGCAAAACGCTCGCGCTGGTTCAGCGACTCGGCGTCAAGCCAGTGGTAGAGCAGGAAATCCAGGGTAGGACGGAGAGACATGAGAGATTTCTCCCGGGTGGCGGGGCAAGCGTTGCCCTGTGCTGGTTAGTCTGTCATTGCGGGCTTGACCCGCAATCCGTGCCACGTTGATCCATCAATCTGCGCGATGCCGGCATGGATCCCGGATCAAGTCCGGGATGACAAACAGTTTTTACAAAACTTCGAAGATGCCCGCCGCGCCCATGCCGCCGCCAATACACATGGTGACGCAGACACGCTTGGCGCCGCGGCGCTTGCCTTCGATCAGTGCGTGGCCGGTCAAACGCTGGCCGCTCACGCCGTAGGGGTGACCGACAGCGATGGCGCCGCCGTTGACATTGAGTTTGTCCATCGGAATGCCCAGCTTGTCGCGGCAATAGATCACCTGCACTGCAAAGGCTTCGTTGAGCTCCCACAGGTCAATGTCGCTGACCTTGAGGCCCAGACGCTTGAGCACTTTGGGAATGGCGTAGACCGGGCCGATGCCCATTTCGTCGGGCTCACAGCCCGCCACCGCAAAGCCGAGGAAGCGGCCCAGGGGCTTGAGGCCTTTTTTCTCCGCCACGGTTTCGTTCATGACCACGACAGCGCCGCCGCCGTCAGAGAACTGACTGGCATTGCCTGCCGAAATCACGCCGCCCGGGATCGCGGGCTTGATGCCACTGATGCCTTCCTTGGTCGTGCCTTCACGGATGCCTTCATCCTTGCTGACAGTCACTTCCTTGGTGGTCAGGCCCATGACCGCGTCGGCGACACCCATGGTGACGGTGATCGGTGCAATTTCAGCGTCGAACAGGCCAGCAGCCAGGGCGGCCGTGGCTTTTTGCTGGCTGGCTGCGCCGTATTCGTCCATCTGCTCGCGCGAGATGCCATAACGCTTGGCCACCTGTTCGGCGGTCTGCAACATGTTCCAGTAGATCTCGGGCTTGTTCTTGACCAGCCAGGAATCGGCCAGCATGTGGGTGTTCATTTCCTGCTGCACGCAAGAGATGCTTTCGACGCCACCAGCCACATAAATGTCGGCCTCGCCGGCAATCACGCGTTGTGCGGCCAGCGCAATGGTCTGCAGGCCGGATGAGCAAAAACGGTTGACGGTCACACCCGAGACGGTGATGGGGCAGCCCGCACGCAGGGCAATCTGGCGCGCGATATTGGCGCCAGTGGCGCCCTCGGGGTTGGCGCAGCCCATGATCACGTCATCGACCTCGCCAGCCTCAATGCCGGCGCGGTCAATGGCGTGCTCGACCGCGTGGCCGCCCAAAGTGGCGCCGTGGGTCATGTTGAAGGAGCCCTTCCAGCTTTTTGCCAGGGGGGTGCGTGCGGTGGAAACAATTACAGCTGAGGTCATGGAAAACTCCTTTGGAATCGGGAAAAAATGCGAATCAGGTAGCTGCGCCCTGGGCGCTCAGGGTCAGCAGGCGGTGGTAAAAGCGGATCAGTTCGGTCAGGTTGGCAATGGCGATGCGTTCATTGCTGCCGTGAAAGCGCGACAGGTCCTGCGGACCGGCGCGCACCGGGGAAAACCGGTAAATATGGTCACTGAGGATTTGCATGTAGCGTGAGTCGGTTGCCCCCAGCATGAGGCCGGGCGCCACCACGGTGCCTGGAAACAATTCCCGCACCGTCCGGTTCAGCAACTGATAGGACGAGGAGGCCGTGGGCGATACCGCAGAAGCCTCTGACGAGCCCGGCAGGGCAATCAACTCAAAGCGGTCGCTGCCGGCCCTGGAGCGCACATGTTCGGTGATGCTGGCCCGGGTGTCGCCTGGCAGCAGACGGTAGTTGACCGTCGCCTCGGCAAGGCCGGGAATCACATTGTCCTTGTTGCCGGCCTGCACCACGGTCAGCGCGGTGGTGGTGCGCAGCATGGCATTGGTGCTGGCGCCCTTTTCCAGCTGAGCCTGCACCACCGGACCGAACAGCCAGAGGTTGGACAAGGCCACCCGGCTGAAACCATTCATTTCGGGCGCGACTGTTTCGAACATCTCACGTGCCACGCCGCGGATGCCGGCAGGCAACTGCTCGTCTTCAATCCGCCGCAGGGCGGCACTCATCATGGCGATGGCGCTTGTTCCCTTGGGCGGCGGCATCGAGGAGTGGCCCGGCGCTGCCGGGATTTTCAGGACCACCGACAGGTAGCCCTTTTCGGCAATGCCAATCAGCGCTGCGGGCTTGTCCAGGCCGGGCATGATGCCTTCAGTGATCAGCAGGCCTTCGTCGAGCACGTAGTCGAGCTTGACGCCGCGCGCCTGCAACAGCGCGGCGATCGCGGCGGCGCCCCGTGTGCCCCCGGCCTCCTCGTCATGGCCCATTGCCAGGTAAATGGTCTGCCTGGGCTTGAAGCCCGAAGCCGCCAGCATTTCCACGGCTTCCATCTGGGCAATCAGGTTGCCTTTGTTGTCCCAGGCGCCCCGGCCCCACACAAAGCCGTCGCGGATTTCACCGCCGAAAGGCGCTGCCTGCCATTGCGCCTCGGTACCGGGCGCAACCGGCACCACGTCCTGATGCGCCATGAGCATGATGGGTTTGGCTGTGGCGTCCGTGCCAGCCCAGGTGTAGAGCAAGCTGTAGTTGCCTACCAGCTCGCGGGTCAGAACGGCATGGGCCTTGGGGTAACGCTGTTGCAGGTAGGCCTGCAGTTTGCGAAACTCGCCAGCGTTGTGGTCCGGCTGCTCGTAACTTGAAATCGTCTGGAAGACCAGCGCGCCCGCCAGGCGCTGCGCCGCGGCCTGCCCGTCCACGGCCAACAGGGGTGCCGGGTCCACCTGGACCTGGCGCGAACCCTGGCGGACAGTGTTGACGGCCAGGACGGCCACAAGCAGCAGTGCCAAGCCCGCCAACACGGCCAAAATGCGCTTGATCATCAGCGTGTGATCAGTTGAAAGTCTTGCCTTCGGCGACCAGTCGGGCCAGCAGCGGCGCTGGCTGCCAGAACTTCGCATCGTCCAGCGGGTTCTGCGCAAAGCGGTTCATGGCCTGGACCACATTGAACAGGCCCACCTGGTCGGCGTAGTTCATGGGGCCGCCACGGTAGATCGGAAAGCCGTAGCCCATGAGGTAAACCATGTCGATGTCGCTCGCCCTGGACGCAATGCCCTCTTCCAGGATGTGCGCTGCTTCGTTGACCAGCGAGTAAACCAGGCGCTGGACAATTTCCTCGTCGGAAATCTTGCGGGGTGTGATGCCCACCGCGGCGCGGTGGTCTTCAATCATTTTCACCACTTCAGCATTGGGAATGGCGTCGCGCTTGCCGGGCACGTAGTCGTACCAGCCTGCGCCTGTCTTCTGGCCAAAACGGCCTTTCTCGCACAGCAGATCGGCCGTCTTGCTGTACTTCATGTCTGGCTTTTCCTGGTAGCGGCGTTTGCGAATCGCCCAGCCAATGTCGTTGCCGGCCAGGTCGCCCATGCGGAACGGACCCATGGCAAAACCGAACTTTTCGATGGCTTTGTCCACCTGCGCGGGTGTGCAGCCTTCGTCCAGCAAAAAGCCGCCCTGACGGCCGTACTGCTCGATCATGCGGTTGCCGATAAAGCCGTCGCACACGCCGGACACCACCGCAGTTTTGCGGATTTTCTTGCTGACCGCCATGACCGTGGCCAGCACATCCTTGCCGGTTTTTTCGCCGCGCACCACTTCCAGCAGTTTCATGATGTTGGCGGGGCTGAAGAAATGCATGCCCACCACATCCTGCGGACGCTTGGTAAACGCAGCGATCTTGTTGACGTCCAGGGTCGAGGTGTTGGACGCGAGGATGGCGCCCGGCTTCATGACACGGTCCAGCTCCTTGAAGACTTTTTCCTTGACACCCATTTCCTCAAACACGGCCTCGATCACCATGTCGGCGTCTTTGAGCTCGTCATAACTCAGGGTGGTGGTGAGCAGGCTCATGCGCTGGTCGTACTTGTCCTGCTTGAGCTTGCCCTTCTTGACCTGGGCTTCGTAGTTCTTGCGGATGGTGGCCAGGCCTTTGTCCAGCGCCTCCTGCTTCATTTCCAGCATCTTGACGGGAATGCCTGCGTTGAGAAAGTTCATCGCAATGCCGCCACCCATGGTGCCGGCGCCAATCACGGCGACTGATTGGATGTCCCGCTGAGGCGTGTCTGCCGGCACGTCCGGAATTTTGGAAGCTGCGCGCTCGGCGGTAAACATATGGCGCAGGGCGCGGCACTCAGGGGTGAACATCAGGGCGGTGAAAATTTCACGCTCAAACGCCATGCCTTCGTCAAATTTCTTCTTTGTCGCGGCTTCAACGGCGTCTACGCACTTGCCCGGCGCGGGGAAGTTTTTGGCCATGCCCTTGACCATGTTGCGCGCGAACTGGAAGTAGGCGTCGCCCTCGGGATGCTTGCACGGCAAATTGCGGACCAGCGGCAGGGGACGGGTATCCGAGATGGACTGGGCAAAAGCCAGAGCCTCCTCCGCCAGCGATTCGGCTGACGCGGCCATCTTGTCAAACAGCTTTTGTCCGGGGATCCGGGCCAGCAGTTCACTCTTGACCGCCTCGCCGCTGACGATCATGTTCAACGCAGGCTCCACGCCGAGGGCGCGTGGCAAACGCTGGGTACCCCCTGCGCCCGGGATCAGACCCAGCTTGACTTCAGGCAGGGCAACATTGCAGCCGGGGGCCGCGATGCGGTAGTGGCAACCCAGCGCCAGTTCGAGTCCGCCGCCCATGCACACCGAATGCACGGCCGCCACCACCGGCTTGGACGAGTTTTCAAGGGCAAGAATCACGCTGAGCAGATTGGGCTCGGCCAGGGCCTTGCTGGAACCAAACTCCTTGATGTCCGCACCGCCCGAAAACGCCTTGCCCGCACCCGTCAACACGATGGACTTGACGGCGGTATCGGCATTGGCTTTTTGCAATGCGTCCGTGATGCCCAGGCGAGTGGCATGGCCCAGACCATTGACCGGTGGGTTGTCCAGCGTGATCACGGCAACGCTGCTGTGGACTTCGTACTTCGCTGTCATGGGATTTCCTTTGTTGGATGGTAGGCGCGGGCGGCCTGTTCGGGGCAAGTCATTCAAATCGACCGCACGCAAATAGTACGGTCGTTCTTTTTTATTGTAGAGTGCTTATGTTGCAGTGCAACCTCAGCGCTGCCCCGGATTGTCCCTGTCGTGACAAGTTGGGGGCTGCATTTTCAGACTTCCAGCCACTCCTTGCGGGTGTAGGCATCGGCGCGCAGGCTGTCCGGCGTGCCCTGGAAAACAATGCTACCGTGCCCCATCACCAGGGCCCGGTCGGAAATGGCCATCGCAATGGTCAGTTTTTGCTCAATCAGCAGGACGGAAATGCCTTTGGCCTTGAGGGACTTCAGGTACTGGCCGACCAACTCCACAATCTTGGGCGCCAGCCCTTCTGTGGGCTCGTCGATGATGATCAGGTCCGGGTCGCCCATCAGGGTGCGGCACAGGGTCAGCATCTGCTGCTCGCCGCCGGACAAAACGCCCGCTTCGGTGTGTTGACGCTCCTTGAGCCGCGGAAACATGGCGTACATGTCCTCAAACGACCAACGGCTGTTTTTGCCCTTGCCCTTTTGACCCAGCAGCAGGTTCTGGTGCACCGTCAGCGTGGGGAAAATATCACGGTTTTCGGGCACATAACCGATGCCCAGGTGGGCGACTTCGTAGGCTTTGTGCCCGGCAATCTGCTGGCCCTTCCAGCGGATGTCGCCCTGGCAGTCCACCAGTCCCATGATGGCTTTGGCGGTGGTGGACCGGCCCGAGCCGTTGCGCCCCAGCAGCGCGACGATTTCACCGGCATGCACCTCAAAATGCACCCCATGCAGCACGTGGCTTTTGCCGTAGTAGGCATGAAGGTTGTCGATCTGGAGGATGGGCGTCACGGACGAAGCGCCGGGCCGCCCCAAGCGGAGTTCAGCCCCCTCGGGGGGCAGCGTAGTACGCGAAGTGACAAGCGTGGGGGTCATATTTCAGTGTCCTCCTGCCTGCGCATCGGCGACGTGCGAGCCGAGGTAGGCCTCCTGCACGCGCTGATTGGCGCGCACCGCCTCGGGCACGTCAAAGGCCAGCACTTCGCCGTAGACCACGACAGCAATCCGGTCGGCCAGGCCGAACACCACGCCCATGTCGTGCTCCACCGTCAGCAGGGTTTTGCCCACTGTGACCTCCTTGATCAGGCTGATGAAGCGGCTGGTCTCACTGCGGCTCATGCCGGCCGTAGGCTCGTCCAGCAGGATGACGCTGGCGCCGCCAGCAATGGTGATGCCGATCTCCAGGGCGCGCTGCTCTGCGTAGGTCAGGTTGATGGCCAGCACATCGCGCTTTTTGTCGAGCTTGATCATCTCCATCAGTTCTTTGGCGCGGTCGTTGGCATCGTCCAGATTGGCGAGAAACTTCAGGAAGGTGTACCTGTAACCCAGGCTCCAGAGCACACCGCAACGCAGGTTCTCAAACACGCTGAGCTTGGGAAAGATGTTGGTGATCTGGAAGCTGCGTGACAGGCCCAGGCGATTGATCTCAAAAGGCTTTTTGCCATCGATGCGCTGGCCGTTGAGCACAATCTCGCCGCTGCTGGGCTCGAAGCGGCCGCTGACAAGGTTGAACAATGTTGATTTGCCGGCGCCGTTGGGACCAATGATGCCAACGCGTTCGCCCGCGTTTACCGCCAGATTCACGCCGCGGATGATCTCCGTCTTGCCGAAGCTCTTGCGCAGGTCCCTCAGCTCAAGAGCCGGAGGGCCCTGCACGGGGCTGGGGGTTTTGGGCGCTGCTCCGCCGCGCGCAAGAACCTGCACACGGGTGGTGATGGTCGTGGTCATAGCGCTTCCCTCCGCTTGATTTCCTTTTCGATGTCTTCCTGGATCACGCCCCACTCCACCAGAAATTGCCGTCGGGTCACCTCAAACAGGCCCAGCGCAGTCAATGTGACAAAGGCTGCGCCAAACCAGCTGTTCAGTCCCGCAGCGTCGAGCGGGATGCCCAGAAACCTCAGTTCGGAGCCCAGCGTGGTGTTGAGCTGCAGGTGGTAAACCATCTCTATCATGGTTGCCGCGCCCAGCAGCAGCAGCAGCGCAGTGATGCCCAGGGCCAGGTAGCTGACCCACAGCTGTCTGAGCTTTCCGTAGGCGGCCACGCGCAGGTTCATCATGATCAGGCTGGCGATTCCCCCGGGGGCATACATCACCATGAACAGGAAGATCAGGCCCAGGTAAAGCAGCCAGGCCTTGGTGAACTCCGAAAGCAGCACAAAAGCCAGCACCATGAGAACGCCACCGATGATGGGGCCGAAGAAGAAAGTTGCGCCGCCCAAAAAGGTGAACAAAAGGTAGGCGCCCGAGCGCCCTGCGCCGACAACCTCGGCCGTCACGATCTCGAAATTGAGCGCAGCCAGGCCGCCGGACAGGCCCGCAAAAAAACCGGCGATGATAAAAGCGTAGTAGCGCACCTTCTGGGTGTCGTAGCCGACAAACTCGACACGCTCGGGGTTGTCACGCACGGCGTTGAGCATGCGGCCCAGCGGTGTGCGGGTGAAAGCAAACATGGCGCCGACGGCCACAAAGGTGTAGATGGCGATCAGGTAGTACACCTGGATTTGTGGACCGAAGGTGATGCCCATCACAGCCTTGCCGGTCACCCGGTTGCCCGAGACGCCGCCTTCGCCGCCAAAAAACTCGGGAATCATCAGCGACAGCGCAAACACCAGCTCGCCCAGGCCCAGCGTGATCATCGCAAAGGTGGTGCCTGACTTGCGCGTGGTCACATAACCAAACAGCACGGCAAAGCCCACGCCCGCCAGGGCGCCCACCAGGGGCACCAGCGAGACAGGCATCGGGATGGAGCCGTCGGTGATGCTGTTGAGTGCGTGGATGGCCAGAAAGGACCCCAGGCCGGTGTAGACCGCATGGCCGAAACTGAGCATGCCGCCCTGCCCGAGCAACATGTTGTAGGACAGGCAGGCAATGATGGCGATGCCCATTTGCGACAGCACGGTCATCGCCAGGCCGCTGCCAAACAGCAGCGGCGCAACCGCCAGAAGCAGGGCAAACAAGCCCCACACCAGCCACCGGCCGACATTGAACGGCTTGAATTCGTAGTGGGTTTTTGCCATGGGTCAGCCCTCCCGCTTGCCGAGCAATCCGCGCGGCCTGAAGATCAGGATGAGGACCAGAAACAGGTAAGGCAAGATGGGCGCCACCTGCGACAGCGTGAGCTTGACGTAGGAGTTGTTGGCCATGCCTGCACCCAGCGGCAAACCGACCAGTTGCGCGAGATTGAGCAGCGAGTAGTCAAAAGCCACGGCAAAGGTCTGGATCACGCCAATCAGCAGTGACGCGACAAACGCGCCCGACAGCGAGCCCATGCCGCCCACGACAACCACCACAAAAATGACCGATCCCACGGTGGCCGCCATGGCCGGCTCGGTCAGGAAGGTGCTGCCGCCAATCACCCCGGCCAGCCCTGCCAGCGCGGAGCCTGCGCCGAACACCAGCATGAACACGCGCGGTACGTTGTGCCCGAGGGACTCGACCGCCTCCGGGTGGGTGAGCGCGGCCTGGATCACCAGGCCGATGCGGGTGCGTGTCAGCAGCAGCCAGACCGAGCCCAGCATCACCAGCGCCACCAGCATCATGAAGCCACGTGTGGCGGGAAACGGCGAGCACACCACCCGCACGGCGGCATCGGCGGCACTGCACAGCTCGGCTGGCGCGACACCCCAGACCATGCGCAGGCCCTTGACCGAATCGTTGATCAGCGTGAACACCGGGCCCTGCAGCAACTCCGGCGGGCGGAACTCCAGCGCAATGCGGCCCCAGATGAGCTGGACCAGCTCCACAATCACATAGGACAAACCGAAGGTGATGAGCAATTCCGGCACGTGGCCGAATTTGTGCACCTTGCGCAGGCTGACCCGCTCAAACAGCGCGCCCAGGGCGCCGACCACAAGCGGCGCGATCAGCAGCGCAGGCCAGAAGCCGACGAACTGCGCAATGGTGTAGCCCACGTACGCACCCAGCATGTAAAAGCTGGCATGCGCAAAGTTCAGAACGCCCATCATGCTGAAGATCAGTGTCAGCCCGGAGCTGAGCATGAACAGCAGCAACCCATAGCTCAGCCCGTTCAGCATCGAAATGATGAAAAACTCCATTCCCGCCTGTCCTTCTCATCGGTAAAAATAAAAGAGCCCGATACGGCAAGCCGCTCGGGCCCTGGCTCTGTGTCAGTCTGGTCTGATCAGGAGCGCTTCATCTGACAGCTGGTGGGTGTGCTCGACACGTAGTTTGGATACTCCTTGAGCGGAACCAGGGTCATGCCGGTGTTCTCAGGGCTGTAAGGGTACTTGGCATCGGCTTTCTGCCAGACCGACATGTACAGCGGCTGCTGCAGCTGATGGTCGGTTTTGCGCATTTCAACTTCGCCGTTGAAACTCTGCACTTTCAGGCCTTCCATCGCTGCCGCAACTTTCACCGGGTCGGTGGATTTGACCTTGGCCATGGCGGCGCCCAGCATCTCATAGATGCGGATGGTCGAGCCGGTGTAGAAGTCGTCGTTGTATTTGGTTTTGAACTCCGTCATCCATTTCTGCATCTGCCCACCCATGTTGTAGTGGTTGTAGGCGATCTGGTAGACACGGCCGGCACCGTTGTTGCCCAGCGCGGCAGGTGTACCCGTCACGCCGGCGTAGTAGGTGAAGAACTTGCCCGTGTAGCCGTTTTCGTTGGCGGCCTTGATGAGCAGTGACAGGTCCGAGCCCCAGTTGCCGGTGATCACCGTGTCGGCGCCGGATGCCTTGATCTTGGCAATGTAGGGTGCAAAGTCGCGTGTTTGCGCCAGCGGATGCAGGTCTTCGCCGACGATCTGGATGTCCGGACGCTTGCGTGCCAGCGACTCCTTGGCGAACTTCACCACCTGATGGCCGTGAGAGTAGTTCTGGTTGAGCAGGTAGATCTTCTTGATGTCGGGCTGAGTGGCCATGAAGCTGGACATGGCCTCCATCTTCATGGAAGTGTCGGCATCAAAGCGGAAGTGCCAGTAGCTGCACTTGCTGTTGGTCAGGTCGGGGTCCACGGCCGAGTCGTTGAGGTACATCACCTCTTTGCCGGGGTTGCGCTCGTTGTGCTTGGTGATCGCATCGGACAGTGCCAGCGCCACCGAGGAGCCATTGCCCTGGACGATGTAGCGCACGCCCTGGTCAATGGCGGCCTTCAAGGCATTCAGGCTTTCGCCGGGCTGAGCTTGTTGTCAATGGCGGTGATTTCAAAATTGACGCCGGCCGGGTTGCCCGAGCCGCTGAATTTTTCAGCGAAAAACTGGTAACCCTTGAACTGGCTGTTGCCTACCGGGCCCAGAAGGCCGGTCAACGCGTCAATGCGGACCATCTTGACGGTTTGTCCCGCGAGGGGGCCGCTGGCCGCGGCTTTGGCGGCCGCAGGTTTGGCTGCCGGCTTGGCAGGGGTCGCCTGGGCAAAGCTGCTGCCGGAATAGGCCACAAACGCGGCAATGGCGACAAGTTTCAACTGGAATTTCATGAAGGTCTCCTTGGTAATCAGAATGAAATGAGCGTACAAGTTTTGTGCAGTGCAGCGCTCAGGGAATGCCCCTAACCGGGGGACTCCCTATCGCGCATGCGACACCGTTCAATGTCAGGCGGGCAGTTTGTAATCCTTGAGCATTTCCCGCAGACGGGTTTTGAGCATTTTTCCGGTGGCGCCCAGGGGAATGGCGTCGACAAATACAACGTCGTCCGGGATTTGCCACTTGGCGGTCTTGCCTTCGTAGAACTTGATGAGTTCTTCGCGGGTGACCTCGCTGCCGGGCTTTTTGACCACCGCAATAATGGGCCGCTCGTCCCATTTGGGGTGCTTGACGCCAATGCAGGCCGCCATGGCTACCGCCGGATGGGCAACGGCAATGTTCTCAATGTCGATGGAACTGATCCACTCGCCGCCCGACTTGATCACGTCCTTGCTGCGGTCGGTGATCTGCATGTAACCATCCGCATCAATGGTGGCCACGTCGCCAGTGGGGAACCAGCCATCAACCAGTGGATCGCCGCCCTCGCCCTTGAAATACTGCGCCACAATCCAGGGGCCCGTGACCAGCAGGTCGCCATACGCTTTGCCGTCCCAGGCGATCTCCTTGCCGTCCTCACCCACAATTTTCATGTCCATGCCGTAGATGGCCCGACCCTGCTTCAGTCGTATCTTCATCTGCTCGTCTTTGGACAGGCTCAGGTGCTTGTTTTTCAGCGTGCACAGTGTGCCCAGCGGCGACATCTCCGTCATGCCCCAGGCATGCAGCACCTCGACGCCGTAGTCTTCCTGGAAGGCGTGAATCATCGCTGGCGGGCAGGCTGAGCCGCCAATGACGGTGCGCTTGAGGGTCGAGAACTTCAGGCCGTCGGGCTTCATGTGGCCCAGCATCATCTGCCAGACAGTGGGCACGCCTGCGGCATAGGTGACTTTTTCGTTTTCGATCAACTCATAGACCGACTTGCCGTCCATGCCAGGACCCGGGAAGACCAGTTTGGCCCCCGTGAGCGCGGCCGAATACGGAATGCCCCAGGCATTGACGTGGAACATGGGTACCACGGGCAGGATGGAGTCCCGAGCGCTCAGGCACATCACGTCGGGCAGCGCGGCCGCATAGGCATGCAGGATGGTGGAGCGGTGGCTGTACAGCGCGGCCTTGGGATTGCCGGTGGTGCCGCTGGTGTAGCACATGCTTGAGGCCGAGTTTTCGTCAAAACTGGGCCAGGCGTAGTCGGCCGCATGCGGTGCTATCCAGGCTTCATAGCTGGTCAGACCCGGGATGCCGCTGCCTTCGGGCAGCTTGTCGGCGTCGCACAGCGCGATGTAGTGCTTGATGGTGGTGCATTTGGAATGAAAGGCCTGCACCAGTGGCAGAAAAGTCAGGTCAAACAACAGCACCTGGTCTTCGGCATGGTTGGCAATCCATGAAACCAGGTCAGGATGCAGGCGTGGGTTGAGCGTGTGCAGCACGCGCCCCGAGCCACTGACGCCGAAGTACAGCTCCAGATGCCGGTAGCCATTCCACGCCAGTGTGGCCACGCGGTCGCTGAATTGCAGCTTGAGCGCATCCAGCGCCCGGGCCACCTGCCGCGAGCGGCGCGCCACGTCCTTGTAGGTGTAGCGGTGAATATCGCCTTCCACCCGTCGGGAGACAATTTCGGCATCGCCATGGTGGCGATCGGCAAACTCGATCAGCGATGAAATCAGCAGCGGTTGCCCTTGCATTAAACCCAGCATGGGTAGTTCCTTTTCTTCAAATGCGGTGATCGAGTATGTCGCAGCGGCTGGCCCGGGCTCTGGGGGATTGCCCGCATGGATGCATGCAGGACTGCATCCGGTTGCCCAGAGTCTGACCGGCGGATGCCCGGATGGCAAAACCTGTCGTTGCATGGACAGTTTGTCGGTAGTTACCCTTGCGACGGCAAGCTGACGGAAAATCGCCTCCATGTTCCCGGACCTCTCGCCCCCCTCCACGCAGTTTCTTCAGCAGCACGCCTGGTTCACCCAGTTGCCACCGGACAGGCAGGCGCATGTTGCCGAGCGCACGTTCACGATGGGCGGCGTCAAGGGTGATGTGCTGCTCCATGCCGGAGAAACCGTCAAAGGCTGGTACGCCGTTCTGTCAGGGCTGGTCAAGCTGCAAAGCACCTCGGGCCAGGGGCGGGTGTCTGCCTTTCTGGGGGTACCCGACGGGGAATGGTTTGGAGAAGGTTCCACCTTGAAGGCCGAGCGCCGACGCTATGACGTGATCGCGCTGCGCGATACGGTGCTGCTGTGTCTGCCGCGAGCCCAGTTCGACGACCTGCTGGCGAACTCCCTGCCTTTCAACCATTTTCTGGTGTCGCACATGAACCTGCGTCTGGGTCAGGCCATGACCATCATCGAGGCCGGGCGGCTGCGCGCGCCCGGGCAGCGGGTGGCCCTGTACCTGAGTCGCGTGTTCTGGCATGGACGGCGGCGGTTGGTGTTATCCCAGGAAGAGCTTGGCCACCTGGCCGGTCTGTCGCGGCAGACGGTGAACCGGGCACTCAAGTCCATGGAAGAGCAGGGCCTGGTGTCCCTCGATTTCGGCCGGGTGACGATACTCAACGAAGATGCGCTGGCCGCTTACGCCGCACCCCCGGCAAATTGAGGCCCCCACGGTCGCTCACTGCGTGTAGCTTCCTGACCCCCGGGGGGGGCGCTGCGCCTGCGGCCCGGCAAAGCCGGATCGGCGGCCCTGCTTGAAGGGGATGGTGTCCCCACGGTGGCTGCAATCCGTTCGTGCTGAGCTTGTCGAAGGAAGTCCCTGAGCGGCCTTAACCTCTCATCCACGGGGCTGTTGGCCGCATAGGACAATCAGGCCATGAACTCCGTCGCCACCCCAGCCGCTCCGTCTGCCGCCGATCTGCGCTGGTCCAACCGCTTTGC
>JAKFXR010000013.1 GCA_021731285.1 Polaromonas sp. | reverse complement strand
GAAGAATGTGAGGATTGCTGGGAGAGATCGCGCACCTGAAGAGGGCAGTCTTGCTGCAGTTTGCACATGGCCAGGCGGATCAGGTTGTCATTCGTCCCGGGGGGAATGGGCTCGCTCTCAAGGCCATGCTTCAGATCGGCAAGCCAGCTCTTTTGGACAGGTTTCCCATGGAGCTTGCTCAACTCAACCAGCCCAAACAGGCCATTCACGTTGTACTTGTTTACAAGGAGGGTCTGCTCATAGTGCTGCTGCGCAAGTTGAGAGTTTGCTGCTCTGGCATCAGGGTCAAATGTCATTGTCCCTGCATACAGATCGCCTAATGCAAGGTGGGCACGGATGGATGCGGGGTGATGGTCAACCTCTGCCGACCAAAGGCTAGAGGGATTGGACCAGTCATTGGCCCGGGAATATGTCCCCACGGCAAAGAGCGGGATCAGCAGCATTGCCAGGACCAATCTCGGCTTGCGGGTGCTTACCGCGACGACTGGAGTGAGCAACAGGTGAAAAAAGGCCAGCAAAATGCCAAACATCGGGAGGTAGTTGCGGTGCTCGTGCACAAGCTCAAGTGGGTAGACAGTCGATTCCATGCTGTGGCCGACGAGGAAGAAGACTATGCCAAACGCAACCAGCGGCTGCCGGCTGCGGAGGAACCATGCGGCAACAGGTAGCGCCAGGATTCCCGCAATGGCGGGCAAGGTAGACATGGGGTCCAGCAACCCACGCGATATTGCAAAGTCGTCATGAAATACGCCCATCAAGGCGGTGCTGGGCACAACGATCTGGCGCAAGTAGAACCAGATGACACGGGCCTCGGTCATCAACCGTTCGGACACGCTGAACTCACGCCTCGCATACCCCGCCAGGAGCACTTCTGGATGAAGCAAGAGGTACGCCGCGACACACAAACCGGGCAGGATCACAATGACCGCAAAGCATGCGAACAAAAATCGGCGCCCCGCCGGTTTATGAGCCTCAAACCGGAATAACACCACCTCCGTTGCCAGAATGAGCAGTGGCAGTAGCAGTCCGTTCTCCTTGCTTAGCATTGCCAGAGGAGTAAACACAAACAGGCTGCCCAAAACCGCAGGCGCGCCCCCACGCAGTCCTTTGAACAGCCGGCTACGGCCCCACACGTAGACCACCAGCCCGAGAAAACAGAACATTGCTGCAAGGCTGGTCATTCTTTGCACGACGTAAAGCACTGTCGTCAGATTCAGGGGGTGCAGCAGCCAGGCAGCCGAAACAGCGAGCGCAAGCCAGGCTGGATAACTCGCCGGTAGAGCCTGTGCTCGCCTTTCGCGGTAAAACGCCACCAGCAGCCGGGTCAGGACAAAGACAAGAACACCATTCAATAAATGAATGGCAAGGTTGACTGCCTTGAAGGAGTAGGCGGACGGGAAGGGCTGGATATCGTTTCTGTCGACGTAGTAGTTAAGCGAGAAACTGAGCATGCTCAGCGGGCGCCCGAAAAGTCCATTGGGTACGGAATACGCAGCCCCAAGCAGATCTTCCTTCGAAAAATCCTGCAATCTCAGACTCTGGTTTTCGACGATGTTGAAGCCATCGTCAAACATGAACGGACCATGGAGCCCAGGGCGGTAAAGCAGGATGGCTGCAAGCACGACGACGAGTAGCAACAAACGTGGAGCGAGCTTTAGCAAATTAACCTTCTCCTTCACACGACTCACGCAGCGCAAGCCTATTGACAGAACTCAGTCAAGTCCGCCCCAAAATAAAACAAGGGAGCTCAAAAGCTCCCTTGTTATGCGGTTGGCTATCTAATTAGATTTTCGGATAGAACTTGCTCTGTACGGACCCGGCAACGGTATTCCACTTCAGACCGCTGATCGAGTCACAAGTGCCGGTGTAAGTAATGTTTTGGCCCGCTGCCACACTGGTGCCGATGGCGGCGTAAGTCAGGGTAACGACTGGCGCGGCCATCGTTCCGCTCAGCGACGCAGCAGTCATGTACTTGCCAATCGGTGTGCTCGTAATACCCAACGAAGGAAATCCAGGAGTGCTGGCAGCGGCAATCGAGCCTTCGCTACAGGCCACACCCAAAGCCGTGAAGATGGGGGAAACCAGGTTTGGACCCTCTGCAATCTTGGCCTTCACCGTGTAATCCTGGTAAGCCGGCAAGGCCACAGCAGCCAAAATGCCGATGATCGCCACGACGATCATCAACTCGATCAGGGTAAAACCCTTTTGAATGGAACGCTTCATAAAAACTCCTTGGTTAAGAAAACTGGTGAGCATGTTGTGCAGGTTCCGTGCCATGCGGACCCCACTCTGAAACTACACCATTGGGTTTATTTTTTACCGGTAAACCCTGATTTTTGGCAGGCCAGGCTCGCCGTCTCTGACAATTTTGTCATTTGATGCAGACGGATCGAACCATTTTGATATCCGTCATGCCCATCAAGACCTTTTCCATCCCGTCCATTTTCAAGGTCCGCATGCCACTGTTAACGGCGGAGGAAAAGAGTTCGGCCACCCTGGCCCGCTCCTGGATGAGTTTTTTGGCGGCGTCATCGGCAATCATCAATTCATGCAGGCCGATCCGGCCTTTGTAGCCGGTCTTGTTGCATTTGTCGCAGCCCACAGCGCGGTACATCTTCAACTTGCCGCCCTCCCCATGCTCTGCAATCCAGCCGTCCAGTAGTTTTTTGGCCTCAGCCGCAGGTTCCGCCTTCCAGGCAGCGGTGTGACGCAACTCCTCCGCATACTCCGCCACAAACATTTTGATTTCTTCTGCGTCGGGGAAATAGGCCTCTTTGCAATCGCAGAGTTTTTTGGCCAGCCGCTGCGCCAGAATTCCAAGCAGGGCATCGGCAAAATTGAAAGGGTCCATGCCCATGTCCAGCAAACGCGTTATGGACTCTGGCGCTGAATTGGTGTGCAACGTGGAAAACACCATGTGCCCGGTCAGGGAAGCCTCCACACCCATGGACACCGTTTCCTTGTCGCGCGATTCGCCAACCATGATGATGTCCGGGTCTGCGCGCAAAAAGGCCCGCATGACCAAAGCAAAATCAATTCCGGCCTTCTTGTTGATCTGTACCTGGCGCAGGCCCTTCTGCGTGATCTCCACAGGGTCTTCAGCCGTCCAGATTTTTGTGTCGGGTGTGTTGAGAAATTTCAGTATGGAGTGAAGCGTGGTTGTCTTTCCGGAGCCGGTCGGACCGCAAACGTAAAACAGCCCATATGGCTTGGAGACGGTTTTTTCGAGCCGCTCCCTGTTGTGAGCTGTGAGCCCCAGTTTTTCAATGGGTATGGGCTCCCCGGCCGCAAGAATCCGCATGACCACGTCTTCGACGCCACCTGCAGAGGGAATGGTTGCCACACGCAACTCAATGTCGAGCGGTCCATACTTCTTGAACTTGATCTTGCCGTCCTGCGGCTTGCGCTTCTCGGAAATATCCAGGTCGCACATGATTTTCAGTCGCGTCACCATGGCCTGGCGGAACTGCGCCGGCACTTCGATGTAGGGCTGCAGGGTACCGTCGATGCGAAAGCGGATCCCCGTCTTGGCCTTGCCCGGCATGGGTTCGATATGAATGTCGGAAACCTTCTGTTTGTACGCGTCAATGATCACCTTGTTGACGAACTTGACCAGTTCGTTGTCCGCCGCAGCGGACTCAAGCGCCGAGTCATCACTGGCGTCGTTTTCAAGCGGCGAATCCATGTCGGCCAGCAACTGGTCGATCGAGCCGCCATCGCTGCCGGCGCCGAAAAGCTGACTCAGCGTTTCATCAAACTCGGTCTGGGTCGTCACGCAATAGGCAAACTTGCTGATCTTTGGAAATACCTGCGGAACGACCCTGGCACCACGCACCGCCTCAGGATCTACACACATGATGACCAGACCCTCTGGCGTCTCTTCGAGCGGTATCCATCCTTGCTGCTCAATGAAATGACGCTTGAGCGCGCCATGCAGCATTTCAGAGCGGATGCGGCCCGCATTGAAGGGCTCGTAAGGCACGCCAAAGAATTTCGCCAGCGAGGCGCCCATTTGCGCCGGACGGATCCGGTAGTCCGCCATCAACAGGTGTTCGACCGACTGCATCTCATCGCGCGCCTTCTGCACACACTGCGAGAGCTCGTTCTGGGACAACACACCATCGGCGACCAGCCCGTCATACTTGGTGGCCTTTCGTCGCTGACCCTCTTCCATCCGCTGCATGCGCTGACGAATGGCAATTCCCAGGGTTTTGCAGAGTTGCTGCGCACCGTCTTCTTCCAGCTTTGCAAAGGGCTGGTCGCTTCGGTTGTTGATGACCTGGAGAACTCCATACAAGGTGGCCCCATCCATCACCGGGGCTACCAGCATCTGCTTGGTGCGATAGCCGGAACGCTTGTCCACCTCCTGCAAAAAACTCAGTTTGGGATGGATTTTTTTCAGCGCCTCTTCGTCGTATACATCGGCTATGTTGACCATCTGTTTGGACAAGGCAACATACCCCGCAATGCTTTGAGCGCTGATCGGCAACTTCAGGTCCCGGCTGGTATTCAGACCTGTTTTGACCTTGGAGATGATGGCGGTGCGGTCCTCATTGACTGCGTACAAGGTCAACCGGTCTGCATTGAACAATTTGCAGATGTCCTGGCTGGCCTCCAGCATGATCTGGTCGATATTCTCCGTTTCGTGAATGCGGTTGGTAACCAGCTGCAATTGCCGGAAGTACAAGGCTTCAAAAGTGACGCCCCGCTCCTGGGGCGGCAGCATCTGCGAGTCAAAAAACTCGTCTTCGTGGTCTCTTTCGAGTACGGCGCTCATAGTTCAAACTCCTGACCGGCGCGCAACCAGCGAATGTCGTGCGTCACATTGGGACCAAACGGCGCGGTCTGATCAAACCGCTGGATCTCGGCCATGATCAGGTCGGTTTCCGCGGGCTTGGTATGCGTGATGTAAATCGGATAATTTCTACCCTTGTCGATACAGTCCAACTCAGTGGCCAGTGCATGGGGTGACAGATGCAGGCTGCGCTTGGCCAGATCGCGCTCTCTGTTGCTGAAGGCTGTTTCGATGACCAGCATCGCCACGTTAAGCTGATTCAGCCGCTCCCACAAGGCGGGATTGCGCTCGGTATCACCTGTGAAAACCCAGCAGCCCGCACCAGTGGCTACGGCATACCCTACAGCGGGCACGGTATGCACAGCTGGCAGCACCTCCACATATTTTCCGGCAATCAACAGCGTCTGGCCCATCGTCAGTGGATGAAAGCTTATAAAAGGCGCCTGAGGCGTCGGGATTCTGGAGAAGTCGGGCCAGATGACGTTATTGAAAATATGCGTTCTGAGTGCATCGATCGTCCCCTGCAGCGCATGAATCTGCAGAGGCGCCGTCCGGCGTGACGCGGTGGCGTCGACCATCAAGGGCAAAGCAGCGACATGATCGAGGTGCGAATGCGTCAGAAGGACATGGCCGATCTGGCCCATTTCCTCGAGCGTGAGGTCACCGACGCCCGTACCGGCGTCGACGAGGACGTCATGATCCAGCAAAAAAGACGTCGTCCGGCAATCTTTGGCAATGGCTCCCGAACAGCCCAATACGCGTACTTTCATCGAGTTCGACCCAGTCTTGAGTGTTACTTGGTTTCAAAGTTTGTTGCTCCGTCCCATTCAGGATCGAAGGGCAACAACCTCATGGAGGCTACACGCTCGGCATAAAGCCGGTAAAGGTACTTTTGCGCATTCATGCGCTGCAAATTAAGCAAATGCACGTCGCACTCGTCCCACGCCTGATCCCGATAGGCCTTGAGGGCCAGCGCCCACTGTTTCAACTCTGCGCCTGTCTGCCTGTCGAGTCCACCCAAAAGCGCCACTGGACAGAAAATGGTCACCGCCCGGTCTTTGCCCTTGACGCGGACCTTGTCAAGCTCCTGCCAGGCAAACTCCGTCGAAAGCCTGCGTGTTGACTCGCTCACAACGGTTTCAACGCCATAAATTTTGGACAGTCCTTCCAGGCGGGAGCCCAGATTGACGGCGTCGCCGATGACGGTATAGCTGCGCCGGATGTCTGAGCCCATGTCTCCCACGCACATGGTCCCGGTGTTGAGCCCTATCCCAACGCCGATCTCCGGCAGGCCCTGGGCGCGATGCTCTTCATTGAGCTTGTGCATGGCCTGCACCATCTCCAGAGAAGTCTTGACAGCGAGTGCAGCATGGTCTGGCGTGTCCACCGGCGCACCCCAGAATGCCATGACACAGTCACCCATGTATTTGTCGATGGTGCCGCGGTTGCTGCGAATCAGATCGGTCAGCCTGCTGAAAACCGTGTTGAGCAAGGCCTGTAATTGTGTCGGCTCCATCGTCTCTGACATGTTGGTGAAACCCCGCATGTCACAGAACATGACCGTCAGCTCCCGGGATGCCGCTTTCATGCTGTAACTGTCGGGGTCCTTGACCATTTCATCAACAAGTTCGGGGGGAACATAGGTGCCAAACAGCTGCGCCAATTCCCGTTTGGACCGGCTTTCGACGAAATAGCCATAGCTCATGTTCAGGGCAAAAGCGGTAAACGCCATCACAAGCGCGCTGGCCAAGGGCAATACCAGGCCTTCGGCCAGATACAACCAGAAATTCAGTCCTGTGACCGCGGCAATCACTGCCACGCTGACCGCCACCGCCTTAGGCGCCGAAAGAAGAGGCAGGGCAAAAGCCAGCGTCAACCCGGACAACACAAGAATGACAATTTCAAAACCGAGCGCATAGTCCGGCTTGACGAGCACCCGCCCGTCAAGGAATCCGGAGATCACGTTGGCATGGGTTTCCACACCCGGATAGGTTTCGCCCACCGGGGTAACCCGCAGGTCAAGCAACCCGGGAGCGGTGGTACCAAGCAAAACAATCTTGTCCTTCAGTTGGCCCGGTGTCACCCTTCCTGCCAGCACATCGGAAGCCGAGATGTACCGGTAGGAACCACCGCTGGCTCCGCCCGCTCCGCGGAATGGCACCAAAGTCGCTACCCGCTCATCCACCGGGATCGCCAGGGTCTTATCGCCCTGTTTGAGCAAAATGCTCTCCAGGCCCTGGTAATTGCGGGTAATAAACTTTTCTCGTGGAAAACCCGGCTCGATGCGAGGCAAGCCGACCAGCATGCGAAACATCGCCAACGACAGGGATTCGTAGTATTGCCCCTTGTACTCGGCCAGTAACGGAAGTGAGCGCACAACGCCATCGCCCTCCGTGATCGAATTGAAGAATCCGCCCATCGGTGCGGCCTTGGCCAGCACATCAATGTTGGCGCCATAACCGTTCCAGCTGGTGAACTTGATCGGCCGGCCTTTCAGGGCATCGGGACTCATGACCGGTGCAGGCAAAGCGCCGTTGACCCGGCCATCGCGGTCGCTGGTCAGGTAATACCCAAGAACCACGGCGCGTTTTTCCAGCGCTTTAGCGAGCACCGCGTCGTAGTCGAGGCTGCCCTGTATCTGGTTGAGCTTGTCCGTAAAAGCCTGCTGGTCTTTCAATTCATTCTGGGCAAGCTGCCTCAGCCGCTTGAGACCCGAGCTTTCGTCGGGTTCAGCGAAAACCACGTCAAAGCCCAAAATCGCAGCATGCTGCCGGGACAAAACCTCTTCGACGAGATCCGCAAGCTTGTGGCGGCCCCAGGGCCACCGCCCCACTTCCGCCAGACTCTTTTCATCGATGTCCACAATAACGATGCGCTCATCCAGGGTACCGGGCATGGTGGCGCGCAGGCGAGCGTCGTAAATGATGTCGTCCAGGCGCTGCAAAACACCAATGCGAAGTACCCCACCAGCATGCAGCAAGGCAAAAACAAGCGGAATCAGCGTGACGGCAATGCGAGGCCAATGGCGGGAAAGAAGTCGCATATAGCCTCTTGAAGGGGCAGCGCTTTAAGGCAGTTTTCTGGTCGGCGACCAGAAAACACCGGATTCAATGCTGCACAAACTGCATTTGTGTCCCCGCCAACTCGAGGACATCGCCGTTCTTGAGCGGTACCGGCTCAGCGCCAATGGCCGCCCCGTTAAGCGTTGGCTTGTTGTCGCCCTCGACATGCGCCACCACAAACCCCTGCGGCCGCTTGGTGATGGCCGCCACCGCCACACCGGGCTTGCCGATGGTCGTGACGACCTTGACCAGCGCTACTTCGCGACCCGCTGCGGCGCCTGACATCACCTTGATGGCAGCATTCGGACCCGCGCCTGCCGCTACCGGTGCGACGGCTGCGGCCGACGCACCAACTGGCGCGGCCAACCCGGCAGAGCCGGCCTTGATGATCATGGTTTTCTCAAAGCCGGGGCCGGCGACTTCGCTCATGTACTTGATCTTGTACTTTCCGATCTCGACCGTATCGCCATTGCTCAACTGCTGTTTTTTGACGGCTTTGCCGTTGAGGTAGGTGCCATTGGTGCTGTTTAGATCCTCAACAAACACGTCGGTCCCGGACATCTGCAGCACCGCGTGCTCCCCGCTGACAGCCAGGTTGTCGATGACGATGTCGTTGTAAGGCCGGCGCCCCAGGGACGTACGGTCCTTGGTCAGCTGCACCTCTTTGATAACAACACCGTCAATAGAGACGATCATTTTCGGCATGGCCGACTCCTGTCTATTTTGGATTTGCCGCCCGATCCCACTACTTGCCCAACATCTTGGACAGCAGCCCGCGTTTGACCGAGGCTTCTTTGGCCTGCGCCAGCAACACTGAAATATTATCCCGCCCGCCGCCATCGTTGGCTGCAATGACAAGACGTCCGGCAGTTTGTTCCAGCGACTGCGACCCCGATAGAATAGCCGCAATCGCCTCATCATTGATCATGTCCGACAGGCCGTCTGAGCACATCAGGTAGATATCACCAGGTTCCACCCGATGTTCGTGGACCTCCAGCAACACCGCATCCTCCACGCCCAATGCCCGGGTCACCAGATTCTTATTGAGCGAAGTAAACGCCTGTTCGGGCGTAATCAGTCCCGCGTCTATCTGCTCCTGCAACAGCGAATGGTCTTTGGTAATTTGCTGTAACTGGCCTTCACGCAGGCGGTAGCAGCGAGAGTCACCAATGTGGCCAAGCATGAGACGGGTGTTCTGGAACACACCCACTACCAGGGTGGTGCCCATGCCCGAATACTGCGGATTTGAGTTTGCGGCATTGAAGATGGAGTGGTTGGCGTTTTCCACGCAAATTTCCAGCGCTCTGCGCACTTCCTTGGAATTGGCGTGCCTGCCTGCCTGGGACAGCCACCGGCCCATTTCCGATTTGATGAAGGCAGTTGCCATCCCGCTGGCGATTTCTCCCGCGTTATATCCGCCCATGCCGTCTGCCAGGATGCACAAGCGGGTAGGCGCGTCAAAAGTTACAGAGTCTTCGTTGTTGTCCCGCGTTAGCCCGGGGTCTGTTTGTGTGCAAATCTCGTAATTCATCTTTTTCTTGTCATTTCAAATCTGTAGGATCGGTCCCCGTTGCGGCGTCCAGCGGCGAGCGGGCCGCAATTGTCTTTTCAAATGCAGGATTGTCTCCTACTGTCAAGGCCACAGTTTTTTCGCTGCCATCGGACGCGCCAGCCACCGGCTGCGGCACCGGTGCGCTGACGGTCGCACCCGACATTCCAGCAATGATGGCACGCAAGTCTGCTGCAAACTGGTCTCCGTCCTGATAGCGGGTCTCAGAGCGCTTGCTGAGCGCGAGTGCCACCACTTCGGCAAGGCGCTCAGGCAACTCTGCGCGGATGATGCGGATATCGGGCGCCGCGTCATTGGCAATCTTGTACATCAGCTCTGCCATCGAGTCACCGCGAAACGGCAACACGCCTGCCAGCATCTGGAACAGCATCACACCCAGCGAATAGAGGTCGGACCGTCCATCCACCTTTTTGCCGGCGATCTGCTCCGGTGACATGAAACTCGGGGTGCCCAGTACCAAGCCAGTCTTGGTCTTGCTTGAGTCGGTGATGCGGGCAATGCCGAAATCGGTCACCTTGACGCTGTCGCTGTCCATGTCATACATGATGTTGGCGGGTTTGATGTCCCGATGCACCACGTTCTGTTTGTGGGCGTAGGCAAGAGCCTCGGCCACGCGGGCCACAATGGACAGCACCTTCGGGACAGGAAGCAATTGGCCATCCTTGGTAACGTCGGCGAGGTCCTTGCCTTTGAGAAACTCCATGGCGATATAAGCGAGGTCATGCTCCTCGCCCGCATCGAAAATGGTCACGATGTTTTGATGCTGCAGGCGCCCGGCTGTTTCCGCTTCCCGAAAAAACCGCTCGCGTGCATCGGTCAGCTCTTCACCCTCAAATTCCTGGCTCAAGGCCATGGTTTTGATGGCCACCACCCGTCCGATCTTGGGATCCTTGCCAAGGTACACCACGCCCATGGCGCCTTTGCCCAGCTCTTTTTCCACCTGGTAACGGCCCAGCATGGGTTTTTCAACACCCCCGCCATCGAGCAGCATGGTGCCCCCTGGATGGGCGCCACCGCCTCCCAGGATGACTGTTTCTGACAGATTTTTGGCCCGATTGAGCTTGGACTGCAGGTCTTTGTGGTTCTTGTTGTAGGTCGCCATGTACTCGTACACGGCCTGGGCTTTGTTGAATTGCCGCTTGCGTTCGAAGTCGAGCGCCAGGTTGTTCATGTTGTCCATCAATGCATCGGTAAACGGTACACGACGGAATCGGTCGAAGGCCATGTCAAGCTGGCCCTGCCCCTGCAGCGCCAGACCCATCATGCGGTTGGTTTCGGCCGACTCTTCGTCAGACTTGAGCTTGCCGGCCTCCGTCATCAGGAAGCGCTTGGTGGTCAAAGCCAGATGGCCGATGACCAGCAGGGCGGCCGGAAACACCAGCTTGAGCCAAAGCGCCGCCGCCGACAGCAAACCGAACTCGACAACCAGAAGCACGACAAACAGCGAAAGCGTCACGATGGCAGCCTTGCCAGCCGACAGTCGCGGCAAGCCTGCTATCAAATACCCCGCCACCACCAGAAGCACAGCCAGCGTCGCCCAGACGCCCCAGCCCGGTTGAACAATAAAGTGCTCACCCAAAATGCTCGACGTGATGTGGGCGATGGTTTCTGCGGGGGACAGCCCCGGGCCAGCAGGCGTCGGAAACTGGGTCCCCACTCCCGCTGCGGTGGCTCCAATAATCACGATCTTGTTGGCATATTTGCTGGCCGGGATCTTGCCGGAGACAACGTCATAAAACGAATCAACCGCAAAAGCGGGGCGACCGTCCCGGCCCTTATAAAACTGCGGCAACATCAGCGCAGCCTCATCGGTGCCAATGCGCAAGCGCCCGATCTGCACCGATTCCGCGCCATTGAGTTTGATGTCCGCCGCGTCCAGGTTGAGGCTTTTGGCTGCAGCCAGCAAGCTCATGGAAGGCACGGCTTTGCCGAAATAATTGATCAGCAGCGGCTCCTGCCGCACTGCGCCATCCACATCGGGCAACTGATTCAAATGCGCGATGCCGGCTGCGGCACTGCCAATGATTTCTATGGGTTGCTGCCCGCGCACTGCAGGAAGCGAAAAACCGTTGCGTTCCTCGACCGCACTTTTGAGTGCGTAAGCCGGCAAGGGATTGTCGGGTTTGCCCTGAGGCTCGCCCAGCACAAACACAGAAGGCACCAGCACATTGCCCGCCTTTGTCATGCTCGCAGCCAGCTTCGCATCGGTGTCCAGCGCCACCTCTGCTTCAGCGATCACCTTGCCCAATTGTTCAGTCAGGCCGCCTTGGCCGGCTGCCGGGTCCACAGGTCCGAGGGCCTCCTTGATCTTGCGAATAAACACCAGGCCGCGGTCAGTTTGCGGTTCAAAAAAGAACGCCGTATGGGCGATGGTTTTGGCTTTTGCCGCAGCCAGCTGATCAATCAGTTGCGCATGCACATCCCGCGGCCAGGGCCAGCGGCCGATGTTGGCAATGCTCTGGTCGTCAATGGCGATGATGGCGATGCGGTCGGACGGCTGGCGCGAGGTGCTGGTACTCGCAAAGTCGTAATAACGCCGCTCCAGGGTGCCAAAAAAATCCGTCGCCGCATGCAGGGCCAGCACGGCAAGCACCACCAGCACACCGACAAACCAGTCTGCACGCCAGAATTGATGTCTCTTACCTGATGATGTGGCCACGTCCCGCCCTTTGTGCATATTACGCAGAACGTCCGCAAGAACGCCGCCTGTTCGCGCACTTGACCAGCCCGTTACGTTAGCACCGGGTTACAAGTTTCACGTTTGTGGACATTACCAGACGCAATGAGCCCGGACAAGGGACTTTTGCACGCCCCCTGAGCCTTCTGTTGCAAATTGGTACCGTCAAGTTCACGGTACCGCAACAGCCTCAAGCTGCGTGATTCAGGCTGGGTCAGCCGGGGCTTGGCGCGCCTGCAGCACCTTGCCAGCCACAAGAACCAGGAGTGCTCCTGCAGCTGCTGCTGCGTAGCTCCAAAGCGCCGACTCCGGCAAATAGGCCTTGACCGCGGGATCGGTGTAGGCCATCTGACCGGCAATCCAGCCCAGCAACATCGCGCCCGCGGTGATGATGATGGGGAAACGTCCCATGAGCTTGAGAACAATCTGGCTGCCCCAGACAATGATGGGAATGCTGACCAAAAGACCAAAAATCACCAGTGGAAGCTGGTGCTGCTGACCGGCGCCCTGTGCAGCCCCTGCAATCGCAAGAACGTTGTCCACGCTCATCACCAGATCGGCAATGATCACGGTTTTGACAGCACCCCACAGCTTGTCGCTGGAGCTGATGTTGTGTGCGTCCTCGCCTTCGGGTTGCAGCAGCTTCACGCCAATCCACAAAAGCAGAATGGCACCCACAATTTTGAGGTATGGAACGGCCAGGAGGGCCAAAGCGAAGGCAATCAGTATCACCCGCAGCACAATCGCGCCGAGGGTGCCATAAATAATGCCTTGAGCTCGCTGCTTGGGAGGCAGGTTACGGCATGCCAGGGCAATCACCACCGCGTTGTCGCCACCCAGCAGGATGTCGATCATGATGATCTGACCAACTGCAAGCCAGAAGCTTGCCGTCATGAACTCTTCCATGGAAACCTCTTAAAGAGAATCGAAAAGGCCGATTGTCAGCCAAGACAATCGGCCAAACAGTTGACCAGACTCAATTTTCCGGAATTTACAGCAGCGCCTTGAGCAATTTCGCCATTTCTGACGGGTTGCGTGTCACGGTGAACCCGCAGGCTTCCATGATTTCGAGCTTGGCATCAGCAGTGTCAGCGCCACCGGAGATCAGTGCGCCTGCATGGCCCATGCGCTTTCCAGCTGGAGCCGTCACGCCGGCGATAAAACCAACGATTGGCTTCTTCATGTTGGCCTTGCACCACTGGGCGGCTTCGGCTTCATCCGGACCCCCAATTTCACCGATCATGATGACGGCGTCGGTGTCCGGGTCGTCATTGAAGGCTTGCATCACGTCGATGTGCTTCAGGCCATTGATCGGGTCGCCGCCAATGCCGACAGCGCTGGACTGGCCCAGGCCGATTTCGGTCAACTGCGCCACAGCTTCGTAAGTGAGCGTTCCGGACCGGCTGACGACGCCGATGCGGCCCTTGCGGTGAATGTGGCCGGGCATGATGCCGATCTTGATCTCTTCAGGTGTGATCAGGCCGGGGCAGTTGGGGCCCAGCAGCAGGGTTTTCTTCCCGCCAGCCGCTTCCTTGGCCTTCATTCGGTTGCGCACTTCCAGCATGTCACGAACAGGGATGCCTTCGGTGATGCAGATAGCCAGATCCAGGTTGGCTTCGACAGCCTCCCAGATGGCTGCCGCAGCGCCAGCGGGTGGCACGTAGATGACCGACACCGTAGCACCCGTGGCTTTGGCAGCTTCGGTGACGTTGGCAAAAATCGGAATGCCTTCAAAGTCTTCGCCGGCCTTCTTCGGATTCACGCCGGCAACAAAGCAGTTTTTGCCGTTGGCATAGTCGCGGCACATGCGGGTGTGAAACTGGCCGGTCTTGCCGGTGATGCCCTGCGTGATGACTTTGGTGTTTTTGTTGATGTAAATGCTCATGGCTGCCTCATTCGGTAACGGTTGCGATCAAGTGGCCGCGGTGGATCTGGCTTTGCCAGGCCACATGTGGCCGCCCCCTGGAGGGGGAAGCGCCAGCGGCGCATCGGGGTTGGTTCATTTGACCGCAGCGACGATTTTTGTCGCGGCTTCGGCCATGGTGTCTGCAGCGATGATGGGCAGGCCCGAGTCGGCCAGCATCTTCTTGCCGAGGTCTTCGTTGGTGCCCTTCATGCGCACGACCAGCGGAACCGACAGGTTCACGGCCTTGCAGGCGGAGATCACGCCATCGGCAATCGTGTCGCATTTCATGATGCCGCCGAAGATGTTGACCAGGATGCCTTTGACATCCGGGTTTTTCAGCATGATCTTGAAAGCTTCGGTCACCTTCTCGGCCGTAGCGCCGCCACCAACGTCCAGGAAGTTGGCCGGCTCGCCGCCGAACAGCTTGATGGTGTCCATGGTGGCCATGGCCAGGCCGGCGCCGTTGACCAGGCAGCCGATGTTGCCGTCCAGGCTGATGTAGGCCAGGTCGAACTTGCTGGCCTCGACTTCGGCCGGGTCTTCTTCGTCGAGGTCGCGGTAGGCGACGATTTCAGGGTGGCGGAACAGCGCGTTCGGGTCGAAGTTGAATTTCGCGTCCAGCGCCTTGATGTTGCCGTTGCCTTCGAGGATCAGCGGGTTGATCTCGGCCAGGCTGCAATCGGTCTCCATGTAGCACTTGTAGAGCTTCTTCAGCACGTCCACGGCCTGGGCGGTGGAGCCCGGCGGCACGGTCATGCCGTCGGCCAGTTCCTTCGCCTGTGCGTCGGTCAGGCCCAGGGCCGGATCAACAAACACCTTGATGATTTTTTCGGGCGTGGCGTGGGCCACTTCCTCAATGTCCATGCCACCTTCGGAAGAGGCCATGAAAGCCACCTTCTGGGTCGCGCGGTCGGTCACGGCGGACACGTAATATTCTTTCTTGATGTCAGCGCCGTCTTCAATCAGCAGGCGACGGACTTTTTGTCCGGCTGCGTCAGTCTGGTGCGTGATCAGCTGCATGCCGAGAATTTCGCCAGCCAGTTTTTTGACTTCGTCGATGCTGCGCGCCAGTTTGACGCCGCCACCCTTGCCGCGGCCACCCGCGTGGATCTGGGCCTTGACCACCCAGACCGGTCCGCCCAGTTTCTGTGCAGCTTCAACAGCTTCCTGCACCGTGAACGCAGGGATGCCGCGCGGAGTAGGGACACCAAAGTTGCGCAAGATTTCCTTGCCTTGGTATTCGTGAATTTTCATGAAATTACTTCCAGGAGTCGGTAAATAGGGGCGCTTGCGCCGACTGATGCTTGTCTGCAACATTCGGCAGAATTCATCAAAACGTCACGCCATCGATCACTGCACGCAGCAGCGCAGAACTGTATCATGTTGCGATGCACAATTATTGTGCGTGATTTCAGTCGCCTTTTTCAGCCACTTTCCACAGGAAGCGCCCCATGGCCAAGGTATTTATTGACGGAGAAGCCGGCACCACGGGCCTGCAGATCCGTGAGCGCCTGCAGGCCATGCCCGCCATCGAGCTGGTCAGCATCGCGCCCGAGCTGCGCAAGGACACGGCGGCCAAGCGCGAATTGATGGGTGCAGTCGATCTGGTCGTGCTGTGTCTGCACGATGACGCGGCGCGCGAGTCGGTCGCCATGATTGACGAGCTGGCCCGGACCAGCGGGAAAAAGGGCCCGAAAATCATCGACGCATCCACCGCGCACCGGACAGCGCCGGGCTGGGTATTCGGTTTTCCCGAGCTGGTCACCGGACAAAGCAAGGCCATCGCCAATGCCGACCGCGTCTCCAACCCCGGCTGCTATTCGACGGGCGCCATCGCCCTGATTCGTCCCCTGATCGACGCCGGATTGCTGCCCGCAGATTTCCCGTTGGTCATTCCGGCGGTGAGCGGTTACTCCGGCGGCGGCCGAAGCATGATCGAGGCCTACGAGGCTGGTACTGCCCCTCTGTACGAAATTTACGGCCTGAACCTCAAGCACAAGCATCTGCCCGAAATCATGAAATACACGGGCCTGACACGTCGCCCGGTGTTCACGCCTTCAGTCGGCAATTTCAAGCAGGGCATGCTGGTGCAACTGCCCCTGCACCTGGACCTGCTGCCGGGCAAGCCCCTGGCTACCGAGCTGCTGGGGGCGCTGATGAAACATTACGCCGGCAGCCAATGGGTCACGGTGGAGGCCGCCGGCGACAGCGGTACGCTGGACGCCCAAGCCCTGAATGACACCAACAAAATGGAGCTCAGGGTGTTTGGCAACGAAGAATTCCGCCACGCGGTGCTGATTGCACGGCTGGACAACCTGGGCAAAGGCGCTTCCGGCGCCGCAGTGCAAAACATGCAACTGATGTTGGGCTTGTAGCCCCACGCACTCCTCTTCGCCTGCAGGGGCCGCGGGACTGGCTTCGCCAGACCGCAGGCGCCGCCCCCTCGAGGGGGGAACAGGCTACACACAGTGAGCCTGGACAGGGGTGGGTCAATCCTCGTCCTGCGAGACCACCCGGCGTATCGCCTCCGCCCCAAAACCCCGCGCCGCCAGAAAGCGCATCTGCTTGCCACGCGCGGCTGCGTCCCGGGCGGGCTCACCAAATTTCTTGCGCCAGACTTCGCGCGCGCGCTCGACCTCACTGGCCTTGAGGGTGCTGACCGCCTCGGCCACGGTCTCGACGTCCAGCCCTTTTCCCATCAGCTCATGCCGGATGCGCGCGGCACCGAACCGTCCCGCACGCCGGTGGATGACCGACTCCACCACCCGGGCTTCGCTGATGAAGTCCTTGGCCTGCAACTCGTCGAGCACCTGCGCCAGTTGCTCTGCCGACTCGGCATGCACCGCCAGCTTGCGCTCCAGCTCGGCGCGTGAATGCTCGCGCGCCGCCAGGTAGCGCAAGGCGCGGCCCTTCAGCGACAGGCCGAAGCCCGGCGAAGAAGGGGTCGTGAAGTCAGAAGCCACGCAAGACCTGCGTCAGCGAATCAGGCCGCCACCTTGGGCGCTTTTTCGGCCTTTTCAGGCTTGCTGCCCACCGCATCCTGGATAGGCGGAATACCCAGCGACTCGCGCACCTTGTTCTCGATCTCGATGGCGAGCTCCGGGTTTTCTTTCAGGAACTCACGCGAATTGTCGCGACCCTGACCGATTTTTTCGCCGTTGAAGGCATACCAGGCCCCGGCTTTTTCGACAATGTGGCCAGCCACGCCGAGGTCCAGCACCTCGCCCAGGCGGCTGATGCCCTCGCCGTACAGGATGTCGAACTCCGCCATCTTGAAGGGCGAGGCCACCTTGTTTTTAACCACCTTGACCCGGGTTTCGTTGCCGACCACCTCTTCGCCCTTCTTGATGGAGCCGATGCGGCGGATGTCCAGACGCACCGAGGCGTAAAACTTCAGCGCATTGCCTCCCGTGGTGGTTTCAGGGCTGCCAAACATCACGCCAATCTTCATGCGGATCTGGTTGATGAAAATCACCATGCAGTTGGCCTTTTTGATGTGCGCCGTGAGCTTGCGCAGTGCCTGGCTCATGAGGCGGGCCTGCAGACCGGGCAGCGAATCGCCCATTTCGCCTTCCAGCTCGGCCTTGGGTGTCAGCGCCGCCACCGAATCGATCACGATCAGATCGACCGCGCCAGAGCGGGTCAGCGAATCGACAATTTCAAGCGCCTGCTCGCCAGTGTCAGGCTGGCTGATCAGCAAGTCCTGCAGATTCACGCCGAGTTTTTGCGCGTACTGGATGTCCAGCGCGTGTTCGGCATCGACAAAAGCACAGGTCCCCCCCAGCTTTTGCATTTCGGCGATCACCTGCAGGGTCAGGGTGGTTTTGCCGGACGACTCCGGACCATAAATCTCGACCACCCGGCCGCGCGGAAGGCCGCCGACGCCCAGGGCGATGTCCAGACCCAGGGAACCGGTAGACACCACCTGGATGTCCTCGATCACCTCGCCGGCACCCAGCTTCATGATGGTGCCTTTGCCAAACTGCTTTTCAATCTGGGCCAGCGCGGCTTGCAGGGCCTTGGCCTTTTCGGTGTTGAGGGCAGCACTGGGTGCGGGAATGGCTTTGTTCGGCAGATCCATGAAAAACTCCTTGATGGATGTTGGTAAAACTGGGTTTGCGCCGGCTCTGCTTTTAATCACAGCGCTGGATGCATGACCAGTACTTTATCGCTGTATATAAATAAGTAAACCCTATTTATAGTCAGTTTGCTTGATCATTTGCGGCTACCATTCCCGCCATGGACGGCACGCCTTCGGATCAGGAAAACTGGCGCCTTACCCACCTGGGCCGGTTGCTGGGTCATGCCTTGCGGCGCTTTGACGAGCGCGTGCTGGTGCTGATGGCGCGCAATGTGGACGTGCCTCTGGCGCTGTCCAACCTTGCCGCGCGCGCTCAGGTAGGCGCGGCGCACATCCACATCACGCGCCACTTGGCGGTAGGCGGCTCACGCCTGACCGATCTGGCGCACAGCGCGGGCATGAGCAAGCAGGCCATGGGCGACCTGGTGGACCAGTGCGAGGCCTGGGGCCTGGTCACGCGCCAGCCCGACCCGCACGACAGGCGCGCCCGCACGGTGCTGTTTACCGCGTCCGGACTGCTCTGGCTGCAGGCCTTTCGCGATGCCGTTCAGCAGGCAGAAACAGAGTTTCAGCGCGCTGTCGGCAGCGATGTCGCAACCGTAGTCGCTCTGGGCCTCGAAGCCTATGCCGGGGGCTGAGTGTTGGAACTGGCACGTCGGTTGGACCCCGACCCTGTCAGCCAGGGCCGCGGAACCGGCTTAGCCGGGCCGCAGGCGCAGCGGCCCCCTCGGGGGGCAGCGCATTACACGCAGTGAAAAGCGTGGGGGCCAGTCAGTCAGCAAACCAGAGGGGATAAAAGCCTAGAATTTGGAAAACAGCCCCAGAGCCGTTTCAGCCTGCGCCTCCGCCGGAGCGTGCAGTCATCCCTCAGGAGACAAGCATGCGTATTTTGATTGCTGAAGACGACCAGGTTCTGGCCGACGGCTTGCTGCGCACCTTGCGCAACTCCGGCGCGGCGGCGGACCATGTGGCCAGCGGTACCGAAGCCGACGCGGCACTGATGACCAACACCGAGTTCGATTTGCTGATCCTCGACCTGGGTCTGCCGCGCATGCACGGCCTGGAAGTGCTCAAGCGCCTGCGCGCACGCGGCTCGTCCATGCCAGTACTCATCCTCACCGCCGCCGACAGTGTGGAAGAGCGCGTCAAAGGCCTGGACTATGGCGCCGACGACTACATGGCCAAGCCTTTTTCGCTGCAGGAGCTGGAAGCCCGCGTGCGGGCCCTGACCCGCCGCGGCATGGGCGGCGCCAGCAGCACCATCAAGCATGGCCCGCTGGTGTACGACCAGGCCGGGCGAGTCGCCACCATCGACGGCCAGATGGTGGAGCTGTCAGCGCGCGAGTTGGGTTTGCTCGAAGTCCTGCTGCAGCGCGCCGGTCGTCTGGTCAGCAAGGACCAGCTGGTCGAGCGTCTGTGCGAGTGGGGCGAAGAAGTCAGCAACAACGCGATCGAGGTCTACATCCACCGGCTGCGCAAGAAGATTGAAAAAGGACCCGTGCGCATTGCCACGGTGCGCGGCCTCGGCTACTGCCTGGAGAAGATCCCTGGATAAGCCACTTGGATCCGTTCGGGCTGAGCTTGTCGAAGCCTTCTTCTCCAGGCATCGCTTCCACAGGCTCAGGGCGAACGGTTCATTGACATGAGCATTCATCCATGCCCATAAGGCTGTTTCAGCGCGAGCGCAGAAGTCTCTTCGGGGAAATCCTGGACTGGATGCTAACGCCGCTGCTGCTGCTGTGGCCCATCAGCCTGGCGCTGACCTGGCTGGTGGCGCAGAACATTGCCGGCAAGCCCTTTGACCGCGCGCTCGAATACAACGTGCAGGCGCTGGCCAAGCTGATCGTCGTCAAGAACAAACAGGTGCAATTCAATCTGACAGCGCCAGCGCGCGAGATCCTGCGCGCCGACGACACCGACCTGGTGTATTACCAGGTGCTCGGCACCCATGGCGAATACCTCAGCGGCGAGCATGACCTGCCGCTACCACCCGAGGAAGACATGCCGATCAACGGCGAAGTGCGCCTGCGTGAAGACGTCATGCAGGGCGAAGAGGTGCGTGTGGCCTACACCTGGATCAAAACCGATGCGCCGGGCGCGCACCCCATCCTTGTGCAGGTCGCTGAAACGCTGGAAAAGCGCAAGACGCTGGCGACTGAAATCGTCAAGGGCGTGATGGTGCCGCAGTTTGTCACGCTGCCGCTGGCCGTGCTGCTGGTGTGGCTGGCGCTGGTGCGCGGCATCAAGCCGCTGGACCAGCTGGAAAAACGCATACGCGCGCGCAAATCCGACGACATGAGCCCGCTCGATGAATCCGTCGTGCCCGAAGAGGTCGCGCCGCTGGTTTCGTCCATCAACGATTTGTTGAGCCGGCTCAAGGTGTCGCTGACCACGCAAAAGCGTTTTCTGGCCGATGCCGCGCACCAGCTCAAAACCCCGCTGGCGGGCCTGCGCATGCAGGCCGACCTGGCCCAGCGCGAAACCGACGCCGAAGAACTCAAAAAGTCGCTCAAACACATTGGCCGCGCCAGCATTCGCGCCACCCATACCGTCAACCAGCTGCTGGCGCTGGCGCGTGCCGAAACCACAGGCCGCAGCCTGCCCAAGCAACCACTGGACCTGGTGCAGGTTCTGTCGGAGGCCATCCAGGACTCGCTGCCCCGCGCGCTCGAAAAACGCATAGACCTCGGTTACGAAGGTCCGCCACCAGGCGAGGCTGCCAGCGTGATTGAGGCCAACCCCACCCTGATCAAGGAACTGGCGCGCAACCTGCTCGACAACGCGCTGAACTACACCCCCGAAGGCGGCCAGGTCACAGCCCGGCTGCTGACCGATCGCTTCAGCGGCGTGGTGGTGCTTCTGGTGGAAGACTCCGGCCCGGGCATTCCGGAGTCCGAGCGCGAACTGGTGTTTCAGCCCTTTTACCGGACGCTGGGCACCAACGTCGATGGCTCCGGGCTGGGGCTGGCCATTGTTCTGGAAATCGCCAAGCAGCACGGTGCCACCGTCAGCATTGAAGATGCAGCGCTGCCCGGCCATCCCGAGACACCCGGCGCACGCGTCACGGTGCGCTTCGTCAGTCCGGATGCACCGCAGGATTTTGACGAGGACGCTGAAGAGAAGCAGCCACCGGGAACTGCCGGGCTGGTCTGAGGTCCATCGAGCATCGAAACCACGAAGTACGCATGATCCCCTCCTTGCCCCCCGCCCGCGGAGCCCGGCCATGAGCACCGTCGCCAGCCGCCTCAAGATCGGCCTGTCGGCCTGCTTCTCCCACGCCGACCCCACCCGCTCGCTGTTCACCGGCAAAACCCTGCAGTACGTCGAGCAGACGATTGCGCACTGGATCATGTCCTCCGGCGCCATGGTCGTCATGGTGCCCTGCCCCACCGGCAGCACCCAGCGCGGCGATGTGGCGTACGAGCATTACGCCGAGTGGCTGGACGGCCTGGTGTTGCATGGCGGCGCGGACGTGTGGCCCGGCAGCTATGGCGAAACCCCGCTCGAGGAACAATGGTCAGGCGACCGCGTGCGCGACGACTACGACAAGGCGCTGGTGGCCGCGTTTGAAGCCGTCGGCAAACCGATCTTCGGCGTATGCCGCGGACTGCAGCTTCTCAACGTGGCTTACGGCGGCACACTTTTCCAGGACATCCAGACGCAGGTGCCCGACTCCTTCATCCACCGCGACGCCACAACTTACGAGCAAAACTTTCACAGCGTGGACATCGTGCAGGGCACGCAGCTGTCCCGCCTGTACCCCGGTGTGGAGCGGGTGCGCGTCAACAGCATTCACCACCAGGCGATCAAGGACCTGTCGCCCGAGTTTGAGGCCGAGGCTTTCAGCGTGAGCGACGGCATTGTGGAAGCGATACGGCGCAAGGACCGCTCCAAGAGCTATATCGCGGCGCTGCAGTGGCACCCCGAGTTTCACCAGCCTGGTTCGGACACGATTGATGACGCAGCGGTGCTGGAGGATTTTCTTTCTGCTGTGGCGGCAGCCAAGGCTTCTTCCGCCTAAGTTTTAAGCGAAATCGCTGTTTCGCCCTTTGATGACGAGGATAGTTTGCTATTTATTTAGTAGCGCTTCGGAAGTGTTTGGTTTGCGAAAGCCGGGGGTTGCCCGGCGGCAACTCACTTTTCTTTTGCGTCGCCAAAAGAAAAGTAAGCAAAAGAAAAGGCGACCCTGCTGTCTGCGTCCCCCTTCGCTTGCGCTACGGGGGCAACCTGCGGTGCTCGGTCCAGCCGGGGTCGGGCTCGAACTCGCTACGCTCAGACAATCGCCCGCCCTGATCCGTCTGGCCCTGCGCTCCTCGGCGCATACAGAAGGGGTTGGGAGCGGGGATCAATACAAAAGCCAAACCCGACAAGGACACGCCATGGCGTGTCCTTGTCTCCCCGGATTGGTTTTGGTATTTGTCCCCAGCCCGTCGGGCCGGGCCGAGGAGCGCAGGCAAAAGCGGATCAGGGATCGCGATTGTCTGAGCCGAAGGCGAGTTCGAGCGAGACCCCGCTTTTGGCGAGCACCGCAGGTTGAGTTATTGGGGTCAGACGCCAATTTCGCTGCGGTGCTTTGCACCGCACCCAAGGGGCGAGCCATAGGCTCGGCGAATTTGGTCTCTGACCCCAATAACTCCCCGGACCATCGGGTCGCCTTTCTTTTGGGTACTTTTCTTTGGCGACGCAAAGAAAAGTGCCTCGCCTGCCGGGGCGAGACCCGGCTTGTATGAAGTACCGCCAACACGCAAGCTGGCAATGGCTTCGACAAGCTCAGCCCGAACGGGCCAAAGAGTCCGCCCACATGGATCCCGGGTCAAGCCCGGGATGACAAATGTGCAGGAGCACACGCCCAGCCGAACGGCTGAACGCCTATTCAGCCGTCAAATGCTTCCCGACAATCCCGGCCAGTTCAAACATCGTCACCTGCGGCTTGCCAAAAACGGCCAGCAGCTTGGCATCCGCATTGATGGCCCGTTTGTTGGCCGCATCCTGCAGGCCTTCAGCCTTGATGTAGTCCCACAGCTTCTTGATCACCTGCGTGCGGGCCACCGGCTCGGCGCCAATGACTGCAGCCAGAGCATCGCTCGGCTTGAGGCCGCTGCCGGGCTTGGCCACGCGGGCAACTTTGGGTTTGGCCGTTTTGGCTGCGGGTGCTTTCTTGGCAGCGACTTTTTTGGCAGCGGGAGCCGCCTTCTTCGCAGCCACGGTTTTGCCAAACGGTGTTTTCACCGTGCCCGTGCGTGGGGGGCCGGCGGTTTTGCGCGGCGGAAATTTCGACGGAGCAAATTCAAAATTGACCTTGCCGGCCTCGGCGTCCCAGGCCAGCATGGCCTTGAAGGGCCGGCGCGTGCGCATGGAGACAAACTTGTCGAGCAAATCGGTTTTGCCGGCGCTCAGCAGCTTGACCATCTGCTCACGCTCCACCGGTTGCTGCAGGATCACCTGGCCAGTTTTGAAGTCGCAACTGGGCGTGGGTTGCGCATTGGTCGGCACGGATTTGTCGCACACATAGTTTTTGCCGTGCTCGAAAATTTTGCCGCCGCACTTGGGGCAAGGGCCCAGGGACTGCTGGTCGCTGAAGTCCACAATCTCGCCGGTTTCGGCGTTTTTGTCGTCGCCAAAGTCAAACTCGAGTTTGTAGTTTTTGGTTTCCTCGTCAAACTTGATGACCATCTCGGCCGTGAAAGGCCAGCCCGCCTTGGATCTAAAGCCATCGAGTGGTCCGATTTTTTTATCGCGCAGAAACTGCTCGACCTCGGCCACTTCAAAAGTACGGCCTGCCGGTGTCTTGCCGAATGAAAAGCCGCAACCCTCACCGTTTTTGCCGGTGCAGGTGTAGCGCCTGTAGTTCTCTTTCATGACACCGCCGCAATTGGGGCAGGGCGCGCTCAGCGTGGCGTAATCGCCGGGGATGGTGTCCTTGTCGTAACCCTTGGCTTTGGCCACCAGGTTTTTGGTCATGTCGGCAATCTCGGCCATGAAGGTCTCGCGGCTGAGCTTGCCTTTTTCCATCTGCGCGAGCTTGTGCTCCCAGTCGCCGGTCAGGTCGGCGCGTGACAGTTCTTCAACACCCAGACCGCGCAGCAGCGTCATGAGCTGGAAGGCCTTGGCCGTGGGAATCAGCTCGCGGCCTTCGCGCAGCATGTACTTCTCGTTGATCAGGCCCTCGATGGTGGCGGCGCGGGTGGCCGGCGTGCCCAGGCCTTTTTCCTGCATGGCTTCACGCAGCTCGTCGTCATCAATCGTCTTGCCTGCGCCTTCCATGGCGCCCAGCAGCGTCGCCTCGCTGTAGCGGGCCGGTGGCCGGGTCTTCAGGCCTTTGGCCTCGACCACTTCGGCGCGCACCATCTCTCCCGGTTTGACGGCCACCAGGGTCTTGCTGTCTTTCTCGTCGGTGTTTTCGTCTTCGGCTTCCTTGCCGTAGATGGCCAGCCAGCCGGGCTTGACCAGTACCTTGCCTTCGGTCTTGAAGCTGTGGCCGACCGACTGCGAAATCCGCGTGGTGACCAGGTATTCTGCGCTCGGGAAAAACACCGCCATGAAGCGGCGCACCACCAGGTCGTACAGTTTTTGTTCGGCGTCGCTCAGACCACTGGGCGCCTGCAGGGTGGGGATGATCGCAAAGTGATCACTTACCTTGGCGTTGTCAAAAATGCGTTTGCTGGGCTTGATGTAGTTGCCCTTGAGCGCCGTGGCCGCATGCGGCGCCAGGTGTTTCATCGGGCTGCCCGCGAGCATCTCAAAGGTCTGTTTGACCACCGGCAAATAGTCTTCGGGCAGGGCGCGCGAGTCGGTACGCGGGTAGGTCAGGGCCTTGTGGCGCTCGTACAGGCTTTGCGCAATCGACAGCGTGGTCTTGGCCGAAAAACCAAATTTGCCGTTGGCCTCACGCTGCAGGGAGGTCAGGTCAAACAGCAGGCCCGAGGCCTGGGTGGTGGGCTTGCTTTCTTCGGTCACGGTGGCGGCCTTGCCGCGCACCGCCTCGGCAATGGCCAGGGCCTCGCGCTCGGACCAGACGCGGTCGGCCTTCAGCTCGGCATCGGGCTCGGTGTTGTCGGCATTGGCCGCGGCTTTTTTCCACTTGGGGTCAAACCACTTGGCCGGGTACTCGCCGGCCTCGGCCAGAAAACTGGCGTGGATCTCCCAGTAGTCACGGCTGACGAACTTGCGGATTTTCTCTTCGCGCTCGACCACCACCGACAGCGTGGGCGTCTGCACCCGGCCCACGGTCGTCAGAAAGAAGCCGCCATCGCGCGAGTTGAAAGCCGTCATGGCCCGCGTGCCATTGATGCCGACCATCCAGTCGGCCTCTGACCTGCAACGCGCCGCGTCGGCCAATGGCAACATTTGCGCGTCGCTGCGCAGCGACGAAAATCCGTCGCGAATCGCGGCGGGTGTCATGGACTGCAGCCACAGCCGTTTGACCGGGTGCTTGCTTTTGGCGTACTGCTGGATCAGCCGGAAGATCAGCTCGCCCTCGCGGCCCGCGTCACAGGCGTTGACCAGCGCGCCCACGTCCTTGCGCTTGGCCAACTTGACGATGGCATTGAGCCGCGTCTTGGTCTTGTCGATGGGTTTGAGGTCAAAGTAGGGCGGAATCACGGGCAGGTTGGCAAAACTCCATTTGCCGCGCTTGACGTCAAACTCTTCCGGCGCCTGGATCTCGACCAGGTGACCCACGGCAGAGGTGACGACCCATTCGTCACTCTCGAAATATTCGTCATGCTTTTCAAACTTGCCCGCTGTAGGCGTGATGGCGCGGACGATGTCCTGCGCCACCGAGGGCTTTTCTGCAATCACCAGTGTTTTCATAAAAACTTCTTCAAACCTTGTACATCCTCGGGAAACATCTCCCCGGCTTCTGCAAACACTACTTTTCCGTCACGGCCATCGCGGCCGTTGACCTTCAAAACCACCACCACCGGCAAACCGCGCGGCTTGGACAGCAAACGGGCGTCTTCCGGCAAAAGCGCCGCCGGGAAGGTATAGCCCTTTGTCTTCATAGTGGCCTGCGCCGCCCCGGGCACGCGGTCAATCGACAGGGCCAGCACCGCCAGACCGCTGGCCTTGTGGGCCTGCCACAGGGCCTCTATATGGGGCGACTGCACCGCACAAAAAGGGCACCAGCTCGCCCACCAGTACACCACAAGCGTCTTACCCCGCACCTGGGCCGGGCCCCAGGCACTGCCATCGAGCAGCTTCAATGCAGGCAACTTCAGGGTGCTGCCCACCGCAGGCAAGGGCGCCAGCGCCCCCTGGGCCCAGGCGTGCGCAGCCAGACCGGGCGCGGCCAGCGCAGGCACAAGCTGCAATACATTTCGTCGGTTGAACATCGTCGGGTTTCCCGTGCGCATCACTACAATAGCGGCTCGCGCGTACGTACGCGCGCACCCGCATGTGCGCGCACATGCATGAATTAACCATACCAAAAAAACTTGCCGTGTCAAAAATCCAGGTCTCAGAACCCCTTTCCAGCGTGCCCGCCGATACCCCGGCCGCCACGGGCCGACGCATCCAGACCCGCCGCTCGGGCGTGCATGGCAAGGGCATGTTTGCCGTGCAGGACCTGGCCGAAGGCGAGACCCTGATCGAGTACGTGGGCGAGGTCGTCACCTGGAAGGAGGCGCTGCGCCGCCACCCGCACGACCCCAAGGACCCCAACCACACCTTTTACTTTCACATCGATGAAAAGCATGTGATCGACGCCAAGTACGGCGGCAACTCGTCCCGTTGGATCAACCACAGTTGCGATCCGAACTGCGAAGCCGACGAGGAAGGCGGGCGCGTCTTCATCAAGGCGCTGCGCAACATCCCTGCCGGGCAGGAACTGTTTTACGACTACGGCCTGATCATTGACGCCAAGTACACCAAAAAGCTCAAGGCCGAGTACCCCTGCTGGTGCGGCGCGCCCAACTGCCGCGGCACCCTGCTGGCGCCCAAGGACAAGGACGACAAAAAGAAGAACGACAAGAAGTCGAAGAAGTCCAAAAAGGCCAGGAAAAGCAAGAAGGACTGAAGCCGGTTTGTCATTGCGGGCTTGACCCGCAATCCCTGTCACGCTGACCACTGCTGTTGCGGCATGCAGACATGGATCCCGGATCAAGTCCGGGATGACAGCCAAAAGCATTCGGGATCACACGCACATTACCCGGCATGAGCCCCACCCCTTCCCCTCCCATCCGCTGGCCCGCCGAGGCCATCTGGGAAGCCGTGGTACCGCAGTTGCCGGGCTTCACGGTCGAGGTGCAGCCGCACATCGACTCGACGAACACCGAGCTGATGCGGCGCTTTCGCGCCAGCGGTGCGCCCGAGCCGGTGCTGCTGGTGGCCGAGCAGCAAAGCGCCGGCCGGGGCCGCATGGGCCGCAGCTGGCAAAGCCGCTCCGGCGACAGCCTGACCTTTTCTCTGGGCATGAGCCTGCAGCCCATCAGCTGGTCGGGCCTGTCGCTGGCGGTGGGCATCAGCCTGGCCGAAAGCCTGGAGCCCGCACCCCTTGCTGCGCCGCAGCTCAAGCTGAAGTGGCCCAACGACCTGTGGCTGAGCGACGCCAGTGGCGAGCGCAAGCTGGGCGGCATTCTGGTGGAGACCGCCAGCTGGGGCGAGCTGCGTTATGTGGTGATTGGCGTGGGCATCAACGTGCGCCCGCTGCCGGTGCCGCTGCCTGCCACAGTGGCCGGCGAGCCCGCGCCGCTGGCCCCGGCCAGCCTGCAGGACCTGCTGCCCGGCTTTGACGTGGCGCAGGCGCTGCTGCGGCTGGCGCCGCCGCTGGTGCAGGCGGTGCAGGCCTTTGGCCTGTTTGGGTTCGCGCCCTTTCAGGCGCGTTTTGCGGCGCGCGACGCGCTGGCCGGGCGGGCCGTGCAACTGTCCGGCGGCATGCAGGGCGTGGCCCACGGGGTGGGCGAAGACGGCGCGCTGCTGGTGCATACTGCGGCTGGCATGCAAGAAATCACCAGCTCTGAAGTCAGCGTCCGGCCCTTGCCCCCTGCGGCGGCCCCCACCGGTGCACGCCCATGCTGAGGCTGCTGGTGCTGCTGCTGGTGCTGGCCAACGCCGCTTATTGGGCCTGGTCCAACGGCATGCTGGCCGAGCTGGGCCTGAACCCCAGCACGCAGACCGAGCCCCAGCGCATGGCCACACAAATCAACCCCGAGGCGATACGCCTGCTGACGCAGGAAGAAGCAGCGCGCATTGAAAACGGCAGACCGTCAGCCGCTGCCTCCGGCGCGGACGCCGGGGAATGCCTGCTGGCCGGCCCCTTCAACGAACAACAAAGCGCCAGCCTGCGCGCGGCACTGGAGGCGGCATCCCTGCCTGCAGGCAGCTGGCAAATGGAGGCCACGCTGGAGTCTGCGCGCTGGATTGTCTATATGGGCAAGTACCCGAGCGAAGAAGCCGTGGCCAAAAAACGCGGCGAGCTTCGCCAGCTGGGCGTGGCCTTCCGGCCGGTGACCAATGCCGCGCTGGCGCCGGGTCTGTCGCTGGGCAGCTTTGCGTCGCAAGCTGAAGCCGAGACCGAGCTGGTCCGCATGGCGGGCAAGGGTGTGCGCACTGCCAGGGTGGTGCAGGAGCGCGCCGAGCTGCGCGGCCAGACGCTCAAGCTGACCGCGGTTGACAGCAGCCTGCGCTCCCGCCTGGACGCGCTGGCCATGCCCATGGATGGCAAGACGCTGCGGCCCTGTCCGTAAGCTTGAAACATCGCGCGTAGGACGAGCCCTACACCCGCTGAGCATGGCGGATGACTTTTCGGCCCATGCATAAATGGCTATCGTGCTGCATCCTTCCACGCACAGCCCTCCTTTGATCCTCCATACCTTTCTTGTTGAAGACCAGCCCGACATACGCGCCACGGTAGTCACTGCCATGGAAGAGATTGCGCCGCTGAAGTTCATAGGCCATGCCGATGGCGAAAGCGCCGCGCGCAAATGGCTCAAGGCCCACCACGACCACTGGCAACTGTTGATTGTGGATTTGTCCCTCAAGGAAGGCTCAGGCTTTGGTGTGCTCAAACACTGTCAGGCACGCAAGCCCGAGCAAAAAGTGGTGGTGCTGACCAGCCACGCGCACAAGCAGATCGCCGACCGCTGCCTGGAGCTGGGCGCCGACGTGGTGTTCAACAAGGCGTCCGAGCTGGAGTACCTGGTGGAGTTTTGCAAAATGCACGCCGAAGACCTGGCAGCCGGCACCCATTCGCTGCAGTAAGTGCCGGGCCGGCGCCTGACGTCGCTATATATTCAATAGCAACATCGATCCGCCACTCAAGGGCCAACACCCGATTTGACCCTTCAAATGTGTCGCAGCCCGTCTGCGTTCGGGCTGAGCCTGTCGAAGCCTGTGCGTCGAACCCTTCGACAACTCAGGACGAACAGCCCCCCCGCCGGTGTATCGTCAGCGCATGAGTTCTGCCCCCCTGCCGCTGGCTGGCCGCCACGCCACGCCACCTGCCACACCACCCGTTGCCACACGCGCCATCTGGGTCATGCTGTTTGCGCTGGTCACGGCCTTTGCATTGAGCCAGGCCTTTCGCACGGTGGCGGCCATCATGGCCGCGCCGTTGCAGGCCGACTTTGCGCTGGACGCCAGCGCGCTGGGTTTGTTTGCCGGCGCTTTTCACTTTGCGTTTGGCGCGATGCAACTGTTTGTGGGCATCAGCATTGACCTGCATGGCGTGCGGCGCACGGTGCTGACGGCCTTCCCTGTGGCGGTGGCCGGGGCCGTGGTGTCGGCCATGGCGCCCGGCTTTGGCATGCTGGTGGCGGGCCAGGTGCTGATAGGCATTGGTTGCGCGCCGGCTTTTCTGGTGTGCACGGTTTTTATTGCGCGGCACATGCCCGCCAACCGGTTTGCCGCCATCTCCGGCCTGGCCATGAGTGTGGGCGGCATTGGCCTGCTGCTCACCGGCACGCCGCTGGCATGGCTGATCAACGTGAGCTCCTGGCGCATGGGCTTTTGGGTGCTGGGCGCCTGGGGCGTGCTGGCCTGGGTGCTGATCTGGGCGCTGGTGCACGAACCTGCTGCCGCAGACCATGCCAGCCGGCGCAAAGAGTCTGTGGGCCAGGCGCTGGCCGGCTTGGCGCCTTGTTCACCCTGCCGCACACCTGGGGCATTTTGCTGCTGGCCTGTGTGGGCTATGCGTCTTTCATTTCACTGCGCGGGCTGTGGCTGGGGCCGCTGCTGATTGAGCGGCACGGCTTCTCGCTGGTGCACAGCGGCAACGTCGCGCTGATCATGTCGCTGGTGTCGCTGGCCGGCCCGCCACTGTTTGGCCGGCTGGACCCGGGGCCGGCCACACGCCGCCGCTGGATCGTCGGCTTCACCGTGCTGCTGGCCGGCCTGTTTGCGGCCTTTGCCTTTACCCACAGCCCGGTGATCGATGTGGCCGCGCCGATTGTGATTGGCCTGCTGTCGGGCTACATGATTCTTCAATACGCCGACGTGCGCGCCGCCTACCCCGCAGCCATGACAGGGCGCGCGCTGTCGGTTTTCACGATGGCCATGTTTCTGGGTGTGGCCACCATGCAGTGGTTGACCGGTGTGGTGGCCTCAGCGGCGGCGGCGCATGGCATGGAGCCTTTCACCGCGGTGCTGGCCAGCATTGCCATGCTGCTGGCGGCCGGAGCCCTGGCCTTTACCCTGCTGCCCGGACCGCCCAAGCATGCCGCTTGAACAGACGGCACACCTGCATCACCCACAGCCTGCCTCAGCGTGGTCCTACGCCGGTGCAGCAGCTTCTCCGATTCAAGAGTCCCGGGGCGCGCCGGTAATCTGCATGGGTGTCCGGGGCCTGCGCTACGGCTCACTTTTTGACCGATAAACCACATTTCAGGAAGAACCATCATGGGCATTATTCTCACCATCCTCATCGGCTTCATTGTTGGCGTTGTTGCCAAGTTCCTGATGCCGGGCCGCGACCCTGGCGGCTTCATCGTCACCGTGCTGATCGGCATCGTCGGCTCGGTGATCGCCAGCTACCTGGGCCGTGCGATGGGCCTGTACCAGGTGGGCGAGTCGGCAGGTTTTATTGCGGCCGTGCTGGGCGCGATCCTCCTGCTGTTTATCTACCGTCTCGTGACAGGCCGCTCCAAGGCCTGATCAACCAGGGTCAGGGCAAGGGCGGCTGAAAAGAAAAGCCGAAGCACAAGCCCATCCGCGGCTGCTTCGGCTGTTTGGGGTTGTCATCCCGGACTTGATCCGGGATTCATCCCCGTCCCCGGGCAAAGCCCATTCAACCAGCCGGTACAGGCGTACGTTGCGCCGGGTCATAAAAAAACGTCTCTTCGGCAATGCGCTCACCTTCCCAGCGCTGATACGCCATCTCTTCCATGCGGGTGGTGCTGCCATCCGCCCACACAAAATTGAAGATCCAGCGGATGGCGACATGGTCGCCGCTGATGAAGAACGGTCGCACACATTGCGACGTCAGCGATTTCGCGCGCGCCATCACTTTGGCCTCATGCGCCACCAGCATGTCACGCCCGCGGCGTGGCGCGGCCTGGTTCTCCTGCATGGTCGCGCCGGTCGTGTAGAACTCGGCGATGGCTTCGGTGTGCGCGTTTTCTTCGACGCGGGCAACAAAGCGTTCAACAGTGTCTCTGCCTGGCATGAAATCTCCTTGCGTGAAAAATTACAGCGGTCAAGCTCTTCAACGGGTTCATTTTTTGCGCCGCGGAGCAGGCACCAGTGCGGCCAGCTTGCGGATGCCGGTCCGGATCTCGCTCACGGACAGCGAGGCGTAGCCAAACAGCAGCCCGCCGCGAACCGTGGGCTTCACAAAGTAGGGAGCGATGGCATACAGCCCCACCCCGGCTTGCGTCGCACGAGTTATCAGCGTGTCCACTTCGCCTGGGCCCATGCCGTTGAACCAGACCATCAGATGAACACCGGTTTTGCCGCCGGCGATCTCGATGCGGTCGCCAAAATGCTGCGTCAAGGCATCCACCAGCGCCTGACGCCTGGCGGCATTTCGCGCCCCTGCGCGGCGCAGGTACTTTTCAAACTGCCCACTGCTGATGAAGTCAGCCAGTGCCAGTTGCGGCAACAACATCGAAAACCGGTCGGTCATCCACTTGGCTGCAGTGAAGTGCTCGGTCAGTACATGTGGCAGTACCAGATAACCCAGCCGCAGCGACGGAAACAGGGTTTTGGAAAACGTCCCGACGTGGATCACACGACCCTGTCTATCCAGCGCCTGCAAAGGCTCCAGCGGTTTGCCTTCATAACGAAACTCGCTCACATAGTCGTCTTCAAGCACCCAGGCCCCGGTCCGTGCCGCCCAGTCGAGCAAGGCAAGCCGGCGCTCCAGGGGAAGAATGGTTCCGGAGGGAAACTGGTGGCAGGGCGTCACATAGGCCAGCCGGGCGGCAGCGCTGGCCGGCGGCAGTTGCGCGGTGTCCAGCCCCTGCGCGTCCGTCGCCAGCCGCAGCAGGCGTGCACCCATCGCTTCGAAGGTTTTGGTGGCCCCGGGGTAGTGCGGCTCTTCCACCACCACCGCGTCCCCCGGGTCCAGCAGCAGGCGAGCGACCAGGTCAATCGCCTGTTGGGCGCCATTGACGATGATGATCTGCGCCGCGTCACAATGCAGCCCGCGAGCGCGCTGAAGGTACTGGGCCAGGGCCGTGCGCAACGGCAGGTAACCGGCCGGTGCCGCATAAGCCAGGGTGTCACGGCTGGCCTGTCTGGCATGAACCGACAGCAGGCGCCGCCAGATCTCGTTGGGAAACTCGTCCAGCGCAGCGCTTCCATAACGGAAGTCATACCGCACGCCGGGCCGACGGCCAAACGCAGCGGTGGGCGGCGCCACCTTGTCGCGTATCAGCCTGCTGGCGAAAGCCGACACCTGCGGTGGCTGTTGCACCCGTGGGGCCACCAGCGGCGGCGCCGGCTGGGGTTGGGGCTGTACGGCACCCAGGACGGTCGTGCTGGAGCGGCTCCTGCTGGACACGTAACCCTCGGCCGCGAGTTGCTCATAAGCCAGCGTGACCGTGTTGCGGGAGACTCCCAGGTCGGTGGCCAGAGCACGGGTTGAAGGAAGCCGGCTTCCAGGTGGAAACCGGCCGTCGCGGATCCCGCCCTTGAGCGCCAGATAAACGCGCCGGTTCAGGGGCGCAGCAGAATTTTTGAAACTCAGAAGCATGGCCATCCGCCGGGTGCTGTGTGTCTGCCGATCATACGCTTTTGAGGCAGATCTGGCACCTTCATATAAGAAAAAACTGGCACTTGGAAAGTGCCAGCGCAAACCTATGCTTGAACCTTGATTCGTCAACCAAGGAGACTTTTCCATGCAAGCAACAGACCTTGCCACCGACCGTGCGGCTGACCTCGAGACACTGCAAGAGTTGAACCGCCAGTTCATCCACTCGGCCGAACATTCCGATGCCGCGTGGTACCGGGCGCATCTGGCGGAAGACTTTTTAAGCAGCCATCGCGATGGCTCGGTGGTGGACCGCGCCGGCTTTTTGCAGCGCATCTCCCAGCCCTACCCAGGTACGGAGTTGCAGGCGGTGGACGTCTTGATCCGCTTCGTCGGCGAGCTGGCCCTGATCCACGCGGGCTTCAGGTACAAAAACCTTCAAGGACAGTGGGGTACCGGCCGCTACACGGACATTTATACGCGCCGCCAGCAAGGCTGGGTTTGTGTGTCCGCCCATTTCAACCGTTTTTAAGGAGCTTCTCATGCAGCAAGCAAACCCCCAGACCCCTGCGGCCAGCGCCGAAAACGAGTCACAGCTGGTTCGCCTGAATCAGGAATTCATCAACGCCGTCAAAAGCTCTGACAAGGCCTGGTTTGAAAGCCACCTTGCGGCGGATTTTCTCAACAGCAATGCCGATGGCACGCTGTCTGCTCGCGCCGAATTCATTAAACGTGCCGCCCAGCCCATTCAGGTCGGCGACTTCGCTGTTCATGACGTGCTTGTGCGGCTTTTCGGCAGCAGCGCAATTGTTCATGGCCGCACGACCTTTGTGCATGCTGACGGCCGTGCCGGGGTTGGTCGGTACACCGACGTCTGGGCCAAGACTACAGGCCGCTGGCTGTGCGTGGCCGCAGACGTATCGCGCGGCTGAAAACCGCGAACGCCCGGGACACCCGCTCAGTCGGCACTGTCCAGCATGCCGAGCACAACAACAGCACTCTGGCGGCCCGCCCTGGCCGCCTGCACCAGCAAGGCCGCAGCACGCGCGACATGGGCCTTGTTCGGGCGCTCGCCCACAGCCGTCAGCAGCATGAAACCCGCGCGCTCGGCCGCCTCCGCATGGCCGGCGGCCGCAAGCTGCTGGTAAATCTGCAATGCACGTTCGGACTCACCGAGGTAGTAGGCACGATGTGCCTCCTCGATGCTGGTGGCGGCTTCGCTGGCAGCGCAGACCTGGCCCGCAAGGGCAAGAGCGAACAACGTAGAAACAAAAAGTTTTTGGGTGGGCATGAAAGTTACTCCGGGTTCAGTTCATCAAAGGGGCCAGCGCAGACTCGATACGCTGCCATTGCGCGCCGGTGATCATCTGGAGAAGCAGTTCACGAAACCTGGCTTGCTGCACACCAGAGACGATGTATTGCCAGCGGTAAGCATCCAGCAGGCCGGCGGCCAGCCGGTCCACCTGCGCCTGGGGCACGCGCCGCCCGCAGGTCACCACAAAGTAGTGCGCATCGGCCAGCGACTGTGTTTGCAGGATGCCGTCGATCGCGCCTACCAGGCCAATCAGCGCATCCACAGCTGCGTCACGCTCTTGCGGGGTGATGCGCGCGTCCTCGCGCTCCCACTCCAGCGCATCCAGGGTCGCGTGCTGCGACTCCTCCTGCCAGTGGAAAAGAAAGACGTCCTTGTACAACTCGGAAAGGTTGTCTGCGGGCTCCATGCTCTGGCGGTAGTGGGTCTGGGTAAACAGCTCGATGTGGCAGGTCAGCGCGAGCACCGCCCAGGTGGGCGCCTGCAGCACCTGTGCGGCCACCTCGTTGGCGGTCGGCAAAAACTCATACCCGGGCGGCATGCCCGCGGCGGCCAAGCGCTCAATCCGGCGGAACAACTCCTGGTGCTTGAGCTCCTCATCGCTAAAGCGCACCAGCGCTTCAAGCGCCACCTGATCGCCGAACCAGTGATCGCGGGTGATCTCCAGCATCTTGATGCCGATGAAACGCTCCACCAGGCCAAACATGTTGGCGTAGGTCCGCCCCTGAATCTGGCTGAGGTAAACCTGTTCGGCCGGTTGCAGAAAATCCAGCTGGCTGACGCGTGACAGCCCATCGGGCAGGAAGTGTTTCGAAAAATCGAACACGCGCCCGCGTATCACGTCGCGACCTATGTCCCAGCGAACGCGGGTGGACGCTGCAATGCAGCGGGCATACTTTTCAGTGTGTGTGGTGGTAAAGGTCATTTTTCTCAGTGCCATGGGTTGAGGTCTGATAAGCAAACAAGGGGCGGGTGGTGTTTTGCGTGGCCTGCTCAAGCGCGACCACGATATCTGTCATGCGGGCCTGCACCGCGCGCTTGCCAGCTTCAAAGAGATACGGCATGGCTGAGGTTTCCCAAAGGCCCACATGCCTGTCCAGACCCAACTCGAGCATGATCACCGTCTGTCCTGTCGCGCGTGCCGCGTCGATGCGCGCCTGCATCAGGTTGTTGATCAGGGTGGTGCTGGTCTGGGCCACCAGGCGCGACAGACGGTCAACGCGCCGCGGCATCGCGCCTCTGAAGCCCAGCGCCACCACCACCTGCGCGTCAGCCGCGGCAGACAGCGGCAAGGGGTCGGACAGCACGCCATCAACCAGGCGCTGGCCATCCATCTCCACGCTCGGGAAAATGATGGGCACCGCCATGCTGGCGCGCAGTGCATCCACCACGCTGCCCCGCGTCAGCACCACCGGCTGACCGCTCGCGGCTTGAGTGGCCGACACTCGCATGGGCGTTTCAAGCTGCTCAAGCCGGCGCTCGCCAAAAGCCGCAGCGATGCGCTGGACAATCAGCCGGTCGTCGCGCAGTGCAAAGCCCGCGCCGAAGCCAGCAAGCCGCGGCGCCAGCAGTTGCACATAAGCCCGCCAGCGGCGCTGCTGTGTCAGTTCGGCCGACCACAGGGCAGTCGCCGCGCTCAGCGCCTGCTCGCCCTGCATGCCCATGGCAAGCTGCGCGCCAAACAGCGCGCCGGAACTGCAGCCGGCAATGAAGTCCGGACGGATGCCCTCCTGCGCCAGGCGCCAGGCCACGCCGAGCGCGGCAACACTGCGGACACCGCCACTGCCCAGCACCAGGGCCAGCCGGTGGGGGCGGGGAGAGACGGATGACAAAGCTGGATGTTGCATGGCAAGTCCTAATGCGAGGAAAATGCCACAACAGATCTGATGACATCGGGGTGGCGCACCACCCGGTGGTGGCCCAGGCCGCTGGTCGCCATGAACTGCGCGGTCTGGAGTGCGGTAACCATGGCCAGGCTGTGCTCGAAAGGAATCTCTTCGTCGTCCTCGTCATGGACGAACAGCATGGGATACCCCGCCTTGCGGGCCATGTCCAGTACCGACATGCGGCCCCATTTCAAACGGCCACCGTACAAACGCGTGAGCATCTGGCGCATGCGGTCGAGCACCTCAGGGGTGAGGCCCACATGCGCCGCAAACATCTGCAGAAACCAGTTGCAGTGGCTGAAGGGGCTGATGAGCACCATCCTGCCTACCTCCAGGCCCCAGTCCCTGGCGGCATAGGTCGCCATGGCTGCGCCAAATGAATGGCCGATGACGCAGTGCAGGGGCCCGGCCTGTTTGCCCACGACGGCTACCGCGTTGGCAAACTGCACCAGATCGGTAGAGGCACCCGAGGACATGCCGTGTGCCGGCGCATCGAATGCAACGACGCGAAAACCCGCGTCCACCAGCGGGCCTATCATCCGGCCCATGTGAGTGGCGTGTGAACCCCAGCCATGCACCATCAGGATGGTTGGGCCTTCGCCCCATTCATACACGGCGAGCTTGTTCAACCCCACCGCCAGCCGGCGCGGTCTGCCCTGCCTGCGGGTGGCAAGGTGCCGCTCGCTGAGCGCGCTGCGCGGCGGCCTGGCCAGCTGCGCATAGGCCAGGTGTGCAGCCAGGGCAGGCGCGAACCTGCAAAGCAGCTGGTACATACGGCGAACGACGCCGATGCCGCGTGTTGCTGCGAAACGTCCGGCACGCGGCAGCTGCGGTGGCGCGGCAGCGTGGCGTGCGCCCGGGAAGCTGCTTTCCGGTGAAAACTGGTAGCTCATGGTCATTCCTCTGGTCAACGGATGTGCACGACGGTGCGCAACCCACGCAGGTGAATTTAGTGGCGACGTCCAGAAACGGCCATGTGAAATTAGTCATACCCGGTGGCAGGGTGCCAGGGTGACGCCTGCGTCGCGCGGCACGACGGCTAGAGCGTCTGCAGGGCCGACAGCAGTTGCGGCGCAGACACCGGCTTGGTCAGCAGCAGTAACTGATGCTGCTGCGCCGCTTCACGCAGGGCGGCGTTGGTCTCGCCGCTGATCAGCAGCACCTTCTTGCCAATCGCGCGCAGGGCCAAAGCCACATCCAGCCCCGAAGCGCTGTGCGGAAGCCGCGCGTCGCAGATGGCCAACTGGCCATAGGCGGCCTCGCGCATGGCCTCGTCTGCGGTCTCCACATGCCGCACACGCAGGCCCCATGAGGTCAGCAGTTCCTGAGTCGCCCCTGCAACCAGCGAGTCGTCCTCCACCAGCAACACGTCGCGCATGGACAGCACGGGCACAAAGCGGCCAGACTGCGGCAGCAACTCGCCCGGTACGGTGTCCATGCGATCCGCGGCAAGCTCAGCGCTGGGAACTTCGTCCGGGCGCCTGGCCACAGGCAACGTGATGGTCATGCAGCAACCCTGACCGGGTGCAGAACGAACCTCGATGTTGCCATTCATCAGCAAGGCAAAGCGCTTGGCAATCGCCAGCCCCAGTCCGAGGCCGCGTTGCCGGTCACGCGCCTCGTTGTCAATCTGCACGAACTCCTCAAAAATTCTTTCCTGCGCGCCCTTGGCGATACCGACGCCGCAGTCGCGCACCTGCAGTCGCCAGCGTTTGCGCCCGCCGCGCAGCGCCACCAGCACTGTGCCGCCTTGCGGTGAAAACTTGATGGCGTTGTCCAGCAGATTGGACAACATGCGGATCAGCATCAAGCCGTCCGCCATGGCCCAGGCGCCCGGCCTGACCAGTGACACCACCCGCACGCCGGCCGCCTCGGCAACTGCGCTGTGCTGCAGGATCAGGCTGGAGACGATGGGTGCGATCTCGGTCGGCTGCAAATCCGCCTTGACCACACCCGAGTCCATGCGCGTGAGGTCCAGCACCTGTGACAGCAAATCATCGAGCGCCCGCCAGGACTGATTGATGCCTTCAACGGCCCGGATGGCGGCCCGGTCCTGCGTCTTTTGGGCCATCGCAAGCAGCGGTACCAGGTACAGGCCAATGGCGTGAACCGGCTGGCGCAGGTCATGGCTGACCGCCGCAAAAAAACGCGACTTGCTCAGGCCCATCGCCGCAACCGCGTTTGCAACAGCCTCTGCGCGCCGGCGTTGCTCGTACTGATGCAGCACGCTGCTCTCCTGCGCGCGCGAAAGAAACACCATCGTGATGGTCATGAGCAAGCCGCCTATGCCCATCAGCATCAACAGCGTGTTGCTGGCAGCGCCTTCCACAATGAACCGCAAGGAAGTGGGCAGCACCGCCAGGCACAGGGCGATGGTGGTGCGCACCACGTCGCCCGTCAGGCGCACCGCGATCAGGGTTGCGTTGCCCAGCAGGTAGCTCATCAGAACCGCCTGCATGGGCACATTGCCGGGCACATACAGAAAGTAGCAGGAGCTGCCCACATAAGACATCAGCACCCACATGTAGATGCGGTACACACGCTTGCGCCGCGGCTTGGGCAAAGCCTTGAAAGAGGGGCGGTTGACATGCCACCAGCGCAGCGCACCGAGCCCGGCAATCACCGCGAACCAGGCAAAAGGCTGCTGCCAGGGCAGGGCCGTGGCAAACATGAATGCGCACAACAACTCGCAGGCGCGCAGCGCCCAGAGCGATGAGACGGTGTGCGCGCTGTCCTCCGGGTCCGGTCGCTCGTCCCTGGCCAGCGTCATAGGCTTTCCGGGTCGAGCTGTGCAGCCTGCGTGCGGTTGGATACGTTGAGCGCCTTGAATATCTCGCTCATGTAGTTCTTCACGGTGCCCTCTGTGATGCCCAAAGTGCTGGCAATCATCTTGTTGCTCATGCCCAGGCGCAGCAGCTGGCGCACCTCCTCCATGCGCGGCGTGAGGATCAGGTCCGGGCGTTTGACGTCGGCTACACGCAGTGCAAACGGCAGCTTGTGGCCCTGCATGGCGGCAACAATCGCAGCGCAAATCTGCCCCGAGGGCGCGCTTTTGGACACAAACGCGTGCACGGTTGAAATCTCCAGTGTGCGCCGCACGATGTCGGGGGAGGTCAGTGCAGAAATCACAACCAGCGGCAAGTCGGGACGCAGGCGTGCCAGCTCTGCGAGGCGAAAGCCCTTGTCCATGCCCGGCATGTTCAGGTCCACCAGGGCCAGCCTGGGCAGCGGGCTGGCGCAGGCAGCCTGCATCAGGGATGGCCCATCGTCCGCTTCGACAAATCCCACCTCGCCCAGGACGCTACCGACCAGACCGCGCAGGCCGTCACGCACCAGCGCATGGTCGTCGGCGATCAGGACTGTCATGTCGGTTTTGCTCGAGAGGCTGTTCAATCGTTCACTCCGCTGGGATGTGAGGTCTGGCGCCGCCGCTTCAGGCAACAGCGCGGTGCTTGTCCTCAAATTTTTACACCTGTGGCGATGCGTGCCCGGTCAGTGACACTGACCAAAACCGCCAGACTGACTGGCCGCGAAGGTCAAGCATAGTGCGCTATCGAAACTCCGGCAGTGCCAGTTTTTCACCCCAGACAGGTGCCAGATGTCACCGCGGAAGGCGCGCACTGGCCCAAGGGTCCGGCTTATTCCTTGCTGCGGCGGCGCTCGACGGCGCGCTTTTTGCGCTGCCGGTCCAGAAACCACGCCAGGAAAGGCAGCAGGACCATGGAGCCCGGTATCGCCCAGATAAACAGGTAGGGGCTGACCGAGGAGGCCGACCGCACCATCGCCTTGAGCCGGACTTTTTCTTCCGGCGTCCAGGTGCCGCCCTGGCGCTGCTTCATCAGTAGGGGCCACGCCCCCTTGATATGCGCCAGCTCTTCGCGGAAGCGGTGCTTCTCACGGTGGTTGCTCGCCACAAAAGAGACGAACCAGACCGGCGCCCGCGTCATCTTCGTCTGGAAGTGTGCGGTGCTGTTGGGGTCAAAAACCTGCTGCTCCTCAATCACCGTCACCTCCACAACCGTCACCGCCGTCACGCCGGGCTCGTCCGGAAGGACGATGTCGGGCATGGTGGCGTTGGGCGGCATCGGGGTCATGACGCAATTATCGGACCGGGGCTTGGCGGCGCTTGTGGGGGAAGGGCTTGTCATCAAGGCATGTGGGGTTGCCTGGACTGCTGGTAGCGGGTGGCGGCGGATTGCATTTCTTGTGATTTATTTACCTTGAGGTTTCACCCGCAAACGTTGGTTCGTGACCTCATCAGGAGAAAGCCCCGTAGCCCTCACGCCCAATAGCGGCGATGATCGATGTCACAAAGTGTTAACAGAGTAGTGACTCCCCGGATGGCGACCCTCATTCCCTCAATTGGTAGTTGCGGCTCCCGCATGACCAGCGGCGAGCGCAAGCTCGCGGAGCGGTTGGAGCAAAAGCTGGATGACGACTACCTGCTCTGGTATGACGTGCCGATTGGACCTCGCCACTTGCACCCTGACTTTGTTGTGATGCATCCCCGGCGCGGAATTCTGATCCTGGAGGTCAAGGACTGGAGCCCCAAGACCATCCACCACGCAGACAAGCAAAGCTGGCAGGTCTTCATTGACGGCATGCTCAAAACCCAGCCCAACCCGGCGGAACAAGCCCGGCAATACGCACATGCAGTAGCTGACGCACTAAAGCGCGACCCGCAGCTGGTACATGCGGAGGGCAAGTACCAGGGCAGTTTGTGCTTCCCGTGGAGCTACGGCGTGGTGCTTACCAACATGACGCGCAAGCAGTTCACCGAAGGCCAGCTGGATCAGGTGATTGAGCCGCACTCCGTGATTTGCAGCGACGAGATGCTGGAAAAAGTGGATGCCGAAGAGTTGCAGAGCCGCCTGTGGGGCATGTTCCCCTTCACGATGAGCGGCGTTATGTCGCTGCCGCAACTGGACCGTGTGCGCTGGATCATGTTTCCGCAAGTGCGGGTGCAGCAGCCGGGCTCGCTGTTTGACGACAGCGACACAGACGCCGAACTGCCCGACATCATGCGTGTGATGGATTTGCAGCAGGAGCAACTGGCGCGCAGCCTGGGCGACGGCCACCGCGTGATTCATGGGGTGGCTGGCTCAGGCAAAACCATGATCCTGGGTTACCGTGCCGAGTACCTCGCACGGGCCAGCACCGCCAGCAGCAAGCCCATCCTCATCCTGTGTTTTAACGAGCCGCTGGGCGTGAAGCTGCACAGCGTGATGAATGCCAAGGGTTTGGGCGGCAAGGTGCATGTGCGGCACTTTCATAAATGGTGCTATGACCAACTCAAATACTCGGGGCAGGCTATGCCGCTGCAAAGCACGCGGTACTCGGTTGACCTTGTTGAACGCGTCATTGCCGCAGTAGACCGCAAACACATCCCGAGCGGCCAGTACCAGGCCGTACTGATTGACGAAGGCCACGACTTTGCACCCGAGTGGCTCAAACTCGTCACGCAAATGGTGGACCCGGCCACCAACAGCTTGCTGCTTCTGTATGACGATGCACAAAGCATTTACGAACGCAGTCGCAGCAAACAATTCAGCTTCAAGAGCGTGGGGGTACAGGCCCAGGGCCGCACCACCATCCTGAGAATCAACTACCGCAACACCAAACAGATTCTGCAAACCGCCAACCTTATCGCGGCCGACCTGCTGACTGCCGACGACAGAGATGATGACGGCATCCCGTTGGTCAAACCCATCAGCTGCGGACGTGATGGGCAAGCGCCCGTCATCATCAAACTGCCCAGCCTGCGCGAAGAAGCCTTCGCCATCGCCGACCAGTTGAGCAACGCCCACAAGGATGGGCACGCCTGGGGCGACATGGCCATCCTGTGCGCAGACTACGACACGATGGACTTGTGCGCGAACGCGCTGCACCAGCGCAAGCTGCCCTTCAATGTGCGCCAACGATCAGGCGACTTCAACCCGGGCGCCAACGCCGTTCAGATCATGACCATGAAGGTCAGCAAGGGACTGGAGTTTCCCGTCGTAGCGCTGCCCGGCGTGGGGCACATGCCTGCGGAGGGCGAAGACGAGCAGGTGGCCGCGCGGGTGTTCTATGTGGCGGCGACGCGGGCGACGCAGCGACTTGTAATCACGGTAAGTAGGGATGGCGGGTTTGGGAAACGCCTTGAAAAGCATTCGATAAGATTTTAGAAACAATTTCAATTGGAAAAAGGGGAGAAACAAATGGGTATTTGGGGACCAACCAACGAAGACATTGACAGCTTGCGAAATGATATGCAGCTGCTTTCTCAGGGCTTAGACAGCCTAAGCCAAAGAATCGAATCGAAGTTAAACGCTCTCGATGTAGCTATTTCGGTTCGAGCGACAGATTCGGAAGAGTCGGCAAGAGCAGCTGCACAAAAAGCTGCCGAGCATGCAGAAACATCCAATAAGGCCGGCACGCAGATTCAAACTGCACTTCAAGAGATTGAGCACTACAGAAATTCTGCTTCGAACGAGGTAGAACTGTTGAAGAAAGAAATCGCTTCAACTTCGACGCTTTCCGAAAATTTGCGGAGTCAGATAGACGCCACACAAGAGGTTTACTCAGACTTCCTGGAAGGCAAAAAAAACCTAGACCTTCAGATCAACGATCTTGCCGAAAAGATGGGAGGTGCTAGCGAAGACCTGGAGCTTGCAGAAAAATTACCCGAAGCAGTTGCACAAGCTCAGGCCTCACTGAATGAAGCAAAAACTTTGGGTGAAAGTATAAAAAATACCCTTAGTCATGCCGTAAGTAGAAAAGCGGAAATCGACGAACTGCACAAGTTAATCTTGGGTGAGGACGTTGCCGATGCGGATGGGGAAAGTCAACATATTGATGGCATAAAAGATGAGCTTGATGCAACTTACAAGCAACTCACAGAAACGGCGTCGGGCTTGGAGGCAGCAACTACGAACGCGGTGAACGAAATCACTGAAAAACACAAATTGCTACTGAACAATCGACAAACCGACTACGAAACTCTGCTTGCCACCGCGAGTGGTAGATATGACCAAATTAATAGTCAGTTAACAGGCTTGCTCCCGGGAGCCATGGCAGAAGGCCTGAGCGCGGCATATGAGAAGAAGAAGGACTCAGAGGAGATATTACTTGCCAAATTTGAAGAACGATTTGCGCAAGCAATCTATGGCCTTGTAGCAATCTCGGTGATACCTTTCGCCGTCGATATATATCTACTGGCGTTCGAGGGGAAAGACTTAGTGCAAGTTTTAAAGGATACGCCTAGCTTGATAGTTTCGATTTTGCCTATTTATTTTCCTGTTTTATGGCTCGCCTATTCCACAAGCAAAAAGGCGAATCTTTCGAAGCGGTTAATTGAGGAGTACACCCATAAGTTGGTACTGGGTAAAACTTTCTCAGGCTTGTCAAATCAAATCGAAACTTTGCCACACCAAGGCTTGGTCAAAGAAGAATTGCGAATAAAGCTCCTTTTCAACGTATTGCAGGTCAGCGCTGAAAATCCTGGAAAACTTATTACCGACTACAACAAGTCCGATCATCCGCTCATGGACGCATTAGAGAAAAGCAGTAAATTGACCGAGTCGTTAGAAACTCTCGCCAAAATACCGGGGTTCTCAGCCATCGCCAAGAGGCTTTCCGAAAAAAATGATCTGGAGCTTAAGAAGCAAGGCGACAAAGTAGATCAAGGACTTAAAGTAAATGAGAAACTTGACGATAAGGACGGCCCGGAAGAAAAAGCGTGACCTCTAATGCGTTAACGTTGCACCCTTATTTTCCATTCTCGCGTGTTGGCTTCTGCCCACCCAAAACCCCCGGAGACAAAAGCAATGTTCAGTCATGTCATGGTCGGCGTTAACGACCTCGAAGCCTCAAAAAAGTTTTATGACGCGGTGCTCGGCACGCTGGGCATAGGCCCGGGCGTTGCCAACAAGAACCGTTATTTCTACCGCAGCAAAACGGGTAGCTTTGGCATCACCACGCCCATCAATGGCGAAGCCGCTTGCCATGGCAACGGCAGCACCATTGGTTTCAAGGTGGACTCGCCGGAGCAGGGCGCGGCTTTTCATGCGGCGGGTGTTGCCAACGGCGGCACCACCTGTGAAGACCCGCCAGGGTGGCGCGATGGCCCGGTGGGCAAGCTGTACCTGGCGTATCTGCGCGACCCGGATGGCAACAAGCTGTGTGCGCTGCACCGGCCGCCTGCGGCCTGATTCGTCCCACCGGACGGACGGCCGCTGAATGAGCGCGCCTTCACCCTCCGCCCCGCATGCGGTCAGCCGCCTGCGCACTGCGCGCCTGGCCCGCAGTTCCAAGCCTTTTCTGGCCCGCGGCGGGCCGCGTGGGCCGCGCTGCGCCGGTTGCCGGCTGGTGCCTACCCACTGCATCTGCACCTTGCGCCCTGATTTGCCTGTGCGTGCAGGCATGTGCCTGCTGATGGCCGACATTGAGCCGCTCAAGCCCAGCAACACCGGCTGGCTGGTGGCCGATGTGGTGGCCGACACCTTTGCCTTTGGCTGGGCGCGCACAGAGGTGGACCCTGCGCTGCTGGCCCTGCTGGCCGACCCGCAGTGGCAGCCCTACCTGGTGTTTCCCGGGGAGTTTGTTGCACCAGAGCGGGTGGTGACCGATGTGTTGCCGCCTGAAGGCGGCGAGGGCAAGCGCCCGCTGTTTGTGCTGCTGGACGCCACCTGGCCCGAGGCGCGCAAGATGTTTCGCAAGAGCCCCTATCTCCAGCACTTGCCGGTGCTGAGTTTGCAAAGCGAACAGCTCTCCAGCTACCGCCTGCGCCGCTCGCAGCGTGACGAGCACTTTTGCACGTCTGAGGTTGCCGCGCTGTGCCTGGCACTGGCGGGTGAAGCGCATGCGGCGCAAACGCTGGCGGCCTACCTGGATGTATTTACCAGCCACTACCTGCTGGCCAAGCAGCAGTTGCCGGCGGACATGGAAGATGCTGCGCATCTGCGTTTGCGGGATTTGTGTTTGGCATAGCGGCGGCAGGGCTGGGCGCGGCATGGATTGCGGGTCGGAGCCCGCAATGACAGCAGGGCCGCAAGCGCTCTTTTATTGATAGCAGGTTGTTTCCGCCC